>NZ_JAIUIQ010000048.1:0-44173 GCF_020165735.1 Mesorhizobium sp. B283B1A
CTTGCTCTCCTTGCAAAGGGCCGAAAGTGTAACCCATCTATCCGGAATGAACTGTCACCCATCTCTCGGGAAGGGCATCGCTCTTCGAGCTTCGCAGGACAAGCCCAGACCTCCCCGCGAAGCAGGATGTCACCTTGCGCCAGCGCGGCAACAGCAACGCAACCATCAATCGAAAGATGACTGCCCTCAGCAAACTGCTGCGCAAGACTTACAAGATGGGGGATATTCACAGCCTGCCCGAGTTCCGTCGCCAGAAGGAACGGGCGGGGCGGATTCGTTTCGTGGAAAGGGACGAAGAGGCGCGGCTGTTCGCCGCTATCAAGAGCCGCAGCGAGGATGCCTACAGGCTTTCCGTCTTCCTGGTCGATAGCGGCTGCCGTCTCGGCGAGGCGCTGAGGCTGATCTGGAACGACCTCCAGGAGCATCGCGTCTCCTTCTGGATCACCAAATCCGGCCGCAGCCGCACCATCCCGATGACCGAGCGGGTCAAGGAGGTGATCAAGCTGCCTCCGGCCGAAGGCCGTCGGCCGAAGGGCCCATTCACCAAGCTCAGCCAGGCACAGTTCCGTGCCATCTGGAACGCGGCGAAAGCCGAGGTCGGACTTGGCGCCGACGACCAGGTCGTGCCGCACATCCTGCGTCACACCTGCGCTTCGCGTCTTGTCCAGGGCGGCATCGACATCAGGCGCGTGCAGATGTGGCTCGGCCATCAGACCCTATCGATGACCATGCGTTACGCGCATCTGGCCACCAACGATCTCGACGGCTGCGTTACCGTGCTGGAGACGCCTCGGTGCAATGGGGCGGGCGACCGCAATTCATGGGGTCAAGATTTGACCCTAGGCTTCTTGCTTCGAGCCTCCCTGCCTTTCCGCACGGGCGAGAAAAGCCGCGATGTCGTCGGGCAAGCTGCCGGTTTCGAGGAAAGGGGCGTGACCCTGGCCCTCGACCGTGATCGTATCCGTCATCGGATGGCGCTCTCGCATCCGCCGCAGCGTGTCCACCGACAGCAATCTCGAATTGGCGCCGCGTATGGCGAGCAAGGGAATCGCCGCCAACGCATCGAACTGCGGCCACAAGGCCGGCAATGGCTGCGACAGGTCGAGACCGGCAACCGTGTCGACCAGTCTCGGGTCGAAGTCCGGCAACAGCCCCAGATCCGTCTCGCGGTAGAGCGCCGCCACCATCCGCTTCCAGTCAGCTTCGGTGAGCGCCGGAAAGTCCCGACCGTGAACGCTGCGTTGAGCATTCATCACCTCGGCGACGGTCTTCGGCTTCGGCGCGCGCTCGAGATACGACTGGATATGCGCGAGGCCTGCCGGCTCGATCACGGGCCCGATGTCGTTGAGAACAATGGCTTTCAGCGCGGCTGGCCGCAGGGCGCCGAGCACATGGATGATCAGCCCGCCGCGCGAGGTGCCGATGAAGGCGGCCTCCTCGATGCCGAGCGCTGCCAGCCCGGCAAGCACGTCGCCGGCCTCGACGCCGACATTATAGTGGCTGAGATCGGGATCGTAGGCCGACTGCCCGCGTCCGCGATAGTCGAAGGCAACCACCTTGCGTGGATCGGATCCTGTCGACAGACGCAGCGCCAGCTCGTGAAAATCCCGCGCGTTGCGGGTCAGGCCAGGCAGGCAGACGACCGGCCAGTGTCCGGAATTCGCTTCGCCATAGACGCGCGCATGAAGTCTGAGCCCATCGGACGCGGCGTAGAAGAAGTCGGAAAAGCCTTCGTGGTTCGACATTGGAAAAGACTCCTGGCCGGCTTGTTTCCGACTGCTACAGATGAGTGCAGGAGCGGTCAAATAGAAGGCGCGACGCCGAAGCTGCCAATCTCCCCCCTTGCGGGGGAGATGGCCGGCAGGCCAGAGGGGGGTGTGAAGGATCGCCAACCTTGAATGGCTAATTCGGAACGAGTCAACAAATTAGCTGATAGGCCGAGGGACAGCACCCCCCTCTGCCTTGCCAGGCATCTCCCCCGCAAGGGGGGAGATCGGCAACTTTGGCGACGGTGTGCTTGCCGTCAACTCCGTCCGTTCACCAGATCTCCCACAATGTCGTATTTGCCGGAAATACGCATCTTGTAGACCTCGTAATTCTCCATCACACGCTGCACGTAACTTCTTGTTTCCGTGTAGGGAATCCGCTCGATCCAGTCCACCACCGCATCGATGTCCTTGCCGCGTGGGTCACCGTATTTCGCAACCCATTGGCTGGCGCGGGCCGGACCGGCATTGTAGCCGGCGAAGGTCAACACATAGGAGCCGTTGAAGCGGTTGAGCTGTTCGCCAAGGAAGGCCGAGCCAAGCGTGGCGTTGTAGCCGGCGTCGGTGGTCAGGCGTGTCTGCGAAAATTGCAATCCGGCCTTCTTCGCCAATTGCCTGGCGGTCCCCGGCATCAGCTGCAGCAGCCCGCGTGCTCCTGCGCTGGAGACGGCGCCGACGTTGAATTCGCTTTCCTGGCGGGCGATCGCATAGGCGAGCGCCTTGCCCGAGCCGGAAATATTGGCCGAATCGGGAATGACGCCGAGTGGATGCGACAGCGCGCCGACATCGATGCCGCGCGCGCCGGCGATCTTGCCGACCTTCAACGCCATGAAATGGTTGTCCTGTTTCTCGGCAAGGACAGCGAGCAGTGCCAGTTCGCCGGGGCTGGTCAACTGTCCGGCAAGATCGCGATAGAGCGTTTCGGCATAGCGATCATAGCCTGCCTCCTGCAGGCGCTTGATGGCGCTCACCGCTTCACGGCCGGCAAAACTCTGCCGGTCGGCCGCACTTGGCGAGGGATAGACGATATTCAGCGCCTGCCGGCCGACACGCTCGGCGGCAAGCTGGCCGTAAAAAGTCGTGCCATAGTCAGCTGCGCGCCCAAAATAGTCCTTGGCATTGCCGGGGCCGCCGACTTCCGCGGCACGGCCGAGCCAGTAATAAGCGCGCGACAGGGTCATCGGTCCCTGGGCAAGGTCGGCGATGCGCGTGAAATGCGTTGCGGCAAGCTTGGGGTCGTTCAGGCCGCGCAACGCGTACCAGCCGGCATGGAATTCGGCTTCCGCCGCATTGGCAGCACTTTCGGCCGCATGCATGGCGACGATCCGGTAGGCCATCTTCATGTCGCCCTGGTCGACCAACTCGCGCGACAGCACCCGGCGCTCGACCCACCAGGCGTCCGGATCGACAAGTGCTTCGCGGTCCGTCGGCGCCTTCATGACAATGGCGGCGGCGCCGGCAAGATCCTCCTGCTTGCGCAAATATTCGGCCTGGGCGAAGAAATAACCGGCCGAACGCTGCGCCGCTGGCACTGCCTTGAGCAGTTTCGGCGTGTTCTTGTCGCCCCTGTCGGCGGCGGCCCAGGCGTCCGCCAGCTGCTGGGCGCCGGCAAGGCCGGCGACGCGCAGGGCGGAATTCACCCGGTCGGCATAGAACATGCGCTCCATGCGAAAGCGATGGTCGGCGGCAGGGATCAGGCCGCCGAACTCCTTGATCAGCGCCGTCTCGTCCTTGGCTTCCAGGATTGCCGTGTGCCAGAACGGCGACAGCACCGAGCGCGCCGCCTTGATATCGCCGGATGCCACGTAGGCACGGGCTAAAACCATCACGCCTTCGAATGTCTGCGGCTGGCTGCCATCGAACGCCCGGACGACGATGTCGGGGGCGGGGTTTTCGCGATAAAGAGCGCGCTCGCTGTTCTTGCGCAGGGCAGCCGTGCCCGGCCAGTTGGGCAGCACCTTCGCGGCGGTGGCGATATCGCCGCTCGGTACCTTGTCGCCGCCATAGAGCGCGATTGCCCAAGCCAGAATGTGCTGGTCGAGTGCATGAGCGGGCAGGGCGTCACGCACGCCGCGAGCGCGGGGAATATCACCGGCCGCCAGCGCATCCAGCCCGCTTTTCAGCAGGGCGACGCTGGGGGAGGGATCCTGCTGCGCCTCGTCTTGCCGGTTCGGGTCTTGCAGGTTCTGGTCTTGCAGATCCGGCATGGGGATGGCCGAGGTGACCCGCACATCGACGCTGCCGCCGATCGCCACGCCGGGCACCAGCACGGCAATGGCGCCAAGCAGCGCGAAGAAATGGGGCCGATTGGCCGGCATGATCCTACGTCTTTCCTTGCTCTGGCATTTGCCAGCAGGCGAAGATGCCTCGAAGCCTAAACTTAGGTCGTGAAGGGCTCGTAAACAAAAGCTTATCGAGGCCGTTCGAATTGCGCTCGGTGGCACCAAGGCAATGCTTGCCGCGCAACCATGTCGAGACTATGGTGCGCCGCTTCGCTTTCGGCTAGAAGGCGCGCACGACAAACTAATCGACAAAACACCGATGCATGTCGCCCAAAAGTGGTTACCGGTTTTGGGACAACGACATGCACAACAAAGAAGTCCCAAGGAGTTGGACGATATGCTGAGAGGCTCGCTTACTGCGCTCGTGACACCGTTCGAAAAGAGCGGGCGTTTCGACGAGAAAGCCTTTCGCGCGTTTGTCGAATGGCAGCTCGGCGAGGGCACGACGGGCCTGGTCCCGGTCGGCACCACGGGCGAGTCGCCGACGCTGTCGCATGACGAGCATCGCCACGTCGTCAAGGTCTGCATCGAGGTGGCCAAGGGCCGCGCCCCTGTCGTCGCAGGCGCCGGTTCCAACAACACCGAAGAGGCCGTCGGGCTCGTGCAATATGCCGAGAAGGCCGGCGCCGATGCCGCTTTGGTGGTCACGCCCTATTACAACAAGCCGACGCAGCGCGGGCTCTACGAGCACTTCGCCGCCGTCGCCAGGGCGACCAAGCTGCCGATCATCATCTATAACATCCCGCCGCGCTCGGTGATCGACATGATGCCGGAGACGATGGGACGGCTGGCGCATGACTTCAAGAACATCGTCGGCGTCAAGGATGCCACCGGCAAGGTCGAGCGTGTTTCCGAGCAGCGCATGACTTGCGGCAAGGATTTCATTCAGCTTTCGGGCGAGGATGCCTCCGCACTCGGTTTCAACGCGCATGGCGGTATCGGCTGCATCTCGGTGACGTCCAATGTCGCGCCGCGGCTCTGTGCCGAGTTCCAGGAAGCGACGCTCTCCGGCGACAGCGCCAAGGCGCTGGAATTGCAGGACCGTCTGTTGCCGCTGCACAAGGCCATTTTCATCGAGCCTGGCGTTTCCGGCGCCAAATACGCGCTGTCGAAGCTCGGCAAGGTCGAGAACGTGCTGCGTTCGCCGTTGGTTACGGTCGAGCCTTCGACAGCCGAAAAGATCGATGCGGCCATGAAGCATGCCGGCTTGATTAATTAGCGAGCCCGTTTGGAAACTCTACTCCTGCGGCCACCTGAAGGTGTCACCTGCGCTTCCGGTGCTCACGTACTATATGTACGCTCCGCTCCGGTTCTCGATGACACCATCATCTGACTCGCAGGAGCGAGTTTCGAAACGGACTCTAAGCGTCATGAATCAAGTCAGAAAAGCCGATCCCAACAACAAGACCGTTGCGGAAAACCGCAAGGCGCGGTTTTCCTATGAGGTGCTCGACACGATCGAGACTGGCCTTGTGCTGACCGGCACCGAGGTCAAGTCGCTGCGCCAGGGCCAGGCCAACATCCAGGACAGCTACGCTTCGGTCGAGGGCGGCGAGATCTGGCTGATCAACTCCTACCTGCCGGAATATTTGCAGGCCAACCGCTTCAACCACGAGCCCAGGCGGCGCCGCAAACTCCTGCTCAACAAGCGCGAGATGGCAAAGCTGGCGCAGAGTGTCGACCGCGAAGGCATGACCCTGGTGCCGCTGAAGATCTATTTCAACGACCAGGGCCGCGCCAAGCTGCTGCTTGCCGTCGGTCGCGGCAAGAAGCTGCACGACAAACGCGAGACCGAGAAACAGCGCGACTGGTCGCGTGAAAAGGGCCGGCTCTTGAAGGAGCGCGGGTGAGAAACATCGGGCGATAGCCCTGGAAAAGCCAAGCGTTTGGCCTTCAGGTGCGAGCAGCCGAGCCAAGCTGATACCGGGGGGAGACAGTTTTGAAGAACCGGATCATCCTCTGGGGATCGGTTAGCCTGATTCTTGCAACCCTCATCGTCGCCGGCGGCTTCTTCTACTTTCAGACCTATTCTCCCGACCGCGGCAAATATCCGCTCAGGGGCATCGATGTTTCCCATCATCAGGGCCAGATCGACTGGCGGCGTGTTGCCGCCGACGATGTCGCCTTTGCCGTCATCAAGGCGACCGAGGGCGGTGATCATGTCGATGATGCCTTCGATCGGAATCTGCGGGAGGCTCGCGCGGCCGGCCTAGCCGTCGGCGCCTATCATTTCTTCACCTTCTGCCGGCCTGGCGCCGATCAGGCGAAGAATTTCATCTCGGTCGTGCCACGCGATCAGCCCTTGCTGCCGCCGGTCGTCGACGTCGAGTTCGGCGGCAATTGTCCGCAGCGCCCGTCGCCCGAACAATTGAATGCCGAACTCCGGGCCTTTCTCGGACCTGTCGAGGCAGCGTTCGGCAAGCCGGCGATCGTCTATCTGACGGATGAGGCCGAGGCAGCCTATGCCGGGCAGATCGCGGCTCGTCCGCTCTGGCTTCGCTCGCTGCTCGTCGAGCCGGACCGCCACGACTGGGTCTATTGGCAGTATCACAACAGGGGCCGCGTCGACGGGATCGCGGGCGATGTCGACCTGAACGTTCTCCAAGGCGGGCAGGAGAGATTGGCGGCGCTGCTTGCATCCGCGCATTGAGGTGTTGGCGCGCGCCCGAATCTGTTTCTTCACAAGCCGAGCCATGCCATTGAATCCAATGACGATTGCGGTGGCACTTACCTATGCCTCGATCGGCGACGTGGAACCGGACGCACTGCTGCCAGTGTGAGCTTTGCCGGTCGCTGCCGCCACCGCCTCAAGCCGCGGCTTGAGACCCCTCTGGCGCCAGCGTCACATTCGCGTCGCCCCACACTTTCAGCGCGATGATGAGCGCAAGAGCGTTTCGATCCATTGGGAGCTGATGTTCACCCGCTCACTGTACGAAGCGCCTGATATGGCTGCGCAGGAGAGCATCTGAACTGGCGTAGACGCTGGCACGATCCGCACCACACTGGGTGAGACATTCGGTCCCATTGATGCCGCCAATCTGAAGCGTGCTCACGCGCTGATCGAGAGCGACAGGGCCAAGGGCAAAATCGTGCTGGAGGGGTTCTGACGCAATTTCAGAAAAATTGTGAAACGGTTTCCCGTCCGGAATCGCGCTATTCCCGCAGGAATTCCGCGATCTCGCTCAAAACCTTGACGAACATCGCTTCCGTCAACACACCCGTATTGGTGTTGTAGCGCGAGCAGTGATAGCTGGAAAACAGCGTGATGCCGCCGGCCGGCAATTGCCCGCCATGCTTGAACGGGTAGGCGGCGACACGCTCGCCCAGCGCGCGCACCGTCGACTGGTGCGCGATCGATCCCAGCGCGAGCACGGCGCGCAAATTGGGGAAGCGGGCGATCGTCGGCACCAGGAACGTCCGGCAAGTGGCGATCTCGGCGCCCACGGGTTTGTTCTCCGGCGGCACACAGCGCACCGCGTTGGTGATCGCCGTGCCGACAAGCTCCAGACCGTCATCGGGCCGGGCCTTGAACTCGCCACGTGCAAAACCGTGCGCGATCAGCGTCGAGTAGAGCAGGTCGCCGGCATAGTCGCCGGTGAAGGGACGCCCGGTGCGGTTGGCGCCGCGCAGGCCGGGCGCCAGCCCGACGATCAGTAATCGAACCGCGCCATCACCTTCCGGCGGCAAGAAAGTCGGTACCGGCGCGTTGAACCAGGACGGCTCGCGCTGCCGCCATTCGGCGATGAAGTCATGCAGCCGCGGACAGAGGGGGCAGTCGCGGTCCGGCTCGGAAGCGGAAAGGGCCGTCAAGGCGACCGGCCTCAGTAGTCGTCCTCGTCGACTTCGGCCGGCTCGGGCCGGCGCACGGGCCTCTCCGAGGGATCGCGGCCGACCTCGTTCTTCAGTGTCACAAGGTCGATGAAATGGTCGGCCTGGCGGCGCAGGTCGTCCGATATCATCGGCGGCTGCGAGGCCATGGTCGAGACGATCGACACCTTGCGGCCACGCCGCTGCAGCGCCTCGACCAGGGTGCGGAAGTCGCCGTCGCCGGAAAAGATGACATAGTGGTCGACGACATCGGCGAGCTCCAGCGCGTCGACCGTGAGCTCGATGTCCATATTGCCCTTGATCTTGCGGCGGCCGGTCGAGTCGGTGAATTCCTTGGCGGGTTTGGTGACCACCTTGAAGCCGTTATAGTCGAGCCAATCGATCAACGGGCGGATCGACGAGTATTCCTGATCCTCCACCAGCGCCGTGTAATAATAGGCGCGCAGGAGATAGCCGCGCTTCTGGAAGCTCGACAAGAGCTTGCGATAGTCGATGTCGAAGCCGAGCGCCCGCGACGTGGCGTAGAGATTGGCACCGTCGATGAACAGGGCGATCTTTTCACGAGGGTCGAACATGGAAAATATTCCTTTTCGAAAATGCGGGCCGTCTAAACGAAATGCGGTAGCGACTACCGGTCAGGCTCATAATAAACCGGCTGACCTTGTCCATCCGAGATAACGCCAGTTTGGTGGCAATCCAAGGCGTGATGGAGCACTGCAAGCAATTGTGATCGCTGCACCGAACGAAGGAGGCGGCCCGACTTTGCCAAATCCCCCGACTTTGCCAAATCCAATGTCTGGACAGGGGATTGAGCGCCCAATAGCGCCGCCATTGCCAAGAAGCTTGTATTTCGGCGGCGTTCGGGTTATGGACCGCGCCTGTTTTCCGTCAAATCCAGGCATGAAAGGGGCAATCCATGGCCCGCGTAACCGTTGAAGATTGCATCGACAAGGTCGACAACCGCTTCGAGCTGGTGCTGCTTGCCGGCCACCGCGCTCGCCAGATCAGCCAGGGCGCGCAGATCACCGTGCCGCGCGACAACGACAAGAACCCGGTCATCGCCTTGCGCGAGATCGCCGACGAGACGCTGTCGCCCGACGATCTCAAGGAAGATCTGATCCACTCGCTGCAGAAGCATGTCGAGGTCGATGAGCCCGAGGCCGATGGCGAAGTGATTGCCGACCAGACCGGCGGTGCCGTTGCGGCCGCCGACACCGACGACGCCGAGGAGAATGTCACGTTCGACCGGATGACCGAGGAAGACCTGCTGGCCGGCATCGAGGGTCTGGTGCCGCCGGAAAAGAGCGACGACTACTAAGAGCGAGCTTCTGTTCCGGGGGTTGCTGGAATAATCTTCCGCACTTCCGTCCTGGCAGTTTCGTGGTTATCTATGACATGCGCCGTACAGCAGTGCGGCGCATGATTCATTTCATCGCCGAGAGATTCCGCCCATGATGCGTCAGTATGAGCTTGTCGAGCGCGTCCAGCGCTACAAGCCTGACGTCAACGAGGCATTGCTCAACAAGGCTTACGTCTATGCCATGCAGAAGCATGGCCACCAGAAGCGCGCGTCCGGCGATCCCTATTTTTCGCATCCGCTCGAAGTCGCGGCGATCCTGACCGAAATGCACATGGACGAGGCGACCATCGCGGTCGCCCTGCTGCACGACACCATCGAGGACACCACGGCGACGCGGGCCGAGATCGACGATCTGTTCGGCCCGGAAATGGGCAAGCTGGTCGAGGGCCTGACCAAGCTTAAGAAGCTGGACCTCGTGTCGAAGAAGGCCGAGCAGGCGGAAAACCTGCGCAAGCTGCTGCTGGCCATTTCGGAGGACGTCCGCGTGCTTTTGGTCAAGCTCGCCGACCGCCTGCACAACATGCGCACCCTCGACCATATGCCGGAGGCCAAGCGCCTGCGCATTGCCGAGGAGACCATGGACATCTATGCGCCGCTGGCTGGGCGCATGGGCATGCAAGGTATGCGCGAGGAACTGGAGGAGATCGCCTTCCGCTTCATCAATCCTGAAGCCTACCGCGCCGTCACCGCGCGGCTTGCCGAGATCTTCGAGCGCAACAAGGGCGTGCTGACCGACATTGAAAAGGCGCTGTCTACGCTGTTCGAGAAACATGCGATCAATGCCGGCGTCAAAAGCCGCCAGAAAAAGCCGTGGTCGGTGTTCCGCAAGATGGAGGCCAAGGCCCTGTCTTTCGAGCAGCTGTCCGACATTTTCGGCTTCCGCGTCGTCGTCGATACGGTCGAGGATTGCTATCGTGCGCTCGGCGCCATCCACACCACATGGTCGATGGTTCCCGGCCGCTTCAAGGATTACATCTCGACGCCGAAGCAGAACGACTACCGCTCGATCCACACCACCATCGTCGGTCCTTCGCGCCAGCGCGTCGAACTGCAAATCCGCACCCGCGAGATGAACAAGATCGCCGAATATGGCGTCGCGGCCCATTCCATCTACAAGGATACCGGCGGCAAGGTGAACGGTGCCGCCCCCGCCATCTCGAAGGAAACCAACGCCTATGCCTGGCTGCGGCGCACCATCGAGCAACTCGCCGAAGGCGACAATCCCGAGGATTTCCTCGAAAACACCAAGCTGGAGCTGTTCCAGGACCAGGTGTTCTGTTTCACGCCGAAGGGGATGCTGATTGCGTTGCCGCGCGGCGCCACGCCCATCGACTTCGCCTATGCGGTGCACACCGATGTCGGCGACACCTGCGTCGGCGCCAAGGTCAACGGCCGCATCATGCCACTGATGACGGAACTGAAGAATGGCGACGAGGTCGAGATCATCCGCTCCAAGGCGCAGGTGCCCCCTGCCGCCTGGGAATCGGTCGTGGTCACCGGTAAGGCGCGTGCCGCCATCCGCCGGGCCACCAAGAACGCCATCCGCAAGCAGTATTCGGGCCTTGGCGCGCGCATTCTGGAGCGGGCCTTCGAACGGGCCGGCAAGACTTTCACCAAGGATAGCCTGAAGCCGGTGCTGCACAGGCTGGCGCGCAAGGACATCGAGGATGTCCTGGCCTCGGTCGGTCGCGGCGAACTGGCCTCGACCGACGTCATGAAGGCGGTGTTCCCCGACTACAAGGACGAGCGCGTCACGCCGGCAGCGCCCAAGCAGCGCGAGGAGGGCTGGTCGAAGATCCGCAACGCGGCCGGCATGCTGTTCCAGATACCGGGCCGCGCCGCGCGCAAGGACAAGGACCAGCCGCGCGACGGCGCAGTTCCCATCCGCGGCGTGCGCGGCGATCTTCCGGTGCGCTTCGCGCCGGAAGGCGCCGTGCCTGGCGACCGCATCGTCGGCATCGTCCAGCCGGGCACCGGCATCACCATCTATCCGATCCAGTCGCCGGCGCTGCAGGCCTTCGACGACCAGCCCGAGCGCTGGATCGACGTGCGCTGGGACATTGATGAACGCACCAAGGAACGGTTTCCCGCACGTGTCTCGGTCACCGCCATCAATGCGCCGGGATCGCTCGCCGACATCGCCCAGGTCGTTGCTTCCAACGACGCCAACATCCATACGCTGTCGATGGTGCGCACGGCGCCCGACTTCACCGAAATGCTGATCGATCTCGAGGTCTGGGATCTGAAGCATCTCAACCGGCTGCTGTCGCAGCTCAAGGACAATTCGAGCGTCAGCGATGCACGGCGTGTGAATGGGTGATAGGGAGTAGTGAGTAGTGAGTAGTGAGTAGTGAATGGTGAATGGTGAATGGTGAAGGAAGTGCATTACCCTCTACCCTCTACCCTCTGCCTTCTGCCTTCTGCCTTCTGCCTTCTGCCTTCTACTCACTACTCACTACTCACTACTCACTACTCACTACTCACTACTCACTACTCACTACTCACTGGAGCGAACAATGAACACCGATGAAGTGCTGGGCATTTTCCGCGAGGCGGGTGCTGTTCTGGAGGGGCATTTCATCTTGACGTCCGGCCTGCGCAGCCCGGTTTTCCTGCAGAAGGCGCGCGTGTTCATGCACGCCGACAAGACCGAGCGGCTGTGCAAGGCGCTTGCGACAAAGATCCGCGCGGCGGTGCCGGGCAAGATCGACTATGTCGTCGGCCCGGCGATCGGTGGCCTGATCCCGGCTTACGAGACCTCGCGCCATCTCGGCGTGCCGGCGATCTGGGTCGAGCGGGAAGGGGGCGAGTTCCGCTTGCGTCGCTTCGAGATTGCGCGCGGCGCGCGTGTCGTCATTGTCGAGGACATCGTCACCACCGGCCTGTCGATCCGCGAAACCATCCACTGCCTGCGCGAGCTTGGCGCAGAAGTGGTCGCCGCCGCCTGCATCATCGACCGTTCGGCCGGCAAGACCCATGTCGGCGTGCCGCTGATCGCGCTGGCCGAGTATGAGGTCCCGGCCTATCCCGCGGACCGGCTGCCGCCGGAGCTTGCCGCCATACCGGCAATCAAGCCCGGCAGCCGCAACATTTGACCGTGCATGTCGCCCAAAAGTGTGCAGCGGTTTTGGGAGAGACGACATGCATGAAACAAACCGTGCATATCGCCCAAGAATGCGCGGCGATTTTGAGAGGATGACATGGATGAAAACAGATCGTCGATGATCGTCGGGATCGATCATTTTGTTTTGACGGTGGCGTCGCTCGACGCGACCTGCGCCTTTTATCAGCGCGTACTGGGTTTTGAGCGCATCGATACGCCGGGCCAGCCGACAGCGCTGGCTTTTGGCAACCAGAAGATCAATGTCCACGAGATCGGTCGGACTTTCGAACCGAAGGCTAGGTTGCCGACGGCCGGATCCGGCGATTTCTGCCTGATCACCGATCGCCCGCTCGCCGAAGTCATCGCCAGTCTCGAGGCAGACAATGTGGTGGTGGAGCTGGGGCCGGTCGAGCGCACCGGCGCCCGCGGCCCGATGATGTCGGTCTATTTCCGCGACCCCGACGGCAACCTTGTCGAGGTCAGCGAATACCTGCGGTAGTATCGAAAGTATTGGGCTGCGACAAAAAGCCGACGCCCCTTCTCAAATTCGCCGTGATTATCCGGTGTTGGAGGAGGCGAACCTTACCAGGATTATAGGCTGTATGGCCGCAGTTCGGATGGCATTTGGTTGTTGTCGGGGGTGCGCATGGCTATATCAAAGTCGCGATTGCCTTTAGGCGGCCGCAAAGCGCAAGATATGACGGTCGAAGCCGGGCTGGAAGCAGCCGGTATGTAAGCTGTACGTTACCGGGAATAGGATAGAGTGCTTTTTCGTCGCCGCAAGCCTGATGGTCTTCTCGAGCGGGTGCGTACCTATCTTTGGCCGCGCCGCTCGTTTTCACGCTCGCTCCAGTATTTCTCCAAGCGTATCCTGCGGCTGAAGGCCACGCCGCACGCTGTGGCGGCCGGGGTCGCCGCCGGCGTCTTTGCATCGTTCTTCCCGGTTGGCTTTCATTTCGCCATTGCCGCTATCGTATGCTGGCTGATCGCCGGCAATCTGGTGGCAGCCGCCCTCGGCGCGGTTTTCTTCGGCAATCCGTTGACCTTTCCCCTGTTGTGGGGCGCGTCCTGGGAAACCGGCAAGCTGATCCTGCATGAGCGTCTGCCCAAGCACGGACCGCCTGCGCAACTGGGCGACATGATGCATACGCTTTCGTTTGCGAAGCTGTGGCACCCCGTGCTGGAACCCATGCTGATCGGCGCCGTGCCGCTCGGGCTGGTGTTTGGCCTCTTGTTCTACGGCATCACGCGCTGGGGCATGAACGCTTTCCGCGAACAGCGTCGCAAGCGCCTTGCCGAGCGCGCACGCCGTCATGGCCAATCGTCCCATCCCACGGGAAGCATCGGCTCCGCCGCACGATGATCATTGGCATCGGCAGTGACCTGATCGATATCAGGCGCATCGAGAAGTCGCTGGAGCGCCACGGCCAGCGCTTCATCCAGAGAATCTACACCGAGGTCGAACAGCCGCGTTCGGAAAACCGGCGCGCCCGCGCCGCCTCCTACGCCAAGCGCTTCGCCGCCAAGGAGGCTTGCGCCAAGGCCTTGGGAACGGGTCTGGCGCAAGGCGTCTTCTGGCGCGACATGGGTGTCGTCAACCTGCCCAGCGGGGCGCCGACGATGGCGCTGACTGGCGGTGCACTGGCGCGGCTGGAAAAGATCCTGCCCCGGGGACATCGCGCGGCGATCCACCTCACCATCACGGATGATTTCCCGCTTGCTCAAGCCTTTGTGATCATCGAAGCGTTGCCCGTCGAAGAAGCGCCACATTGATTGCCTCTGACGACCGGCATTGACGTTGCCCAGCGCGCGCCGAGACTCTATACCATCCAACGCACAATCGAGGACGACATGAGCGTGGCTGATAAATCCCAGAAGAAATCCGGCGGGCTTGGCGAAACCATTAGCGTCGTCGTCCAGGCGCTTTTGCTCGCCCTGGTCATCCGCACGCTCTTGTTCCAGCCCTTTTCGATCCCGTCGGGATCGATGCGGCCGACGCTCCTGGAAGGCGACTATCTGTTCGTCACCAAATGGTCCTACGGCTACTCGCGCTATTCGCTGCCTTTCGGCCCCGATATTTTTTCTGGCCGCATCTGGGGCTCCGAGCCCAAGCGCGGCGATGTCGTGGTGTTCAAGTTCCCGCCGGACCCTTCCGTCGACTATATCAAGCGCGTGGTCGGCCTGCCCGGCGACAAGATCCAGATGAAGGACGGCCAGTTGTTCATCAATGGCGTGGGCGTGCCGCGTGTGAAGACCGGCCAGATCGATAATCCCGACGTCACGGAAAAGGATTATCCGATCGACGTCTATCGTGAGACCCTGCCTAATGGTGTCAGCTACGACACGCTGGACCTGTCGCCGAATTCGATCGGCGACAACACCCGCGAATTCGACGTGCCGCCCGGCCATTATTTCATGATGGGCGACAACCGGGACAACTCCGCCGACAGTCGTTTCACGGTCGGCTATGTTCCGGCGGAAAACCTGGTTGGCCGCGCCAATCTCGTTTTCTTCTCGATCGCCGGCAAGGCAAGCCCACTCGAAATCTGGAAATGGCCGTCGCTGATGCGCGCGTCGCGCCTGTTCCACTTCGTCAATTAGGGATGGCAGCGGCAAAACGCCTGACCGCCGATGCGCTCGCCGAAGCGCTTGTGGAACGCACGGGCCATGCCTTTGCCGACCGCCAGCGCCTGCAGCGCGCGCTCACGCATGCCAGTGCCCGTGGGGCCAATGCCGGCATCGATTACGAGCGCTTCGAGTTTCTCGGCGACCGCGTTCTCGGCCTGGTCGTCGCCGACATGCTGCTGGCCGCGTTTCCCGATGCGGCGGAAGGCGAGCTGTCGCTGCGGCTCAACGCGCTGGTCAACGCCGAGGCGCTTTCGGACATTGCTGAACATATCGGGCTGCCGGACTTGATCCGCGCCGGATCGGATATACGCGGGCTCGATGGGCGCAAGCGCGTCAATCTGCGCGCCGACGCCTTGGAATCGCTGATCGCCGTGCTCTATCTCGACGGTGGGCTGGAGGCGGCGCGGGCTTTCATCCACAAATATTGGCTGCCGCGTTCGCAAGCTTCGGGCGCGGCACGTCGCGACGCCAAGACCGAATTGCAGGAATGGGCGCATCAGGCCGCGAGCGCGGTTCCCGCCTACCAGATCGACAGCCGCGAGGGGCCGGACCACGACCCGCTGTTCACGGTCAGCGTCAGGGTCGGCACGTTTCAGCCGGCAGTCGGCAGCGGCCGTTCCAAGCGCGAGGCGGAGCAGGCGGCCGCGGCTGCCCTTCTGCTGCGCGAAGGTGTATGGAACGCGGCATGACCGATATCGAAACTGCTGAACCCCCCGCCACGCACTCCGGTTTTGTCGCGCTGATCGGCGCGCCCAATGCTGGCAAGTCGACGCTCGTCAACCAGTTGGTCGGCGCGAAGGTGTCGATCGTCACCCACAAGGTGCAGACGACACGTGCCATCGTGCGCGGCATCGCCACCCATGACAATGCGCAGATCGTCTTCGTCGACACGCCCGGCATCTTCAAGCCCAAGCGGCGGCTCGACACCGCAATGGTCACCACCGCCTGGGGCGGCGCCAAGGACGCCGACATCGTCTTGCTGCTGATCGATGCCGAGCGCGGCATCCGGGGCGATGCCGACGCCATCCTCGAGCGGCTGAAGGATGTGCGCCAGCCGATGGCGCTGATCCTCAACAAGGTCGACCGGGTCAAGCACGAGACGCTTCTGGCCCTGTCCGCGGCGGCGAATGAGAAAGTGCCGTTCAAGCGCACCTTCATGGTCTCGGCGTTGACCGGTTCCGGCTGCAAGGACCTGCTCGACTATCTGGCGCAGGCGCTGCCGGCCGGCCCCTGGTACTATCCGGAAGACCAGATTTCGGACCTGCCGATGCGCCAGCTCGCAGCTGAGATCACGCGCGAAAAGCTGTATCTGCGGCTCCATCAGGAATTGCCCTATTCCTCCCATATCGAGACCGAGAAATGGGAAGACAAGCCGGACGGCTCGGTGCGCATCGACCAGACCATCTATGTCGAGCGCGACAGCCAGAAGAAGATCGTGCTCGGCCACAAGGGCGAGACCATCCGCGCCATCGGCCAGGCGGCGCGCATGGAAATCGCGGGCATTCTCGAGCAGAAGGTGCACCTCTTCCTGTTCGTCAAGGTGCGCGAAAACTGGGGCGACGATCCCGAGCGCTACCGCGAGATGGGACTGGAGTTCCCGCATTAAGGTCGAAATCGACACAGCACTCGTCAGCTGGTTGGTCGCCACGCCATATAAGCTGTGAGGTAACGGCACCGGATCTAACGTCGCCGTCCCAGCGCCAGCAATACGCCATTGACAAGATGCTCCGCGTCGACGGCGTTTTCGAACGGGACCACTGTTGTCGCATAGTCGACCGGCGAAAAATCGAAGCCACCGGCATTGATCAACGCCGCCTGGCGTGTTGCCGCCTCCATGTTGCCGAGTTGCGCATAGCAGGCGGCCAGGCGCGTGCGGATCCACGGCGTTGGCCGCGTCGCCAGTTCCAATGCCTCCGCGGCCGGCCGGTATTCGCCCAGCATGTAGAGCGCCAGCGATCGATCGTATTGGTACCAGTGAGGATTGAGCGGGTCGATCCTGATGGCGCGCGCCAGCCAGCTGAGCGCCTCGAGCGGTCGGCCGCGCATCGTCAGAAGATGGCCCATCTGCTCGATGCATTCGGCGTCGCCAGGATTAAGCTCGAGCGCGATCCGCAAATGATGCTCGGCGGCCGGATGGTCGCGCATGCTGAGCCGGACCAGCGACTGAATGCGGTGCGCCGTCGCCTGGTCGGGAGACAGCGCGATACCCCTTTCCGCAAGATCGCGGGCTTTTGCCAGCACGGAACTGCTGGTGGGTCCGAATTCGCTGTTCAGCACATGGGACAGCGCCAAATACGTGTGGGCGAGGCCATAGGAAGGATCCTTCGAGATCGCCGCCTCGAACAGTGCCGCAGCTGCCTTCAGGTCGCTTTGCGCCGGGTCGCGCATCAAGGCGACGCCTCGCAATACCAACTCATAGGAGGCGAGGCTGGTCACCGGCCGCCGCGAGGCGCGCGTCAGTCCGGCATTGCTGACCTTGACCACCAGCCGACCGACGATCTGCTCGACGATGTCCTGCTGGATCGCGAACAGCCCGGCAGCCTCGGCCTGGTAGCGATCGCCCCAGAGCTGCGCTGAATTGGCGGCATCGATCAGACTGACCGCGGCGATGATGCGCTCCGCTTGTCGCCGCACCGAGCCTTCAACGAGATAATCGGCGCCGATGCGCGAGCGGATGGCTGGCCACTCGGCGGGCGAATGAGAGGCGAACGAAAAGCTCGAATTGCGCGCCAGCACTGTCACCGTGCCGAAGCGGGCAAGGCCATTGATGATGTCTTCTGCAAAACCGTCGACAATCTCCTGATTGGCTGGGACCGCGCCGTCGTTGCGAAATCTCAGCACCGCCACGATTGGCTGTGCACCGGATTCGGGTACTGCTTCCGTCTCCGGCACCAACATGTAGCCGCGTTTCGACACCGTCCGCACCCGTTCCTCACCCAGCACCTTACGAATTTCGCGCACCGACTGCGTCAGCGAATCCTCGGTGACGAAAACTCCAGGCCAGACCGTATCCATCAGCTCCGATTTCGGCACCACGCGGCCGATGTGGCAGGCAAGGTGGGTCAGCAACGCGTAGGCTTTCGGGCGCAGGAAGGCCGGCTGGTCGGCCCGGCTGAGCGTGCCTTTGCCCAGATCGAGCGTAAAACCGCCGAATTGAAAAACCTGATCGGTGGCCGAGACCGCCATCAAAGGCCCGCTCCTGAAGCCATGCCGGCATTGGGCTACGGCGAGCGGGCTGGGTCAAGGGCCAGTGCACTTTCATCGCCAGAAAGACGCAGCGCCTGGCTTCGGTCGCCGCGACAATTGCGTTTGCGTTAGACTGTGCCGGCGACGGCAAACCGCATCTTTGGCCTGCGCACGAAACTTTCCGTGCCATAGTGGGCGACAATGATGACCGCGATGACTGCCCAAAAGCCGACACCGAGCCATTGCTGCTGTACGTAGTCGCCGCCCGTGAACACCTGGCCCAGGAAGCGCACGCTGTTCTGGTGGGTGAGGTGCATGATGAAGGCGAGAAGCACGCTGCCGGTATTCTGGTAGAGCCATGTGAAGACCACGGCAGCCAGCAAGACATTGATCGTGCCGTACAGGCTGAGGTCGCCGACCAGCCCAAGCGGAAAGTGCCAGACTGCCCAGATCACGCCGAGGATCAGGCTGCCGGCCAGCGCCGAATGACTGGCGAGCAGACGTGATGTCGCAAAGCCCCGCCAACCGGGCTCCTCTCCGAGCGGGCCGCTGAAGATGGCGTAGAGCGCGATGATCGGCACCATCTCGGAAAAGGCTGGAATATTGGCCCAGGCTGGTGCTGCGGCGCCAAATAGCGGATTGATCATGATGGAAGTCAGCTGTGTTGCGAACGGCAGGCCGAAGGCCACCAGGTACCATGTCGGATGCACCCGCCACTTTACCATCGAGGCGAGGATCGCCTTGACTGAAGTCCAACCTCCGGAAAGAGAGGCGACGATGAAGCCGGCGGCCATCGGGCCAAACGTAAACCAGGGAATACTGTCGCCATTCGACAGCCAGAACGGGATGAAGCCCAGCCAGGTCAGGCCAAGCGCCAGTGAAAAGAAGGTGGTCAGTTGGTGCCTTCGCACCGTGCTCAGGAGGGAAATCATGTCAGGTCCTCTCGACGGGCAGATTGGTCAGGAGAAGTCGCCGGGCTGCCCGATCGGTCGACCTGCATGTGGAAACGAGCCTAATGTGTCCGGCCGTTGATCGACCGCTCTGGCCGACCTGCCCTTATTGCTTCTTGTGCCGCCAAAAATCCCGAGCAGTTTCTGAAATATTTCCGACATTTCTGAAGGGCTGGCCTATTGCTCGGCAGCCGGGGCGGAGCCGATGTGGAATCCGGCCACGGACTGCTACCGGGCACCGCGTCCCGATTGGCGCCATCTCACAGTCTTGCCGGACGGCCTCCCGACCGTATCGCCGCAGATGCCCGGGCCGTCGGCGTTGCCAAAGGGACGAATGTCGCCTGGCGATGCGTGGGGCAAAAAAACAGCTGCGTATTAGTAATTTGGAACAGGCATGGCCTCACGAGTTCCGGTGTTTTGTGGCGGTACCATGCGTATACAGCTATTTAGCCAGGAAATTATCCGAATATATATTGAATATATGACGTTGTTCCGATTGTGCCATTCGCTAAAATGGCAAGTGTTATTTGTGCAACACAGGATTATTCTGTTCATGGAATCGACGTTATTTACGAAACCGTCATTGAAGGCGGACGATTGATGGGTATGTTCGCCGCGAAAAGGGGACGCGGTGCGAGCCTTTTTCGTTGTGGGGATGAGGCGGGAAAACATATCCGCCAGCCACAAATCCGAAGCCATTTTTAACTTTGACTGGAGAGGTCAGAAAATGAACATCAAGAGCCTCCTTCTCGGCTCAGCCGCGGCACTGATCGCGGTATCCGGCGCGCGCGCCGCGGACGCTGTCGTCGTTGCAGAGCCGGAACCGGCCGAATACGTCAAGATCTGCGACGTCTACGGCGCCGGCTACTTCTACATCCCGGGCACCGAGACCTGCCTGCGCATCGGCGGCTATGTCCGTTATGACATTGGCGTCGGCGACGCCGGCACGTTCGATGGTGTCAACCATGTCCCTGACCATCAGAGCGCCGGCGACACGCATTCGACCTATTACAAGAACACCCGCTTCACGCTGAAGACCTGGACCGGTCAGGAGACCGAACTCGGCACGTTGAAGACCTACACCGAGACCCGGTTCAACTACGGCAACAGCTCAGGTGATTATCTCAATCAAAAAGCCAGCAATGCCGACGACTGGCAAGGCCGCAACAAGTCTCTCTCGCTGCGTTTCGCCTGGATTCAGCTCGGCGGCCTGCGCGTCGGCAAGGACGACACGGCTTTCGATACGTTCATCGGCTATGCCGGGAACGTCATCCAAGACACGATCGTGCCCTATGGCGGGCAGGAGAGCAACGTCGTTCAGTACTACTTCGATGCAGGCAACGGGCTGACCGGGCTGGTCTCGCTCGAAGAAGGCGCCGGCAAGATCGGAACCATCGACAGCTATGTTCCGCATGTCGTCGGCGGCTTGAAGTACAAGGGCGACTGGGGTGCGATCACTGGCGTCGTCGCGTATGACAGCAACTACGAAGAAGTTGCCGGCAAGGTTCGTTTGGACGTGAACGTCAGCAAGGAATTTTCGCTGTTCGTCATGGGCGGTTACGGCACCGATGACAACCTCACCGATCCGACCAACGCCATCGATGCCAAAGGTCGCGGCTTCTACAAGCAGTGGGGCGGCAACTGGGCAATCTGGGGCGGCGGCACCTACAAATTCGACGCCAAGACCTCGTTCAACGCTCAGGTCTCTTACGACGACTGGAAGAACCTCGGCATCGCCGCTAACGTTGCCTATACCGTTGTGCCCGGCTTCACGGTCACGGCCGAAGTCGACTACCAGAATGTCGGCAATGACACCCCGGCGAACTCCATATGGGCCGGTGCCACCAAAAAGAGCAATGTCGGCGGCATTCTCCGCTTCCAGCGCAACTTCTAAAGGGTAGACTGACCTCACCACCCGCCCGCAGCACATATCGCTGCGGGCGGTTTTTTATGCGTTGTTGCGAAAGCCGGCTCCGGCGCAAGCCCATATCTTGATTTCGCCACCCGATCGGTGAAAAGCTCTAGAAATGGAATGGCGCGACGAGGGAATCATTCTCGGCACCCGCAAGCATGGCGAAACCGGCGCCATTCTCGAGGTGATGACGCGTACGCATGGCCGCCATCTCGGTCTCGTTCGCGGCGGCCGTTCGCGCAAGCAGCAGCCTGTCCTGCAGCCAGGCAATCGCGTCGATCTCTTGTGGCGGGCACGCCTTGACGAGCATCTCGGCACCTTCCAGGCCGAGCCGATCGAGATGAATGCCGCCCGGCTGATGGACAGCGCCATCGCCGTCTACGGATTGCAGACCATGGCGGCGCATCTGCGTCTGCTGCCGGAGCGCGACGCCCATGGCGGCCTTTACGAGGCGCTTTCGGTGATGATCATCCATCTCGACGACGCCGATGCCGCAGGTGAACTGGTGGCACGCTTCGAGCTTCTGATCCTCGATGAACTCGGCTTCGGCCTCGATCTCAGCCGCTGCGCCGCCACCGGCACGCAACAGAACCTAGCCTATGTCTCGCCGAAATCGGGGCGCGCGGTGTCGCGTGAAGCAGGCTTGCCGTGGCGCGACAAGATGCTGGCGCTGCCGGCCTTTCTGCAGCGCGGTTCCGGCCTGCGCGCGGATCCCGGGGCTGTCGAGGACGCCTTCCGGCTCACCGGCTTCTTCTTCACCCGCCACGTCTATGAGCCGCGCGCCATCGAGCAGCCCGATGCCCGCGCCGGCTTTCTTGCCGCACTGCGCAAGCATCATGCAGCGCGCAAGACCATTGCCGGAGAGAATGCCGGCAGAGAAATCATCACATGAGCGAGGTTGAACTTTATCCGGGCCGCGTCTCGCCGCTCGGCTTGGGCACGATCCCGCATGCCGACATCCTGGAGTACACCGGCCTGGAATTGCTGCAGCGCATCGTCGATGGCAAACATCCGGCGCCGCCGATTTCCTTTCTGCTGAATTTCACCCTCACCGAAGTCTCGGAAGGGCGCGCTGTCTTTCATGGCATGCCGAGCGAGCGTCACCTCAATCCGCTCGGCAGCGTGCATGGCGGCTGGGCGGCGACGCTTCTCGATTCGGCTTTGGCCTGCGCCGTGCAGACACTGCTCGAAAAGGGCGAGGCCTATACGACCGCGGAATTCAAGGTCAATTTGACACGGCCGATCACGCCCAGGACCGGCGAGGTGGTCTGCGAAGGCAAGGTTGTCCACAAAGGCCGAACGCTTGCCGTTTCGGAAGCGACGTTGAAAGACGCTGGCGGCAAGCTGCTAGCTTTCGGCACCGAGACATGTTCCATATTTCCAGCCGCCAATCTGGCGTCGCGTTGAGTTTTCCAGCTGTCCAGCCGTCGCCTAGCCGCCGTATTTGAATGTCAGTGAGACGAAACGTCAGTGAAAACTGGCCTGGTTTGGGGGAACCGCCATGTTTGAGAGCCTGATCGGCCTTGTCGCCATCATCGCCTTGTTCGTCATCATTTCGCGCCAGCAAGGCCGCATCGGCCTGATCGAGCGCGAACTTGGTGCGTTGCGCAGCCTTGTGCTTTCAGGCGCCGTGCCCGCTGCAGTCAAGCCGTCCGAACCGGCGGCCACCGATGGCAAGGAGGACGCGGCGCCGGTGCCGGCGGCAGCGGCCGATCTGGCTCCAGCAGCAGTGAGCGAGCCGACCGCCGCACCGATGCCCGCTGCAGAAGCGGAAGCTCCGTCCGGCGAGATCATGTCCGGGCCATGGACCGCGGGCGAGCCGAAGGCAACGGAGCCCACCGAACCTGCCACAACGCCGAAAGCCGCCCGCCAATCCGATGTCGAAACGGCGCTCGGCACCCGCTGGGCGGTCTGGGTGGGCGGCATCGCGCTGGCGCTGGGCGGGTTGTTCCTGATCCGCTACACCATCGAGGCTGGTATTTTCGGTCCCGGCGTGCGGCTCATCATGGCTGCGGTGCTCGGGCTGGTGCTGGTTGCGGGCGGCGAGTTCATCCGCCGCACCGGCTTCAAGATGCCCGTGCAAGGCGCCGCGGGCGCCTACATTCCGGCAATCCTGACAGCGGCGGGTGCCTTCATCCTGTTCGGCACCGTCTACGCCGCCCATGGCATTTACGGTTTCATCGGGCCGGCTCTCGCCTTCACGCTGCTCGGCGCCATCGGCGTGGCGACCATCGCGGCCGCTCTCGTCCACGGCCAGGCGCTGGCGGGCATCGGCCTTGTCGGCGCCATGGTGACGCCGGTGCTGATCGCCTCGCAGGCGCCCAATCCATGGGCGCTGTTCGGCTATCTGGCCATCGTGCTTGCCGCCACCGGCGTCATCGCCCGCATGCGCGATTGGAAGCTGCTGATGGCGGCGGCCTTTTTCGGCACCGGCATCTGGACCATCCTCTACATGACCGACGCACCGGGGGCGAACCTCTCCGCCATCCTGTTCATCAACGCGGTCACGCTTGCCGTGCTCGCTTTTGTCTGGCTCGGCCGTCGTGGCGACGAGACCGGACGGGCCAGGGTTTTCGACTGGCCGTCGATCGTGCCTGGGCTGTTCGTCGCCTTCTCGGCGCTGGGCCTGTCGGTCGACCCGGTCTTCGCCGCCGCCGGCGATGCCTTGCCGGCGGCAGTGCTGCTTGCCATGATGGTGGCCGTCGCGCTCTGTCGACCGCTGGCGCTGCCCCTGCTTTTCGCCGCCGGATTGGCGACGGTGCTGATCTATCTCGGCATCATACCGCCGACCTCGATCGCTTCCGATTTTTCGGGCGGCGCTCTTGGTGTCGATGGGCTGCCGCTTGCAACCTCCAACGCGCTGACATGGCGCATCGGCATCGCGCTGGGCCTGGTCTTCATTGGCGCCGGTCTCTGGGCAGCCCGGAAGTTCGCGGCCTCCTCCTGGCCGCGGTCCGCCTCTTGGGCGGCATGGGCCGTCGTCGTGCCGCTGGTCATCCTGCTGGCGCTCTGGTTCACCTTCGGCAATCTCGACCGCGACTTTGTTTACGCCGCCATCGCGGCACTACTGGTGGTGATTTTCGCCGCCGGCGGCGAGTGGATCGCAAGGGCCGAAGCGCCGCCGCTCAAGGGTGGAACGGCCGTATCATTTGCCTTGGGCGGCGCGGCAATCGCCGGCCTCCTGATGCTGCACATGGCTTTTGGCTCGGGCTGGACCACCATGTTGCTGGGTGCCGCGGCCATCATACCGGCGCTGGCGACACGCTGGCGTTCTTATCCGGCGCTCGGCTGGATTTCTGTCGGCGCCGTGATCGCGGTGCTCGGCCGCGTCGCCTTCGATCCGACAATCGTCGGCGCTGAATTCCTCTCCACCACACCGGTGTTCAACTGGCTGCTGCCGGGTTACGGGATACCGGCGCTGGCCTTCGGCTTCGCCGCCTGGCAACTCGCCCGCACCACCGATGGCCGGCCGCGCCTCGCCATGGAAGCGGCCGCGGCGCTGTTTGCGCTGCTAACCGTTGCCATGCTGGTGCGTCACGCCATGCATGGCGGCGTCATCGACACGGGTGCCATGACGCTCGCCGAACAGGCGATCTACACGCTGATCGCGATCGGCGCCGGCGCCATCCTGGTCGCCATCGACATGCGCTCGCCAAGTTCGGTGCTGCGCTATGGTTCGATGGCCGTCGGCGTGGTCTCGGTCGCCTTCATCGTTGTCAGGCATTTCGTGGTGCTTAATCCGCTGCTCACGGACGAATCGACAGGCCGGATCCCGGTGTTCAACCTGTTGTTCCTCGCCTATCTCCTGCCGGCGGTCGCCGCCGGCGGGCTGGCGTTGTACGCCAGGGACAAGCGGCCGAAATGGTATGCGCAGATGTTGGCGCTGGTGGCGGCGCTGCTTGCCTTTGCCTATGCCACGCTGTCGGTGAGGCGCCTGTTCAAGGGCGAGTTCATCGGCTTGTGGAGCGGGCTTGGCCAATTGGAAACCTACACCTATTCGGCGCTCTGGCTGGTCATCGGCGTGGCGCTGCTCACCGCCGGCGTCTGGCTGAAGTCGCAGGTGCTGCGCATTGCCTCCGCCGGGCTGATCGCTGTCGCAGTGCTGAAGGTCTTCCTCTTCGACATGTCCGAACTGGAGGGCGTGCTCAGGGCGCTGTCCTTTATCGGGCTTGGTGCCGTGCTGATCGGCATCGGTCTGTTTTACCAGCGACTTTTGACGCGGGCGGCGAAGGAGGGAAGCGTAGCATCTTGAAGGAATATGCAAGGTAGAATATATGAATATCCATTGGAGGATATTCCATGCCGCTCTACATCCGTGACGATGAGGTGGATGCGCTGGCAACCAAATTGCAGCGCGAGACCAACGCCCCGAGCAAAACGGAGGCGGTTCGGATCGCCTTGGTACACGAACTTGAGCGCAATCGCGCCACGGTGCCGCTTCGCGATCGGATTGCGAGGTTGCAAGCCGAGGCCAGGAAGCTTGGCCTGCCCAACCCCGATTTCGACATGAAGAAATTCACCGACGAGATGTGGGAAGACTGATGTTCGTCGACGCATCGGTGATCGTCGGAATTCTCTATTGGGAACCTGGGTGGGAGGAACTGGTCAAGCGGCTTTCCGGTTTTGCCGGCCCGCTCTACGTATCTGCGCTGGTGCGTTTCGAGGCGACGCAGGCAGTGGCGCGCGCAGCCGCGGGCTCCCACAGGCCGGATGCTGAAACCCTTCTCAGGGCTCGCGATCTGATCGATCGTTTCATTGTGGAAATTGGCGCGGAAGATGTGGTCATCGGCGAAGACATTGGCTCCCAGGCCATTGATGCAAGTGGGCGCTATGGCAAGGCTGTCGGCCATCAGGCCCAACTGAATTTCGGCGACTGTTTCGCCTACGCTTGTGCCAAAAGTCTCAATGTTCCGCTGCTCTACAAGGGCAATGATTTCCCGTTTACCGATTTGGGATAATTCGGCTTTCTTGTTGATTGCCGGGAATAAATCGGCCGACGGGCTCGTTATCTCATTGCTTGGGTGACCGGGGCGGCGGACCGCTTCGCGCTGGCCGCTTGCGCCGCGCCGGGAAGGCGCGTTCAATCGAGATCAACAAAGGCGACCTCAGAAACCAGCGGTCATGGACGAAAAGAAGGCAGCAATCCTTGGCGAAATACCGCGCCTGCGCCGCTACGCACGCTCGCTTTTGCGCGACCGCGATTCTGCCGACGACCTCGTCCAGGACTGCCTCGAACGCGCACTGCTGCGGCTCGAGAACTGGCAGACGGGAGAGAGCCCCAGGAGGTGGCTGTTTACGATCATGCATCATTTGTTCATCGACCAGATGCGCAAGGTGAACCGCCGCGGCGAGGCGGCGATGCTGCCGCTGGAAGCGGGCGAGGCGGTTGCCCAGCCGGCCGAACAGTTGGAGGGCATCGCCTCGCGCGAGATCATCAATGCTTTGCAGGCGATCAGCCCCGATCGTCGCGCCGCGCTTGTCATGGTCGCGATCGAGGGCTTTTCCTATGCCGAAGCCGCCAACATCCTGGGCGTGCCCGCCGGCACGCTGATGTCACGCATCGCGCGTGGGCGTGAGGAATTGCGTGGGTTGCTGGATGATACGGCGCGCCGCCGCACGATAAGGATCGTCGAGAAATGATCCGCCGCGATTTTTCCGAACGTGACATCCACATGGCGCTCGACGGCGAGCTGCCGGCCGACGAGCGTGCCGCCTACGATGCCTGGCTCGAAGCCAATCCCGAGATGAAGGCCAGGAGCGTCCGCTTCAGCGCCGACCGGGAGGCATTGCGCGCCGCCTTTGGCGGTGTGCTGGATGAGGCTGTACCCCTGCGTTTGCGCAAGGTGGTGCTCGGCGAGGCACCGCTCAGGGTCGCCGCGCCACGCTCGCGCTGGTGGCTTGCTGCTGCCGCGGCCGTGCTTCTGGCCGCGGGCGGATTTGGCGGCTACTTTGCCGGCATCGACGGCATCGGGCAGGAGGATCCGGCTGAAGACAGGCTCGCCGAACAGGCGATCGCCGCCCATGTCATCTTCGCCGCCGAGAAGCGGCATGCCGTGGAAGTGCCTGCCAGCGACAAGGATCATTTGCAGACCTGGCTGTCCAATCGGGTCGGCTTGAGGCTGGTCGCCCCGGACCTGACAGCCAACGGTTTTCAACTGATCGGCGGACGGCTGCTGCCGGCCGGCGAAAGCAAGGCCGCGATGCTGCTCTACGAGGACGACAAGGGTGAGCGCATATCGCTCTTCGTCACCGCGGAATCGACGGAGAACGCCAAGGGCACCTATGCTGCGGCGCAGGACGGGCCGCAGGCCGTCTATTGGCTGGACAAGGGCTATGGCTGCGCCGTCGTCGGCTCGCTGCCGCGCGAGCAATTGGCGGTCGTGGCCAAAAATGCCTATGGCCAGCTTTTGGCTGGTCTCGCGAGCTGAGCGGGCTGTGATCTTCCGCAACGGGCAGGCTTCAAACGGCGATCTTGCGCAAAGCTTGCCGGCTTCGCTGCCGTCACCGAAACTGTCACAATTCGGCCCTAATCAAGGAGCGATAGCGCTTGATGAATACCGGCGCTTCGGCCGGTGTTCGCGACGTTTCTGACCGGGGCCGTTTCCGCAACGCAATCGAGGTTTCCTCAAGCCGCATGCCTGCCGAGATCCGCACGGCCCGCGCGTCCGACGTCGATGATCTCGCCGCCATCGAGAAAGCTGTGTTCTCGAGCGACCGCATCTCCCGCCGCTCCTTTCGCCAGTTCATCGAGCGTGAGACAGCCGAGGCGCTGGTCGCCGAAATCGATGGCCGCGTCGCCGGCTATTCGATCGTGCTGTTTCGCAAGGGCAGCGGGGTCGCGCGGCTCTATTCCATAGCTGTCGGCCCGTTTTTCGGGGGACTCGGTGTCGGCCGCCAGCTGCTGTCGGCGGCCGAGGAGGCAGCCTTCGAGCACGACCGCATGATGCTGCGCCTCGAAGTGCGCGAGGACAACAACCGGGCCATCCGCATCTACGAACAGGCCGGCTATCGCAAGATCGGCCGCGAGCCGGGCTACTACTCCGACGGCGAGACCGCGCTTCGTTATGAAAAGACACTGCGCGGCGATCTCCCGGTCGCCACCAAGGTGCCGTTCTATCAGCAGACCTGCGAGTTCACCTGCGGTCCGTGCTGCCTGATGATGGCCATGGCCAATTTCGACCGGGGCTTCGTGCCGGACCCGGTGATGGAAATCCGCCTCTGGCGCGAGGCGACGACCGTCTTCATGATGTCTGGACCTGGCGGCTGCGAGCCGTTCGGCCTGGCGGTCTCGGGTTACGAAAGCGGACTCGCGGCGGAGATTTTCGTTTCCTTCTACGGCGCGCTGTTCCTGCAGTCGGTGCGCAGCGAGGACAAGCGCCGGGTGATGGAGCTGGCCCAGGTCGACTTTCGCCGCCGCGCGGAACTTTACGGTATCCCGGTGAATTACCGTCCGTTCACCATCGACGATATCAGAACCGCGATCGCTGGGGGAAAGCTAGTGCTGGTGCTGATCAGCGGCTTCCTGATGTTCGGCAAGAAGGTGCCTCACTGGGTACTGGCCATCGGCGACGATGGCGACCATATCCTGATCCACGATCCCTGGGTCGAGGATGAAAGGCAGGAAACCATCCTTGATGCCGCCAACATTCCCGTGCCTTACAGCATCTTCATGAACATGGCGCAGTTCGGCCGCGACGGACTGCGTGCCGCCATCACTTTGGGAAAGAGATAATGACCTGGGTCATTCTTACCGGCAGGCAGAGCGATCTCGACCAGGTGGCGACACCGCACAAGATCATCACCAATCGCGAGTATCTCGCGCATCCCTCGCTGTTCCGCGGCCAGCGGCCGAAGGTCATCAACCTGTCGAACAACTACGGTTACCAGAGTCGCGGCTACTATGCCTCGCTGCTGGCGGGCTCGCGCGGCCACAAGGTCATCCCGACCGTCGAGACGATGATCGATCTGTCCGAGCGCAAGCTCTACGAACATGCGCTGCCGGAACTGGAATTGGCGCTCAACAAATGCCGCAAGGATCTCGGCGGCGCCTTTCCGGCGAAGGTGTGCATCTTTTTCGGCATCGGGCCGTCGAAAGTTTGGGACCGTTTCGCCAAGCTGTTGTTCGACTGGTTCAGGGCACCGGCGCTGGAGGTCCACATCAAGGACAGCGCCGAATGGGCCTCGATCCGCAAGATCGGTTTCCATCCCCTGGCGCGCATGACCGAGGACGAGGAAAAAAGCTTCATCCAGTGCCTGGAGACCTACACCAACCGCGAGTGGCGCGACACCAAGGGCCGCACGCCGGCGCGCTACACCTTCGCCACGCTTGTCGATCCGCATGAGGAACTGCCGCCGTCGGAAATCTCGTCGTTGCGCTACTGGGCCAAGATCGCCGAAAAGATGGGGGTCGAAATCGAGCCCATCACCAGGAAGGATCTCGCCAAGCTCGCCAACTACGATGCGCTGTTCATCCGCGAGACCACCTCGATCTCCAACCACACCTATCGTTTCGCCCGCCGCGCCCAGCAGGAGGGCATGCCGGTCATCGACGATCCGCTGTCGATGATCCGCTGCACCAACAAGGTCTATCTCAACGAGTTGATGGCCTACAACAAGGTGCCGGTGCCTCCCACGGTGATGATCGCCGGCACCTCGGATCTCGAACTCGCCGCGCAGACGCTGGGCTTTCCGTTGGTTCTGAAGATCCCGGACTCCTCTTTCTCGCGCGGCGTCAAGAAATGCGCCAACCTCGAGGAGCTGACGCGGCTCGCGACCGAGTGGCTGGAGGATTCCGATCTTCTGATCGCGCAGAAATTCATCCCGACCGAATATGACTGGCGTGTCGGCGTGCTCGGTGGGCAGCCTCTATTTGCGGTCCATTACCTGATGGCCAAGAAGCACTGGCAGATCGTCAACCACAAGGCCAATGGCAAGCCCGACCAGGGTGGCATCAAGACCTTCACGCTGAAGGAGACGCCGCCCCATGTCGTCGAGACCGCGGTCAAGGCGGCGCGATGCATCGGCGACGGCCTCTACGGCGTCGACCTCAAGGAGACCAAGGATGGTGTCTTCGTCATCGAGGTCAACGATAATCCCAACCTCGACCATGGCTGGGAGGATTCCGGCGAGAAGGATGAGGTCTGGGTGCGGTTGACGCAGTGGTTCCTGGAGCGGCTGGACAGGCCGGGACGGTAATTCAACCGAGGAGAAACCATGCAGTTCATCGTGATCGAGGATTTCACCGGCAGCGACCGCAAGGAGATCTACCGCCGTTTTCGCGATCGGGGCCGCCTGAAGCCGGATGAGCTTGTCGTGCACCACAGCTGGATCGCGGCGGATATGAGCCGCTGCTTCCTGCTGGTCGAAGCCGATGACGTCACACTGCTGCAACGTTGGGTCATCGAATGGGCGGATCTGGTCGAGTTCGAGATCGTTCCCGTGGCAACCAGCAAGGATATGACGCAAGCATTGAGCGGGCACCTCTGATCGTCTCGCCGCCTGCTGTGTCAACGGAATGCCGGCGAACCCACTGCGCGCTGGCATTCACGGATCAGCCAATCGCGGAACGCCGCCACGACGTCGCGCCGGCCGCTTCTTTCCGGGATCGTCAGGCAATAGGGCTGGCGCAGCGCGATCGCCCTGGCGGCGGGCCGGACCAGCCTGCCGTCCTCCAGAGCCTCGGCGCAATAGACCCCTTGCGCCAGCGCCACGCCCAATCCCGAAATGGCAAGGTCGAGCGCCGCGCGTGACGAGTTGGCCGAAAGGCCGCGCTGCGTTGCCCGGTCGGGCTGGATGCCGGCCGCGTCGAACCAGTTGCCCCAGGACGGAAAAGACGCGCCGGTCGGCCCCCAGTCCGTGTGGATCAGCGGCAGCCCGGCGAGCGGTCCGCCATCTGCCTTGACCATGCTGGCAAGCTTTGGCGCGCAAACGGGATAAACCGCGTCACGGACGATGTCCTCGGTCGGGTGCTCGCGATAATGCGGGCCGTAAGACAGCCTGACATCGATCAGCTCGCGATCGAACGGCACAGGATCGTCATCGCCCCGGAGCGAAACATCGGCGGCGCCATGGCTTGCGACGAAGCCGGCCAGGCGCTGCGAAAGCCAACCCATGGCCATGGATGGCGGGACCGACACCACCAGGCGCGGGCGGAAGACGTCGCCGCCCAGTTCGCGCGCGACGCTGCCGATTTCCTGGAAGGCCATGGTTAGCCGTGGCAGCATTTCCACGCCCGCCTCGGTGAGGACGACGCGGCGGTTGACGCGATGGAACAGCTTGCGGTCCATCTGTTCTTCGACCGAGCGGACGAGCTGGCTGACCGCGGCAGGCGAAACCGAAAGCTCTTCCGCCGCCGCGGCAAAGCTGCCTGTGCGCGCCGCTGCCTCGAAAGCCTGCAGTCCTTTCAGCGATGGAGATGTAACCATGATCACCGGATAGATAAGTTCACCTTATCTAAATCGCAGAAATGGTCGTTTTTGGAAAGTTTTTTCATCGGCTACAATGGATGTCATCAAATCCCAGCCAGGATCGAAGCCGATGGACCATCGCGACATCATCGCGTCATTGACCCCGGAAGAGCGCAATCGTCTGACCGCCAAGTCCGATGCCGCGGGTCTCGTTCAGCTTGGCGCCCATTGGGGCGCGATCGCGGTCATTGGAGCGCTGATTGCGGCCAAGGTGCCATTCTGGCCGCTGCTGATGCTGCCGCAAGGCATCCTGATCGTGTTCCTGTTCACGCTCCTTCATGAGACGGTTCATCGCACGGCGTTTGAGACGCAAAGGCTGAACGATGCGGTGGCGCGGGTGTGCAGCTTGGCGATCGCGCTGCCGGCCGACTGGTTCCGCTACTTCCATTTCGCCCATCACCGCTTCACACAGGATCCGGACAACGACCCGGAACTGGCGTCCCCGAAACCGGAGACGCTGCGGCAGTACCTCGTGCATGTTTCCGGCATTCCGGTGTGGTGGGGCCATTTCAAGACGCTCTATGCCAATGCCATTGGGCGCAGCCAGGACAGCTATGTGCCGCCGAAGGGCCGCCCCAAGGTACGGGTCGAAGCGCGCGTGATGATTGCGATCTATGCCGTGGTCATTCTGCTCGCCGTCTATTTCCGGCTCTCCGTGCTTCTCTATGTCTGGATCGTTCCCGCTTTGCTCGGACAGCCGTTCCTGCGCCTCTATCTGCTGGCCGAGCATGGCCGCTGTCCCTTCGTCGCCAACATGCTGGAGAACACCAGGACGACACTGACCAACTGGGTGGTGCGCAAGCTCGCCTGGAACATGCCCTTTCATGCCGAGCATCATGCCTATCCCGGCGTGCCGTTTCATCAACTGCCGCGGTTTCACGCGCTGATCGAACGGCATCTCAAGGTGGTCGAACCGGGTTATGTCAGCTTCCACGAGAATTACATCGAGACACTGCGTTGAGCGGCCTGTCTCAGCCGGTCTGGCTGCGCGGCGCACGCGATTTCAACAGGCGCTGGATGTCCGCCGCCTTCGACGGCACGCCGATCAGATAACCCTGCGCCTCCGTGCAACCATTGTCGCGCAGCATGTCGAGTTGCACCTCCGTCTCGACGCCCTCGGCCGTGACGACGATGCCAAGCTCCGTACCGAGCCCGATAATGGTGCGAACGATCGCCGCCGTGTCGCGATTGCCGATGTCGCGGATGAACGAACGGTCGATCTTGATCTTGTCGACCGGGAACCGCCTGAGGTAGCCGAGCGAGGAATAGCCGGTGCCGAAATCATCCAGCGCGATGCGAATGCCGAGGTCACGCAATTGCCGCAGCGCCTTCAAGACGGCTTTGCTCTCGTCCATCAGCACGGTTTCAGTGATTTCCAGTTCCAGCTGCCCGGCCGGCACCCCAGAAAAAGCCAGTGCCGAGATGACGCTGCGGGCAAATCCGTCGCTTCTGAGCTGCACGGCCGAGACATTGACCGCTATACGCAGGCCTGGTGGCCAGCCGGCCGCCGCCGCGCAGGCCTTCCTCAGCGCCCACTCGCCGAGCGGCACGATCAGTCCGATGTCTTCGGCGACCGGAATGAATTGGTCCGGCGCGACAGTCCCCCGCACCGGGGAATGCCAGCGCATCAAGGCCTCGGCGCCGGTGATCTCGCCGGAGGCGATGTTCATGATGGGCTGGAAATCGAGATCGAATTCCTGACGCGGCAAGGCTGTCTCGAGGTCGACTTCAAGCGCCCGGCGGGTCTGCACCATGGCGTCCATCTTGGGTTCGAAGAAGCGATAGAGGTTTCGTCCTTCGCTCTTCGCCCGATAGAGTGCCGTATCGGCGTTTTTCAACAGCGCATCGGCGTCCCTGCCGTCGTCGGGGAAAACGGCGATGCCCAGGCTGATGCCGACATGCATGTCCCGGCTCTTGTCGCGAAACGGCTTTGCGACCGCTTCGATGATGCGCTTCGCCAGTTTCTCGGCATCGGCGATGCCCTTGAAATTGAACTGCATGACAACGAACTCGTCGCCGCCGAAGCGGGCGACAATGTCTGTCTCATTGCGCAGGCAACGCTGCAGCCTCTCGGCGACGCATTTCAACAGCCAATCGCCGGCCAGGTGCCCCCAGCTGTCGTTGATCGCCTTGAAGCGGTCGAGATCGAGCGAGAAGATCGCCAACCGTGCGGCCGCCGCGTCTTCCAGGGCGAGGTCGAGCCGTTCGCGAAACATCGAGCGGTTGGGCAGCCCGGTCAGCATGTCGTGATGCGCAAGATGGGTCATGCGCTCTTCGGTGCGGCGGCGCTCGGTGACGTCGTCGAAAGTCGCCACCCAGCCGCCGCCGCTCATTGGCCGGCGTGTGACCAGGATTGTCCTGCCGTCGGCAAGATGCCGATAGGCCGAATGGATTTTTCCCGCCCGCCGGCAGGCTTCGGTCTTGGCAACTTCGCTGTCGACGTCGATCTGCGTATAGATGCCGAGTTCAAGCAACCGTTCGAGCGCGTCGCGATGCGTCGTCCCAAGCGGGAAATCCGCCGCCTTGACCTTGTAAAGCTCCAGAAAACGCTCGTTGCGCACGATCATCTTGCCGTCGGCGTCGTACATCAGCAGGCCTTGCGACATGTTGGCGAGCGCGGCGTCGAAGCGGCGATGCTGTTCCTTCAGATCCTGCTCGGCGCGGCGCTGTTCGGTGATGTCCTCATAGATCGAGACCCAGCCGCCCAAGGCCAGCGGGCGGTGCGAAATGCGGATGATGCGGCCGTCCGCCAGCGCCTCCTCGTAGATCGAGGGTTTCGCCTGGTCGATATAGGGCTTGCGGATGGCGTAGAGTTCATTGGCGCTTTGCGACGCGACGCCAATGTCGACGCTGTGCCGCAGGATGTCGATGAAACGGATGCCGGGCCGCACCACCTTGGCGTCGAGGCAGAAGATGTCGATGTAGTTGCCGTTGCAGATGATCATGCGCTCGTCGGCGTCGAACATGCAAAGGCCATGCGACATGTTCTCGACAGCAGCCGAAAAGCGTTCGTTCTGTTCGCGCAGTTCGTCTTCCATGCGGCGTGAGCGTTCCATGCCTTCGGCCGCCCGTTCCGGGACGATCGAACCATCCTTGACGTCCACGACGGGCATGGGGCGCGCCTGCGGTGCGTGATCGAACATCACACTGTTGACGCTTCCGGTTAATTTAGCGTTTTCTACCCTATCGCGGGTGCCGGGGCCTGCTGCCGCGATTTCTCGATCGCCGAAAACCTCTTCAGGAAGGCATTCTGTGCCCAGGTCACCGAACGCGGTGCGAAATCGAAACGTTCGGCGGAAAAACCGCGCGGGCGGCCGAAGAACTCCGTTGCCTCGGCGGTCGAAAAGCCGGCGAGCAGCGTTGCCTCGAAATAGGCGGCGATCTGGTCGGCGCGCTTGATTTCCTTGCGCAACGCCGCCGCCAGGTCGGGAGGCAGCGAGAAGCGCAGATGGATGGCGCGCTGCAAGCGCAATTCGCAGTCCTTGTAGCTGCCGCCCATCACCGACTTGAACGGCGAGATCATGTCGCCGATGACATATTCGGGTGCATCGTGCAGCAGCGCCGCCAGCCGGTCGTCGGCCGAAGCCGTGGGCATCAGTTCGTTGAACAGCGCCTCCACCAGCAGCGAATGCTGGGCGACCGAAAAGGCATGCTCGCCGCTGGTCTGGCCGTTCCATCGGGCAACGCGGGCGAGCCCATGGGCAATGTCCGAAACCTCGATGTCGAGCGGCGATGGGTCGAGCAGGTCAAGCCGGCGGCCGGACAGCATGCGCTGCCAGGCGCGTGGCGGCGCGCCGGTGCGGTCCGCCGCCATCAGGCTTCCTCCGCGCCGACGGTTTCCTGCGGGAAACTGAATTTGGCCCAGGTGGGGATGATTAGCGTCACCGGCACGTCGCCCGCCAGGATCGGCCGGCCGGCGTCCAGCGCCGCCTTGACCCTGTCGATGCGCGCGATGGCAAGCCCAATCGTGCCAGCACTCGAGCCGAGCGCGCCGACCGGCCGTCCCTCGACGGTCAGCTCGGTGCCCGCGGCGGGCAGGGGAAGCTCGGACTGGACAATCAACACACGCCGCCTGGCCGTGCCGCGATGCTGCATGCGCGAGACGACTTCCTGGCCGACATAGCAGCCCTTCCTGAAGCCGACGCCGCCTGTCTCGTCGAGCAGCACGTCGTGCGGGAAAGCATCGCCGAGCGCATAGTCAGCCCCGCTTTCGGCAATGCCGTGAGCGATGCGGAAGGCCTGCCATGCGGCGCCATCGTCGGCTTGCGCAGCGCCGGCATAGGAGCGCGTGACGCTCTCGTCATCAAAGCGCCTGTCGGCAACCGCCGTTGAATCACTTCGTGAGGCGATTGACTCGTTTCCCCACGCAACAGAGACAAGTGCCTGTTCCGACTTGGCAATCTCGACCTTGGCGCGAAGCTTGTAGAGCATCAGCCGGCGAACGAAATCATCCGAGATATCGGCACGGCATTCGAGCCGGAAGGCGTTTTCACCAGCACGCGAGATCAGGAAGTCGAACAGGATCTTGCCTTGCGGCGTCAACAGCGCGCCCGGTCTTGCCTCGCTTTCACCCAGCGCATCGAGGTCGGTGGTGAGGATGTTCTGCAGGAAGTGCTCGGCATCCGGACCCGAGACGGAAATCAGCGCGCGGTCTTTCAGAAGGGTAAAGGGCATGGGGCGAATAAAAGCCTGATCTTGCAAAACGGTTGGCCATTACGTAAGCCGCTGACACTCCCCCCGCAAGAGAGCATGACCATGACCTACGACCTCATCCTGACAGGCGGCACCGTGGTCAACCATGACGGCGAGGGTCTTCGCGACGTCGGCGTGAAGGGCGGGCGGATCGCCGCGATAGGCGACCTCGGCCAAGCCTCGGCCGGCGAGACGATCGACTGCCGCGGCTTGCATATCCTGCCGGGCGTCGTCGACAGCCAGGTGCATTTTCGCGAGCCCGGACTGGAGCACAAGGAGGATCTGGAATCCGGCTCGCGGGCGGCGGTGCTCGGCGGCGTCACAGCCGTGTTCGAAATGCCCAACACCAATCCGTTGACCACCAGCGAGGCAACGCTTGCCGACAAGGTTCGGCGCGGCAGTGGCCGCATGCATTGCGATTTTGCGTTCTGGGTCGGCGGTACCCGCGAGAACGCCAAGGACGTTGACGAACTTGAGCGGTTGCCCGGCGCGGCGGGCATAAAGGTCTTCATGGGATCGTCAACCGGCGACCTGCTGGTCGAGGATGATGAAGGCGTCGCCTCGATCCTGCGGAATACCCGCCGCCGTGCGGCCTTTCACTCGGAGGATGAGTTTCGGCTGCGCGAGCGCCTTGGCGAACGCATCGAGGGCGACCCGAAATCGCATCCGGTCTGGCGTGACGAGATCGCCGCCTTGCGTTGCACCGAACGGCTGGTGCGCGTTGCGCGCAGCGTTCGCGCCCGCATCCATGTCCTGCACATTTCGACCGCCGAGGAGATCCTGTTCCTCGAGCAGCACAAGGATGTCGCGACCTGCGAGGCGACGCCGCACCATCTGACGCTGAGCGCCGACGACTATGCGCGGCTCGGCACGCTGATCCAGATGAACCCGCCGGTGCGTGCCGCACGCCACCGCGACGGTGTCTGGCATGGCATCGCGCAAGGCATCGTCGACGTGCTCGGCTCCGACCATGCGCCCCACACATTGGCCGAAAAGGCAAAAACCTATCCAGCTTCGCCCTCGGGCATGACCGGCGTACAGACGCTGGTGCCGGTCATGCTCGACCACGTCAATGCCGGCCGGCTGACCCTGCAGCGTTTCGTCGACCTGTCCAGCCACGGCCCGCAACGCATCTTCGGCATGGCTGGAAAAGGCCGCATCGCCGCCGGCTATGACGCCGACTTCACCGTCGTCGATATGAAGCGGCGAGAAACCATCACCAACGCGCAGGCCGGCTCGAAGGCGGGCTGGACACCCTATGACGGCAAGCAGGTCACCGGCTGGCCGGTCGGCACCGTCATTCGTGGTCGCCGCATCATGTGGGAAGGCGAAATTGTCACGCCGAGCCAGGGCAGGCCCGTCGAGTTTTCCGAGGCGCTGTCGGCATAGGCAGCCATGCCTTTGATTCTATAGCGTTCTGCACTATGTTCAGGACGCTATGGCCACATATACGCGACCTATGATTGTCCCCGCTGAGTTTCCGGAGCTACAGGCGCTCTTGTGGAACCGTGACGTTACCCGGCCGATCTCCGCAGAGGAAGCGTTTGCCTTGTACGAACGCAATTGGCGTTTCGTCGATCAAACGCGGCTTACGGTGCGCGAAAAGCTGCTTATACAAAATCTGGCCGACGAATTCGGCCATGGTATCCTTCTGACGGCTGGCTGAAGTCTCTCTTGTCTGTTTTCGTCTCGCGTTGGCAACACTGAACTGAACTGAGCGCGAGCGGATCATGAAGGAATTCACGAGGCCTGAACATCGCATCATCGGCGAAGCCCTCGCATCGATGGACCGGAATTTCCTGTTCGCGAGCCAATGCTGGTTCGGTGGCGGCACAGCGATCGTGTTGAAACTGGGGGAATTTCGGCGGTCTTTGGATGTCGACTTTTTGTGCGCGGATGCCAATGGGTATCGCGACCTGAGAACATTGGCTGTCGAACGTGGCGTCAGGGCATTCTTTCCCGATCCTGTCGAGGCCGTCCGAGATTTCCAGATCGATCAATACGGTCTGAGGACGGTCGTGCGGTTGAAGGGGCAGCAGTTCAAATTCGAAATTGTGCGTGAAGCCCGTATCCCCTTGCAGGGGCATTTCGACCCCGATCTGAATGTGCCTGCACTGGTTTGCACCGACATGTTCGCTGAGAAGCTGCTGGCTAACGCCGATCGTTGTCAGGATCGGTCGGTGGCTTATCGCGATGCGTTCGACCTCGGTATGCTTATCAATGCCTACGGCGAGATCCCGGGCGATGCGGTCGACAAGGCGCAAACCGCATACGGTGCTGACATCCGGCGCAAAATCGCCTGGGTGGTGAACAGACTCGGTGAGACCGATGAACTGCGCCACGCAGCGAGGATTTTGCAGATGGAGGACGACAAGGCGCTCGATGCGATTGCCGCTCTTCGAAAGGAAGGCATTCGTATCTGGCCGCATGCCGGCATAGACAAGAGTCCTGAACGCCCGACTACATAGGCAGGTTCAATCCCCAGCGACGAAGAAGGTCCACTGCCCGGCGGGCGTGATGCCGACGCGGTAGAAGATGTAGGCGCCGAACTGCTTCATGTCGTCGAAATCGCCGGCGGTGACGATCTTGAACAGTTCGACCCGCTGCTTGGCGTCGAGCTTGTCGAGCGGCAGCGCGAAGAAATATGGCCAGACATAGAGTTCCTGCGGCGTCCCGGCGTCGACATGGACATAGCCGGCACTGAGCACTTCTTCCAGAATGGCCAGGATTTCCTGGCCGTCCGGGTCGCCGGAGAGCCCCTTGAGGAAGGCGATGGCGTCGCCGTCGATGTCGGCCAGCGACAGTTGGGTCATGCTGTCGCCCGTGCCGATCAACGGCCTGAGCTTTTCGATGTCGCCGGTCCTGCAAGCCTCGATAATCAGGTCGTGCATGCGCCGCACGGGCTCGGGCAGCTTGGCGAGGTCATAGACCACCTCCGGCAGGGGCGCTTCGGGGTCGACGCGCGGCCTATTGCTGCTGCCATCCGATGGGCTGTCGGGCTCTGCCGCGTCCGGAGCAGCCGGCTGGCTGGTCGAAGGCGTCCCCACGGGATCCGGCATCGGGACTGTGCTTCCGGGTGCCGAACTGTCGCTATCCGTCGGCGGCGTGACAGGGGAGGGAAGCTCTTCGCGCTGGATCTGGCTCAACGCATGGGCAGGGCTGCTCTCAAGGCAAGCCACCAGTGTAAACGCGGCACAGCAAGCAGCGAGACGGATGTAAAGGACCAAGCCCTTCGGCTTGCCTGACATCGGAAAATTCACTGCCCGTATCTCCCTGATTCCGGGCATGATGCCCGAACGGCACTTGATGGTCAAAGAACCTGATATCGGTTCAGTGCCGCAGCCGCTCGGGTTCGAAGGCGCCAGCAATCACCTTCTCGCGCATGCGGTCGAGCAGGGCAAGGGCCGATGTCTCGCCATTGGCGCGCAACATTTCACCGAATGCGGTCTCGAGCGCCGCCTCGGCAATGATCTCGGGCTCGATGCCGGCCGAAAGGCCTTCCGCCCAAGCTTCGCTGTGGCTCTCCACCGCCGTCAGGCGCTTTTCTTCCCTGACCAGCGCGTCGATGTCGTTGACACCATGTTCCATAGCGATGTCCACCCTTTCAAGCGGCGATCCATCCGTGTGAATCAGGCTTGATCTGTTTCGTTTACACGCAGCCCCAAGTAAGTATTTGTAAATACGACATTTTTTTGATCGTGCTTTACAAAGGGCGGCTGCGCTTGGCGAAGCTGCATTCAACTCGGATCAAACTTAGCCGATTAGGCCGGCCTGCGGGGCGAAAACCTTCAGTTTGAGTTAATTCCACATTTGTGTGCTAACGTTTGATTAACGCTGTTGCAGAAGTGCAACATCAGGATTGCACCAAGACACTGGCTGGCACAAGCCGGATATGCCCGCCGCCGCTCTCAACTGCCCGGATATCTGTTGATGGACGCCTGGAGAGCTTCGCCGTTGTCCCCAGAGAAAACCGCGTCACACTTTTTCTGGAATTGACCTAATTGCCGTAGCGCGAGGCGATGTCGCGCGTCAGCGTCTCGCCTTCCTTCATGTAGCGGCTGATGGCTTCGGTGGCTGATGCAGTGCATTGCGTATAGGTGCCGCCGAAAGAGCGGTAGCCGCGGTTGAAGCTGGCGATGAAGCGGGCCCGCCGTCCGGCATCCGGATTTTCCGAATCGAGCAGTTTTTCCATCTCGACGCGCCACTGGTCGCCCTTCTCGCCACACAGATTACGCAGGAAATGCAGCGATCCCAAAACCTCGGCCAGCCGCATCAAGCCAGGCTCGAACGGCGCCTCCGCGCTCGATGCCGGCCGCACCGCTAGGCCCGTGCTGGCGGCAAGGCACAAAACGACGAGAAGGGAAGTGCGGCTCATATGTCTATCTGGCCAAACAATTTGTCGCCTGCAAGGCGTTTCCAGCGGGACGGTTGCGGATTTCAGCGGCTTGCAGGGGAACCGTCGGGTCGCCCCAGCAGATCTTGTGCCACCGCGAACACCGAACCGGCGAGCGGCAACGCCGCCATCTCGCTGAGCGTATAGAACGCGGCTGTCTCGGCGTCGTCGCTGGCCACCGCCTCGCCGCCGGCATAAGCGGCGCCGAAGACCGTGAGGCGGTAGTCGACCGGATGGCTCTCATCCCTGCCGTCGATATGGATTTCCCGAAGCGGGCGAAAACCGGCGGCGTGCAAACCGGTTTCTTCCAGCAACTCGCGCTTCGCGGCAACCTCCAGTGTCTCGCCGGCCTCGACCTTGCCGCCCGGAAAGGCGTAGAGCCCCTGCGAAGGCGGCCTTGCGCGCTTGACCAAGAGCACGGTGTCACCACGCACCACCGCGACCGAGACTGCCGGCAGTATCTTTCGTTGTTCGTTCATGGCTCCCAACCGTTCGATCGCCGCAGCCCGCTGTGGACGGCCAGTGCCGGACAGCTTTAGCGGTTGCAGTGCGGCTGTTCCATCGCCACTTTCTTGCGGAACCATTCGGCGGAATTATTCGAGAGCCACGATCGATCATGTGCGGACGCTTTGCCTTGACCGCCACGCCGGGCCAGACCGCCGCCTTTCTGGGCTTGGCTGAGCTGGAGGAATTTCCGGCGCGCTACAACATCGCGCCGACGCAGCCAGTGCTGATGGCGCTCTCCGGGGTGCCGCGGGCGCCACGCTCCAACCTGCCGGACCGCCAGTCGATGCTGGTGCGCTGGGGCCTCATTCCCACCTGGGTCAAGGACACCAGGGAGTTTCCGCTGCTGTTCAACGCGCGCTCGGAAGGCGCGATCGAGAAGGCCTCGTTCAAGGCGGCCATGCGCCATCGCCGCGCTCTGGTGCCGGCATCCGGCTTCTATGAGTGGCGGCAAACCGGCGGCAAGAAGGGGCAACCCTACTGGATACGGCCCCGGCATGGCGGGTTGGTGGCCTTTGCCGGCCTGATCGAAACCTATGCCGAGCCGGGCGGTTCGGAAATGGATACCGGCGCGATCCTGACCGTCAACGCCAATGCCGACATCGCCCATATCCACGACCGGATGCCGGTGGTCGTCGATCCCGGGGATTTCGCCCGCTGGCTGGATTGCCGCACGCTCGAGCCGCGCGATGTCGCCGACCTGCTGCGGCCGGCGCAGGTTGATTTCTTCGAAGCGATTCCCGTGTCCGACCTCGTCAACAAGGTCGCCAATACCGGACCGGAAATTCAGGAGAGGGGCGAGACCGGACCGGAGCCCGAGAAGGTCAGGCGCCAGAAGCCTGGCGCGCACGACGATCAGATGACGCTGTTCTAGCCAAGCCCGTCGAGGGCTTCATTTCCAAGGCGCCTGTTCGCGCCCTGATCGCCGGCGGTTGCGCCGGCTGCGCATCGCTTCAGGCGGCGCGGGGCGATACGATCTTCTGCGCCGGCTTCTTCTTCTTAGCGGTGTGAAGAAGGGCGGCGACGATCGCGGCCGGACCGATTGCGCGATAGTGGCTGGCCAGCGCCGGTTGCTTGGCGCGGTTGGCGTCTTGCTTGCTTCGAGGCATCTTTCTCTTCCCTGGTAACGTCTTCGTGTCTGCGTTTGATGGTTGATTCCGACCAAATCGTGACGCTTGGTGATCTAGCCGGCGAATGTTTCATGACTGTGCCGACATGTTTAATAAAATGTTTCACTGCCTGATTCCGCGTGATCGAGCGACGCGCTTACCCGTCTTTATGACGTTTTTCCTGGGATCAGCGACTTGACGGCAACACTGGCCAAGGCGATAAAGCCGCCCATGAAAACGTCTTTCGCCATTTGTGGCATTTGCATTATTGGCTAGCCTCGCGCTGGTCCGGACGTTTTCGCCTCATCTTCCCCTAGATTGGACAAACGCCCCGGCCAGCAGGCTGGAGCCTGATTTGCGCCTCGGCGCGGGGCCGGCTCCATCCAGACAAAAAGTTCGGAACCGGGAAGGCATGGAATGTCTGACGCATCGAAGGGCCTGCGCCTCTACAACACGCTGACGCGGACGAAGGCGGACTTCACGCCGATCGATGCGCTGAATGTGCGCATGTATGTCTGCGGCCCGACCGTCTACGATTTCGCCCATATCGGCAATGCCAGGCCGGTGATCGTTTTCGATGTGCTGTTTCGCTTGCTGCGCCATGTATACGGCGAAACGCATGTCACGTATGTGCGCAACATCACGGACGTCGACGACAAGATCAACGCGCGCGCGTTGCGCGATTTCGGCGACGAGATATCAGCCGGAAAGCTGTCGCTCAACGAAGCTATCCGGCGGGTGACCGAAAAGACCGCCGACCAGTTCCACAGCGATGTCGCCACGCTTGGCTGCCTGGAGCCGACCGTCGAACCGCGCGCCACCGAATTCGTCGAGCCTCGCGCCGACGGCAAGGCCGACATGATCAGCTTGATTCAAAGCCTGATCGAACGCGGCCATGCCTATGTCGCTGCAGGTGAAGTTCTGTTCGACACGGCGTCGATGCCCGACTACGGCCAGTTGTCGAAGCGCAATCTCGACGAGCAGCAGGCTGGTGCCCGCATCGCCGTCGACGCGCACAAGAAGAACCCTGGCGATTTCGTGCTGTGGAAACTGTCTTCGCCCGAAGAGCCGGGTTGGAAGAGCCCGTGGGGCAGGGGCAGGCCAGGCTGGCACATCGAATGCTCGGCGATGTCGGCGGCTTATCTCGGCGAAGTCTTCGACATCCATGGCGGCGGCCTCGACCTGATCTTCCCGCACCATGAGAACGAGATCGCCCAGTCGCGCTGCGCCCACGGCACCGATGTCATGGCCAATGTCTGGATGCACAACGGCTTCCTGCAGGTCGAAGGGCAGAAGATGTCGAAGAGCCTCGGCAATTTCTACTCGATCCACGAACTGCTGGAGACCGAGACCTTCGGCGGCCGCAGCTGGCCGGGCGAGGTTCTGCGGCTGGCGATGCTGATGACGCACTACCGCGAGCCGATCGACTTTTCGGTGCGCAAGCTGGAGGAAGCGGAGAACACGCTGCGCAAATGGAAACGCGCGGCCGATCTGGCGCCGGCGGCGGGACAATTGCCGACTAAGGTCGTGGAAGCCCTTTCCGACGACCTGGCCACCTACGCTGCCTTCCAGCAATTGACCCAGCTTGCCGGCGAGGCGAGCGAAGTCGAAGGCCATGGCGAGAACGCCGCCGCCGCTTCGCTGAAAGCCGCACTTCTCTTCCTCGGCTTCGACATCGGCGCGGCCAGGGTCGACGAGGCCGAGGTCGCGAGGTTGATCGCCAGGCGCCTGGAATTGATCGCCGCCAAGAACTGGGCCGAAGCCGACCGCATCCGCGACGACCTCTTGGCGCAAGGTGTGCAGTTGAAGGACGGCAAGGATCCGGTCACCGGCGAACGTGTGACGACGTGGGAGGTGAAGCGGTGAGGGCGGCGCCAAGCGCCCCCCTCTGCCCTGCCGGGCATCTCCCCCTCAAGGGGGTGTTTGGACCGGGGACATCGCGAACAGGTGTGCGAGGACATCGCGAACAGTTTTGTCACTTATCGTCTGCAGAG
>NZ_JAIUIQ010000049.1:0-38908 GCF_020165735.1 Mesorhizobium sp. B283B1A
GAGTTCGACCGGCGCGTCCAGGACACGAAGAAGCGGATACAAAAAGCTGGTCTTGATCTCCTCATCTGCCAGGATCCAGCCAATATGTACTGGCTTACGGGCTACGACAGTTGGTCCTTCTACACGCCGCAGGCAGTGCTGGTCCATGTCAACGAGGATATGCCTCTGTGGTTCGGGCGCCCGATCGACGCAAAGTCAGCTACTGTTACAACAAACCTTCCGGCCGAGAACATCTTCAGATTCGCGGAGACTTTGGTTCACCATCCGGAAAATCATCCTTTCGATGATTTGTGCGGCCTCATCAAATCCAAAGGGTGGGGTTCCGACCGCATCGGCGTCGAGCTCGACACTCACTACTACACCGCGCGGGCCCATCAGCACCTCGTTAGAGGCCTGCCCAATGCGAAGATCTCGGACAGTCGGGAACTTGTAAACTGGGCGAGGCTCGTCAAGTCAGAAGCCGAGCTTGTCTATATGCGAGAGGCGGGCCGCATCATCAGCAGAACCATGCGAGAGGCGATTGCGAAGCTCAAGCCGGGGGTGCGCGACTATGAGGTCGTAGGGGACATTTACCGCAATCAGATTTTGGGCGAGGGCAAGTTTGGCGACTACACGGGTCTGTGTCCCCTAATCCAGATTGGTGAAGGGACGAGCACTTGCCACCTCACATGGACGGGCCAGGCGATCCCCGAGTCAGCCCTGGTTGTGATGGAGCTTGGCGCTGCACGTCGTCATTATAACACGCCCCTCACCCGCACAATTCACGTCGGACAGCCGCCACAAGAAATCTCGCGTCTGGCCTCCGTGATAGTTGAAGGCGGCGACCTCGCACTCGAAGCGGCCAAGCCGGGCATGGCCGTCGAAGAGGTAGCCGCCATGTTCCAACGTACACTGAAACGGAATGGCTACAGCAAAGACAGCCGCGTCGGCTACTCAATCGGAGTTGGCTACCCGCCGGACTGGGGCGAACGCACTATCAGCATCCGCGCGGGTGAAACAACGCTGTTGCAGGAAGGAATGTGCTTCCACTTCCAATCCGGAGTGTGGCTCGACGATTTTGGCGCAGCGATCTCGGAGCCTTTCGTGGTTACCGCGAAGGGCGGCCAGCGCTTCTGCGATGTGGAGCGCCGCTTGGTTGTTATCGACTGATTATTAGCCCATCAACTTTTCGAATAACGGCTTGGCGGACCCGGACGATGCGGCAATCGCCTTACTCAACAAAATAGGAGATCAGCTTCTGCAAAAAAAGACACTTCTACAAAGCTGGAAACGCCCATCCCGGGCTGCTGGATAATTCAACAAATAAGAAGGGAACGAGAAATGAAGATCAGACTTTCATACCTTGCGGCTGGCTTGGGCCTTGCCGTCGCGCTTGCCGCTTTTCAGGTCCACGCAGGAGAACTAACCGACCGTATCGCCAGCGGCAAGTCCATCCGCATCGGCTTCGCGAACGAAGAGCCGTTCGCCTTTCCGGACAGTAATGGTCACCCAGTAGGGTTTGTAAACGCGATTACTCTTGGCGTCCTTAAGCATATGGGTTACGAAAACGTAGAGACCGTCGTGACAGATTGGGGCGGACTTATACCCGGACTGCAGTCTGGACGTTTTGATATGGCTACGGGGGGTCTCTACATCCTTAAATCAAGATGCCAAAGCGTGACATTTTCCGAGCCTTTGGCGAAAGTGACAGACGCACTTATCGTCAAAGCTGGCAATCCTAACGGGCTGCACAATTATGCAGATATTGCAGCCAAGGGCGCGACTATGGTGACCGGCATAGGATATAGCAATATAGAGCAAGCGAAAAAGGCAGGGGTTCCGGAAGCTCAAATCATGCAAGTGCCGGGACAGACTGAAATTCTTGCAGCGGTCGAGGCGGGACGAGCAGATGCCGGGGCATCGGGATACCTGTTGTCTCGATCTGTGGCTGGCAAATCGGGTGGAAAACTTGACGTGACCGACCCGGATGCAATGCCAGAATCAACTCAAAACTGGGTGAGCATAGCCTTCCGAGAGTCGGACAAGGACTTTGTGGAGAAGTTCAACGAGGCTCAGAAAAAATACATCGGTACTCCCGAGATGATGAAGGCTGTCGAGCCTTATGGTTACGACGCAAAGCTGCTACCAAGTGACAAGAGCGCGGAGTGGGTTTGCGCCAACCGCTGACCCCGCGCAGACACGGCCGGAGCCTTGCCTCCCGGCCGTGTCTGACGCAGGATGGCGAATGTCAATCTTGGAGTTTCTCCAAAGCTATGGCCAGGCGCTCTTACAGGGGACCTTGGTCACATGCGCGCAGTTCCTGCTTGCTACGCTGGTCGCTGTAGCTGCCGCCGGGGCCGCAGGCATCGGCAAACTGTCGAGCAAGTGGCTAGTCCGAAGTGTAAGCGTTGTCTACATAGAGATCTTCCGCGGAACGTCGCTGCTGGTGCAGCTATATTGGATTTTCTTCGTGTTGCCGCTGTTTGGTATAACGCTTCCGAATTTCACAGCCGGCTACATATCCGTCGGCCTCAATATCGGTGCCTATGGCGCCGAGATTGTCCGCGGCGCCATTGAGTCAGTTCCGCGCGGACAGTGGGAAGCGGGAACCGCGCTGTCGATGCCGCAGGGCGTGAGGATGCGCAGGATCATATTGCCGCAAGCGCTGGCGATCATGCTTCCGCCTTGGGGTAATCTCCTGATCGAGCTTCTCAAGGGAACCGCCCTGGTGTCCCTCATCTCGGTCGCCGATCTCATGTTCCAGACACGCCAGATCAACGCCTCAACCTATCTGTCGGCGCAGGCGTTTGGAACAGCTTTGATTATCTACTACATCCTTGCCAGGTTCCTCATAACCCCGATGATGCGCTGGGCGGAACGCTTGGTTGCCCGGAGGCTTGGAAGGGCATGACATTCAACTGGCGCTGGGACTTTACGTGGGAGATCCTGCCACAGTTGTTGTGGGCTACCCTCAACACGTTGATTGCGGCCGGGGTCGGGTATGCAATTGCTCTGGTCGGCGGCCTTTTGCTCGCCCTCGCGCCCCTCGACGACCGCCTTCAAGATCCAGAGATTGTCTTCCGGCGCGGCTGAAGCTATCGGAGACACGGAAGTGCCGGCTGAGGCTCAGGTCTCTCGCCTTGCGAAGATGCTCCCCGTGCCTTCCGCACCATTCCACCGATCTGCTCAGCCCTATCAGTGATCTGTTTCGATGCTGCTCGCGCACGCAGGATCTCTGCGCTAGGGCGGGAGGTTTTGCAGCTGCAACGCCCAAGAGCCGCGTTCTTCGCAGAAAGGCGCAATTAAAATGGCCTATCATACCTGATGCAAGCGTTTCTTGCTCGAAGCGCAAGGAAGAACGCCCATCGCCGCCGAGAGGCGCGTGTTCAACAGAATAAGAAAAGGGAACAAAATGGAACGTATAATCAAGATTTTTCTGAGCATGGGGCTCGTCGTCGTTGGTCTGACGGCGCCCGCTTACACAGGTGAGCTTGCTGATCGCGTGGCAAGCGGCAAGACAATTCGTCTCGGCTTTGCTTCCGAGCCGCCACAGGCATATCCTGGTGAGGGCAACAAGCCTCTGGGGTACGTGAACGCCATTGCCGAAGGGGTTCTTCGTTCAATGGGTTACACCAATATCGAGCCTGTGGTGACCGATTGGGGTGGGTTGATCCCGGGGCTCCAAGCCGGCCGGTTGGATTTAATTACAGGTGGCATGTATATCAATAAAAAAAGGTGCGACAACATAACATTCTCGGAACCTGTTTCCAAAGAAACAGATGTCTTCATGGTGAAATCCGGAAATCCGGAACAAATCACTACATACAAGGATTTAGTGACTAAGAGTGCGACCATGGTGACTGGGGCAGGCTACGCTGGCATCGAGATCGCTAAGAAGCTGGGCGTGCCCGCATCGCAGATTATGGAGGTTCCAGGAGGTACCGAAATTCTTGCAGCGGTGATCGCTGATAGAGCAGCCGCTGGAGTGACGTCTTATACAGTCGTCCAGGATATCGCCAAAAAATCTGGAGGGAAGGTGGAGGCCACCAATCCCGCCTTGATGCCGGAGGATTCGTCCGCTTGGATAGGTATTGGATTTAGGAATTCAGACAAAGATTTCGTGGCAAAATTCAATACCGAACTGAAGCGCTATCTCGGAACGCCTGAGATGATGAAGGCTGCTGCAGAAGATGGTTACGACGAGAAGGCGTTGCCAGGCGATACAACAACGGAATGGGTCTGCGCTCATCGCTGAAAACTTGTGTGCTAGAGGTGGGCGACTGCCTCTAGCACAGCCCATTTCAGCAGCAGCCGCTCTGCGAAAAACCAGGGATGACATATCGGAAAGTACGAGTTTAGTCCCGAAACGGATCGTACGCACGGAGAACTTTGAGATGCCCAGTGAGACTGCGTTCTACACCACTCACGTTGAGCCATCATATCCTGCTGTGGCAACTGAGACCGTCATCGGATTGATAACCCCGTCCAATGACGTCCTCACTGAGCTTGAATTGCGCAGAATGATGCATGATGACAGCATCAGCTTCTGTGCCGCCAGGATGAAGCATCACGAGCCCAGTACGGTCGAAAACCTCTACCGCCATGTTGATGAGATTGCTAAGGTTGGCGAGCTATTCGACCCGCCAGGTGTCGTCAAAGTATTCGCCTACGCCTGTACATCGGGATCAGCCATCATTTCGCAGAAAAGGCTGGAAGAGGAGCTACAGACAGCCCGACCCGGGGCCTCCTTAACTTCACCGATGACAGGAGCTTTGCGCGCCTTCGACAGGCTCGGTGTGAAACGCATCGCCATGCTCACACCTTATATCGATCAGGTTGGCGCTGTCGTCACCGAGGCCCTCAGCAGGTCGGGTATTTCGGTCTGCGCGTCTGCTTCATTCCACTGCAAAAACGATTCCGACATCGCCGGACTTTCCCCGGAAAGTATCTTTGAGGCCTCTTGCTCGTTCAATTCCTCTGAGGCTGAAGCTCTTTTCATCCCATGCACCCTCCTTCGGACTTCAAGCATAATCGACCGCCTGGAGGCGCGCCTCGGCAAGCCAGTGATAACTGCAAACCAGGCTATGCTGTGGGACGCATTGAGGCTCGCGCACTATGAGAAGCCAATAGTCGGCCATGGCCAGCTCCTGATGCTGTAGTCTTCAAGCCTGCTAGATAAGTTCCCAAATTGCCAACCCCGCCCTTTTGAACCACCCGGACATTGCAACCGCGGCCGACTTGCCGTTCGAGGTTCGGCTCCAGAATAGCTGAGTCCGGCCACAAAGGGCCAATATTAATTAGGCCCGAGCCTCTGCAAGCCACCCTAATTCTCTGCAGGCCCGAAACGCGCAAATGCGAAGGAGCCTCTCTAATGGCTCACCAAGAGCGAAAGCCTGCGCTCCTTTTGACCGGCTCGGATCGGATAATGGGTAAACTGGAGGACTTCGATGTCGAGCGCTGAAGTGATCAAGAATTTCATCGATGGAGAGTGGCGGGATTGTTCGTCTGGCAAACGGATCGAGGTGGATGACCCTTCAACCGGGGAGACGGTAGCGGTTATTGCAGAGGCAGGACCTGAAGAAGTGCATCTCGCCGTTGCTGCCGCCGACCGTGTCTTCCGCGACCGCGTCCTGATAGACATGCACCCGTACGACCGTGGGCGTATGCTTTTCCGCGTGGCAGACGCACTTGAGGCACGTAGCGACGAGGTCGCGATCATTAACTGCGTAGAGACTGGAAAGGCGTTGGACCTCGCCCGTGGCGAGGTTCGGACCGCCGTCAGATACCTGCGTTACTACGCTGGCTTGGCGGATAAGCTCGAAGGTCGCTCTATTCCGCGAGGGGAGGGTCTTGTTGACTATACGGTCAGAAGCCCCTTCGGAGTGTCAGCCCATATCGTTCCTTGGAACGGCCCCCTCGAACTGACGGCCCGTTCGCTTGCTTGCGCCATTGCAACTGGTAACTCAGTGGTAGTGAAGTCCCCCGAACTGGCTCCTTTATCAGGCATAGAACTTGCTCGCGCCTGTGAGACCGCGGGCCTGCCTGCCGGAGCCGTAAACGTGCTCACTGGCTACGGCCAGACGGCAGGCCAGGCGCTGATCGATCATCCCGATGTTCGCCACATCGTCTTTACGGGCTCCATGGCAACCGGGCGAACCGTCCTCAAGGCTGCAGCGGAGCGCATCGTCCCCTGCATCATGGAGCTGGGCGGCAAATCGGCCGCTGTCGTCTATTCCGATGCCGATTTCGATGCCGTCGTGGAAGCGGTGCGTATCGGAACCTATCTAAATGCTGGCCAGAATTGCAACAACCTAACAAGATTGCTTGTAGAGCGTTCAATTGCTGATGAAACCTTAGAAAGAGTGAAGGCCTGCGTCGAAGGACTCTCAATAGGGCCAGGACGCGAAAACTGCGACATCACCCCGTTGATCTCTCAAAAGCAGCGAGAGCGGGTCGAGAGCGCCTGCCGGATGGCACTGTCGCAAGGGGCACGGCTTGTGGCCGGCGGAACTGCCCTTTCGGAGCGAAGCGGCTATTTCATGGCGCCGACTGTATTTTCCGACGTCGCGCCTGATAGTAGTCTTTTCCAGAAAGAAGTCTTCGGCCATGTTCTTTCCGTTACTGCTTTCGATGAGCCGATAAAAGGGATCGAACTGGCAAACGATACCGACCAAGGCTTGGCAGCGGGCGTTTTCACCCGGGATATCGACCGGGCTCTTTGGAGCGCGGATCGCCTTTGGGCTGGCCAAGTGTACGTGAATGGATGGTACGTCGGCGGCGTAGAAACGCCGTTCGGTGGAGTGAAGCAGTCTGGCTACGGTAGGGAAAAGGGCCAGGAAGCCCTTGATGGCTACGTGCAGACCAGAAATATTGGCATCCGGATCTCACAACCCTTGTCTGGTTCGGGCAACAGCGTCCGCAACAGCTCCAATTGACCTAGTTGTCGCCCGCAGCTGTTCGCCATCCGCCACACGTTGGGTGTGGCGGCCGAGACGCCGGCATTTGCCAAGATCTACTTTTTCGTTGCGCGAACGTGGCGCCGGACGCGATGGGCTGATCAGAGGGCCACGGCTGCCAGGTTGAGGGATTGAAAATTGTTCATCTTGTTGCGGCTTAGGTCATATGTCTGGTCCGCGGCACCACCACTCCCTCTTTTCGAGCAGAATTTCCTGGACATCATTCTGAAGTTTCCGACGACCTCGAACGGGTACCGCGCTGCCCTACGGACAGGCCTTGGCGTCGTTGGGGAACGCTTGCGTTAAAGCTCCAGCGATGCGGACGTTCCGCGTCGGGACCCGCAGCTTGCTATGTCGCGCATTGCACCTCGCCACCCTGATGCCTCCTGTGAATGTGAGATCACGCGAGTTCTCGTATTCCGGGGAGGGGTCGCCGCCGGCCGCTCGCCAGCCAGGTCATTGATGTGTGGATGCCGAGTTGCTGGGTAAGGCTTCCCGCCGGGTTGACGCATATGTCTCCCCCTGCCGCTGCCCCCAACGGAACAGGTGTTTCAACGGTCGGATTGTGCGCCAATAACCAAAAGGACGCAGTTTTCCTGCGGAGCGCCAGCCATAGGAGCCCGAACCGGATTTGGAAGCGTGCTACCTTGACGGCCAGACGGAGGGTTATGGAAGGACATTTGTCGGGTCACGTGAGCTCTGAGATACGACCCTACGCTCAAGAGGCAGGACCGCAGAGCTAGCGCCCTTCACTGACGGTGGCATTCCGGACTAGGTCTTACTTTCGATGCGTAAAGAGGATGGTGAATGTCAATCTTGGAGTTTCTCCAAAGCTATGGCCATGCACTCTTACAGGGGACGTTGGTCACATGCGCGCAGTTCCTGCTCGCTGCTCTCATAGCGATCTTGGTCGCCCATGTGGCAGGACTTGGAAAGATTTCGAGAAACCCGCTGGTCCGCGGGGCGTCGGTGATTTACATTGAAGTGTTCCGCGGAACGTCGCTGCTGGTGCAGCTATATTGGATTTTCTTCGTGTTGCCGCTGTTTGGTATAACGCTTCCGAATTTCACAGCCGGCTACATATCCGTCGGCCTCAATATCGGTGCCTATGGCGCCGAGATTGTCCGCGGCGCCATTGAGTCAGTTCCGCGCGGACAGTGGGAAGCGGGAACCGCGCTGTCGATGCCGCAGGGCGTGAGGATGCGCAGGATCATATTGCCGCAAGCGCTGGCGATCATGCTTCCGCCTTGGGGTAATCTCCTGATCGAGCTTCTCAAGGGAACCGCCCTGGTGTCCCTCATCTCGGTCGCCGATCTCATGTTCCAGACACGCCAGATCAACGCCTCAACCTATCTGTCGGCGCAGGCGTTTGGAACAGCTTTGATTATCTACTACATCCTTGCCAGGTTCCTCATAACCCCGATGATGCGCTGGGCGGAACGCTTGGTTGCCCGGAGGCTTGGAAGGGCATGACATTCAACTGGCGCTGGGACTTTACGTGGGAGATCCTGCCACAGTTGTTGTGGGCTACCCTCAACACGTTGATTGCGGCCGGGGTCGGGTATGCAATTGCTCTGGTCGGTGGCCTGCTGCTCGCTCTTGCACAACGCACAAAGTGGCCCGCACTGACATTTGTCGTCAGGGAGCTGATTGAATTCATCCGGTCCACGCCCTTGGTCCTGCAGATTTTCTTTGTTTTCTACGTCGGACCCCAGTTCGGGATTTTCCTGTCGCCCTGGGTATCCGGCATCTTTGCGATCGGTCTGCACTATTCGGCCTATCTCTCGGAGGTTTACCGCGCCGGCCTCAATTCCGTGGCTCCCGGGCAATGGGAAGTGTGCCGTGCGCTGAACATGTCCCCCCGCGTCACCTATGTACGCATCATCATCCCGCAGGCGCTTGCGCCTGCGGTGCCAGGCCTCGGCAACTACCTGGTGGGCATCCTCAAGGACACGCCCATGCTGTCGGTAATTGGTGTCATGGAGCTAATGCACACGGCCAATGCGTTAGGGTCCGAGAACTACAGGTATCTGGAACCTTTTACATTGGTTGGCCTGATTTTCCTCTTGATCTCGCTTCCGACGGCCGGACTCGTCAGGATGTTCGAACGACGGCTGCGGCTGAGACTAGGACTGTAGCATGAGCAATACCGACTATCCCCTTGAACTGCCGGAGCATGACCGCCCCATGGTCCGGTTCATGAACGTCAGCAAGAGCTACGGAAGGCTCAACGTCATCAGCCACCTCGATTTTGACGTGGCCGAAGGCGAGATGGTTACCATTATAGGACCCTCGGGGTCCGGGAAGACCACGGTGTTGCGGGCCCTTATGACACTCGAAACTATCAATGGCGGCGTGATATACGTTGACGGCAAGCCATTGACACACATGCCCCGCGATGGGGCCCTTGTGCCGGCAGACGAGCGATACCAGCGGAAGATTCGCTCCTCGATCGGGATGTGTTTCCAGCACTTCAACCTGTTTCCGCATATGACCGCGATCCAAAACTGCATGGAAGGCCCAGTCCAGGTACTGGGGCTTTCGAGGAAAGAGGCGCTCGAGCGATCCGAAGAGCTCCTGAAAATGGTGGGTATGATCGACAAGCGTGACCAGCATCCTTCCCGTCTATCAGGAGGACAACAACAGCGCGTCGCCATAGCCCGCGCGTTGGCGATGCGGCCCAAGGTGATGCTTTTCGACGAAGTCACTTCCGCCCTCGACCCCGAAGTCATCGGCGAGGTGACACATGTCATTCGAAAGCTAGTCGCCGAGCACAATCTAACCATGATCATGGTCACGCATCAGATGGGCTTTGCTCGCGACATCTCTGACCGCGTGTGCTTCTTTTATGGTGGCTCGATAGAGGAGCAGGCGCCCCCGCAAATATTGTTCACCAGCCCACAGCGCGACCGCACCAAGCAGTTCCTCTCTGCCGTCAAGGAAGCGGTTTGAAAGATCCGCATTGAGCCTTCGTCCCCGATTGCATGGCCTTGACCCGCTGAGGGACTACGGTCATGGAGCGTTCAGTCCCGTCCCGACCGGTCAGCGAAGTTTTGGCCTAGAGGCTTTGATGGATCGAGGCGCAGTTCCTCTCGTTGCCCGAAGGCGATGGCCAGTCAGTCTGGCAAGTGGCGCTTTGCGCGACATCCGTCGCGAAAGGACCGCTGCTGTCCAACTCCGCCCATTTTATTGCTGGGCAAAGATTGGTCTCATGAAGGCCAGCATGCCTCCACTTCAGAGCTTGCTACGGCGCAGACGCCTTAGGGGTCTGACGTTCTAAGTGCATCTGATAGCGAGACCATCTTGTCGTAAGATGTCGGCAAACTGAATTTGACATAGAACCTCAGAGCGGTGAAACGTACCGGGGTTCAGTTCTTGCCTAGGTTCGCATTATCAAGATTAACCAGGACTGAAGCTTGAATGACAGCACCCCTCTCCAAGAGCCTGCGCGAGCGCATCGTACTTGCGATTGAAGCTGGCGAGAGCTGCCGGTCGGTTGCGGCTCGTTTTGGGATTGCAGTTTCTTCCGCCGTTAAATGGTCGCAGCGCTACCGAATGAGCGGTTCTATCGAGCCTCGCAAGATGGGTGGCCGCCGAAAGCGAGTTCTGGAACCTCACCGGGATTTCATTCAGGAGCGAATCGACAAGGCCCCGCATTTGACACTACATCAGTTGAAAGCCGAGCTTGAGGCACATGGTGTGAAGGTCTCACATGACACCGTTTGGCAATTCCTGCGGCGTGAGGGGCTAAGCTTCCAAAGGTGGACAAGCTCCGTGCCAATTTTGCGTGGCGACGCCAAAGCCGAGCCCGAGCAGACCCTGCATACTTGATTGGGTTATGCCGGGACCTGATGCAGAGTCATTCTTCTCGATGATGGGTAAGCTTGATAACGCTTTCAGGCTCTCTCATGTCTTATGCCTGTATCGCTCGACGGAACACCGCTGTCGTCGTGGCGCTCCCATGAAGAACCCGGCCCATAGCGCATCCCCGGATTCGGAGGACAGGCCGCATCAAAACCTGGATCAAACGTCTAGCGTCGGTTGCCAGACCCTGGGCGTCGCCCTTCCCAAGTCGATCGAGCCCGCCGCTACGTCGGTCGCGCGCGCGGGGCGCGCCGCAAGAAGCTGAACGTACGCTAGTCTAGACTAAAGGCGCGGCACCGGCAGCCACGACGGCTTCGACGGCAATACCGAAGCTGGCCTCTGCCTCATGCCGCTGAACCGGCTTCTTCGAACACTGATTAAGGCCGGCGCATCGCTCTCTTTGCTCGACGGTTGCCGAATTGCGATGGAGTTGGCGGTCGATCGGCGTCCCAGCGGGGGATCCATCATTGCCGATCAGTGCTTGACATGGATCTCTCGCGGGAAGCTGGTCAGAGTCTCGCAGCCGTCAGCGGTGACGAGGATGGTTTCGCTCACTTCGATCCCCCAGCCGTCCATCCACATGCCGAGGATCGAATGAAGGACATTGCCTGGCTTCAGGATTGTCTTATCCCCTTGGCGCAGGCTAATCGTGTGCTCGCCCCAGTCTGGCGGATAGGCCGCGCCAATCGAATAGCCAATGCGGGATTCCTTCTTCAGGCCGTAGCTCTGGATGACCTTGCGCCAACTCGCCTCGATGTCCTCCGCCAAGACGCCAGGCCTGATGGTCGAAAGCACGGCCTCCAGGCCTTCGAGCACGGCCTTGCCGGTGTCGCCGACCTTGGCTGGCATGGCGCCCAGCTGAAGCGTCCGCGCCAGACCGGCGGCATAGCGACGAACGACACCGGCCAGCTCGAGCGCGACGGTTTCGTTGTGGCCAAAGCGACGATCGCTCCACATGATGTGCGGCGCCGATGCATTTTCGCCCCCCAGTATTGTCGGTGGCAGGGCGGTGATGTCGCCGGCGAAATCCGGCGATCCAGCCACCTGAGCGGCCTGGATTTTGGCGATGGCGTCGCACTCGCGAACGCCTGGCGCTATCACCTCATATGCCGCGGTGACCGCCGCCTCGGCAAGACGCGAGGCTTTGCGTAGGTAGCCGATCTCGGCTTCCGATTTGACGCTGCGGATCCAGTTCACCAGAAGGTCGGCGTCGTGGAACACTGCGTTTGGCAGGCCCGCTGTCAGGCGCGCATGCGCCTTTGGCGAATAGTAGTAGGCTTCAAGCTCGATGCCGATATTGCCGCGCCCCCAGCCCTTCCTGTCGATCCAGGCGGCAATCCAGTCCATCGGATGACGGTCGGTGCGCTGGACATGATCTTCGGGAAAACCGACGATGTTCTCCGGCTTCATCCAAGCCGTCAGCAACCCGCCGGCGGCATCCATGGCGCGACCGATCCAGACCGGCTCCTCGTCGGCGAGCCGGACCAGGACCATCTGCGGCGTGTAAAACGACCAGCCGTCATAGCCGGTGATGTAATGCTGGTTGGCGACGTCGTTGACGATGAGAAGATCGAGGTTGCGGCGCGCCATTTCCGCGCGGATAGCGGAAAGCCTGCTGCGGTATTCGTCGGGGTGGAATGGCAATGGTATCATGTTGAGAAAATCCTCTTCTATTGCGCCCGGGTCGACCCAGAGCGAGCCCGGTTTTCGAACCTGACAATCGACATGAGCTCATCGACGTGAGCCCATCACCACCACCAGCGCCATAACCGTCTTCACAGAACAACGCTCTGCTAGTGGCAGTTAGGCACTCGTTCGTAACTTAGCCTCCGATCGATTTTCCTGATTCTATTTTCTTCCGGCGCGCTCGACCGCGTTTTTTTTCGTTGGTGAACTGGCAGTCGTGATTGATGCGGCGCGCACCCGTAGGCGTCGCGGTACGCTTTTGAGAAGTGCGATGCGGAGATAAAGCCGCAAGCCATCGCTATCTCGACGACCGGCAGTCGGGAACTGATGAGCAGCAGATGCGCCCGTTCCAGGCGAAGATCCAAATAATAACGGCTTGGAGAACATCCCAGTTCACTCCTAAACAGCCGCTCGATTTGACGTCGGGAAAGGCCGGCTGATCCCACAAGTTCGTCCAATAGCAATGGCTCCGTAAGGTTTGCCTCCATCTCCTCGATTATCTTGATGACCGCCCGATGGTTTAGTTGCACTCGTGAGTGGAGTGGCAAACGTTGGCGGTCACCCGCTGAACGGGTCCTGCACGCGATAGCTTTTTCACAAATACGATTGACGACTATCGTGCCATGGTGATGGTCAACCAAATCTAAAAACATGTCGAAGGGAGCATCCCCCCCGGCGCAGGTGTACAGGTCTCCATCCCGCTCAAAGGCAGTTTGAGCGGCGGACACATCCGGAAAGCGCTCAGAGAATATAGGAAACTGTTCCCAGTGAACCGCGCAACGCCGCCCTTGTGCAACCCCAGCTCGAGCAAGCACTATCGTGCCGCTACATATGCCTACCAGGCAACTGCGGTGGTTTCTGCACTCGCGTAACCAGGCTTCAAGCTGTTTGTGCGAGTCAGGAGCATTATGGGCGCCGACGACGACGACGGCGGGTGTTGAGATTGATCGACGAAATCTTTCACGTTCGAACGACAACGACGATCCGGCCGACACCAACAACCCGCAACTTGAGGCCACGGGCTCCCCGTCGTCCGAAACGATCTGCCAGCTATACACTTCACGCCCCAACACTTCGTTGGCGAGCCTCAGCGCTTCTACTGCCGACGAGAACGCCTGCAGCGAAAAGGCCGGTAGAAGGTAAAAGCAAAAATTTCGGCAGGTCGACTGTGAGTCTAGCAACCCGGGAGTTCCTTCTCTGCTAGCCTGATCTCTCGTTGCGGCCATGCCAAAATAGGGCGACCGGCTTCGTTCATTGGATTGGCGCTGCCACCGCAGTCGGGGCCGATGGTTCTCCCGCTAACTATCCATTGATCTGCACTAGCGTCGTCACTGGTGACCACCAAGTATGCTATGCCCGCCTCGGGCAGACAGCTCTGGCATTGCAGGCTCGGGTCGCCCGCCTCAAATGCTAAGACCCTCTCTCGCTAGCTCATCCATAACAATGCGCACTGCACTTCCTGCGATACCAACGATCTCTTCCACTTCAGCCTTTGTTGCCACCAAAGGAGGAGCGAAGCCCAGAATGTCACCATGCGGCATAGCGCGGACGATCAGGCCACGGTCGCGTGCTGCCTTCGAGATGCGTGCACCGACCTTCAACGACGGGTCGAAACGCTTCTTGTTGTCGCGATCGGCGACAAATTCGATTGCGCCCATAAGACCGACGCCGCGCACTTCGCCGACGATCGGCAACTGCGCGAACTTTTCCTGCAGCTGTGCCTGGAAGAACGCGCCGTCACGTGCATTGCCGGGGAGGTCTTCTTTCTCGACAATGTCGAGGACAGCGTTGGCCGCGGCGGCGCCGATGGGATGACCAGAATAGGTGTACCCGTGCGAGAATGCGCCGACCTTGTCAGCCCCATCCTCCAGGACTTATACACCTTCTCACCGTCGATTGCCGCTGAAAGCGGGAAGTAGGCCGACGTCAAACCTTTAGCGACCGTGATGAGGTCTGGTTCGATGCCATAGTGCTGCGAGCCGAACATGGAACCGGTGCGGCCGAACCCTGTGATGACTTCATCGGCAATGAGCAGCACGTCGTGCTTCTTGAGCACGGCCTGAATTGCTTGCCAGTAGCCTTCCGGCGGAGGCGTGATGCCGCCGGTGCCGAGCACCGGCTCGCCGATGAAGCCGCCCACATTTTCTGGCCCCAGCCGCTCGATCAGCTGATCAAGTTCCTCGCCGCGCCGCGCTGAAAATTCGCGTTCGGACTCGCCTGGGGTGGCGCCCCAGTAGTGATGCGGAACACCGGTGTGAACAATCTGCGGAAGTGGCAGGTCCATGTGGTCATGATAGAAGCTCATGCCCGTCATCGAGCCCGACACGACGCTGCAGCCGTGATAGCCGCGTTCACGCGAGATGATCTTCTTCTTAGTCGGCTTGCCGCGGAGATTATTATTATAATACCAGACGAGCTTGGCCTGCGTCTCGTTGGCGTCCGAGCCGGACATGCCGTAGAACACCTTGCTCATTTTGCCCGGCGCCATCTTCACGAGGCGATCGGAAAGGATTGCGAGCTCATCCGTCGTGTGGGCGGCGTAGGAATGATAGTAGGCCAGACGGAAAGCCTGGCGGGAAATCGCTTCGGCGACTTCGGTGCGGCCGTACCCGACGTTGACGCAATAAAGGCCGGCGAATCCGTCGATCAGCTGGTTGCCATGCGCATCTTGAATGCGGATGCCTTTGCCCGTCTCAATGATGGTCGGATCACCGAGCTTGCCGGTGGCAAAATCCTTGAGCTGTGTGAAAGGATGCAGGACAGAATTTCTATCCTTCTCGCTGATGTCCTTGATGTTGATACTCATGCGTCTGTCCCTTCAGGCCGTATTACCGATGCACACGTATTTGGCTTCCAGATATTCGGCGAGACCATGCCTTGAGCCCTCGCGGCCGAGCCCGGATTGTTTCCATCCGCCAAAGGGTATGGGAGCGCCGGTGAATTTCGGGGTGTTTACGGCGACCATGCCGTACTCCAACTGATCGGTTAGCCGCATGGCGCGGCTGAGATCTTTTGTGTAAACGTAAGCCGCAAGGCCCATTTCTGAGTTGTTGGCTCGCGCAAGCACTTCCGTCTCCTCATCGAACGGAAGGATTGCCGCCACCGGCCCAAAGGTCTCTTCCTTCGCGACCAGCATGTCGTCCGTGACATCGGCGAGAACAGTCGGGGTAACGAAATTGCCCCCGAGAGGGCTATCCTGTCCGCCAATAGCGATGCGAGCCCCGGAACAAACAGCTTCGGACACCTGCCGTCTGCACTTTTCGGCGACGGATGGTCTGGTCATTGGGCCAATATCGACACCGGGTTCGAATCCGTGCCCGACTTTCAGTTTACCGGTGGCCTTCGCGAATTCTTCCACGAAGCGCTCATAGTTTCCTCGCTGAACATAGATCCTATTGGCTGCCAGGCAGTCCTGGCCGGATGTGGCAAATTTGGCTGCTATGCATCCAGCTACGGCTGTCTCCAAGGAGGCATCATCGAAAATGATAAAAGGAGCATTGCCGCCGAGCTCAAGTGAAGCCTTCTTCACGGTTTTTGCCGACTGCTCGAGCAGGATCCGACCGACCTCGGTCGAGCCCGTGAAGGAGAATGCCCGCACATCGCTATGATCCAATAGCCGTTTTGCGAGTGGGGCAGCCTCTCCCGTGATCACCTGAAAGACCCCGGCGGGAACTCCTGCCTCCTCGGCAAGGCGGGCAAGCGCCAGAGCGGACAAGGGCGTTTCCGGGGCTGGCTTGACAATCATCGTGCAGCCCGCAGCCAAGGCGGCTCCTGCTTTTCTGGTGATCATCGCCGACGGAAAGTTCCAAGGCGTGATAGCGACCGTCACTCCGATCGGCTGCATCTGCACGGAGAGCCGGCTGCCCGCAAGATGGCTCGGGATGGTCTCGCCATATGCTCGCTCACCCTCTGCCGCAAACCAGTCGAGAAAGCTGGCGGCATATAAAATCTCACCGTGCGCCTCGGACAATGGTTTGCCTTGTTCAGCGGTCATGATGGTGGAAAGGTCTTCCGCATTCTCGCGCATACCCGCGGCCCATCTGCGCAGACATGCGCCCCGTTCCCAAGGAAGAACATTACGCCATTGTTCAAACGCGGTTCTTGCGAAGCTGACCGCGTTATCTACATCAGACACCTCACAGGCAGCTACCTGAGCCAAGTCCTGGCCAGTAGCCGGGTCAACCACCAAGATCGTTTCAGCCTTGGAGAGCCAAGCTCCATTCACATAGGCGCACTTTTGGAGGAGGTCCTGCCGTTTGAGCTCCTTTAACGCGGCAGTTGCGGTACCTTTCATCACTAACCTCACGATCGACAGTTCATTTCCGGCAAATTAGCCGCGCAACTGCGGCGGTTGGCAGCGCGATAGAGGGCCACCAAGACGATCTCCTGCGAATAAGGGCATGCGACTGAGTTTTTTCGCCGTTTGATCGCTGTTGTCTCATGGGCAAGGTTCAGCAAGCAAAGATGACATTGTCACCTGTGGCCATCCACAATCACACTCAGCCCTCGAGAGGCGGCCAACGGTAAGTTGCAGTTGGCCACGTTAAGCGAACTTCTTGCGGGGCTGTCACTTCAACTTCGAAGTATACCGCACGATTGCAGTGGGCTTCGAAAGGCGGGGAAGTGTGATTGCAAGATAGGTGACCTGGCGGGGGAGATCTTGTGCTTAGCTCGTCGCTGCGGTTTACCAAAACAGATTTGGGCAAATCCCAAAAATCACACTAACTCAAAAAAATCTTCTTACCTAAGTTATTTCTACTGCGCTCCCAATGGGTGGCAACCGCCTCCTAGGCGACGAAAGAACGAGGGAAGAGGATTTGCTGCGTTATCGACGCAAAAATGCAGATCTTGTGCGGCATCACTGGTCGGGCAGCACAACCCCGGCGTCCAAGGCGTGCTAGCTTGTGAAGAACACTATAGGACGCAAAAGCAACAGCCCGATGCTGGGAGCCCGCGATGAGCCACACGATCAACCACCTGAAGAAACTACGGCTGCAGCGCAGCGAGTTGGCCGTTCCCGGCTCCAGTCCGGAGATGATCGACAAGGCGGCGAACAGCGCCGCCGACTTCGTCTTCCTCGACATCGAAGATGCCGTCGCGCCGCCCGACAAGGAACGCGCCCGCAAGAACATCATCCAGGCGCTCAACGACATCGACTGGCGCGCCAAGGGCAAGACCGTCTCGGTGCGCATCAACGGCCTCGACGCGCACTACATGTACCGCGACGTGGTCGACGTGATGGAACAGGCCGGCGACCGGCTGGATACGATTCTGGTGCCGAAGGTCGGCGTTCCGGCTGACCTCTATATGGTCGAGGCGATGGTCAACCAGATCGAGATGGCCAAGGGCTACAAGACCCGCGTCGGCCTCGAAGCGCTGATCGAGACCGCGCTCGGCATGGCCAATGTCGAGGCGATCGCCGCGACGCCCGGCCGGTTGGAAGCGATGCATTTCGGCGTCGCCGACTATGCGGCCAGCAACAAGGCGCGCACCGTCAACATTGGCGGCCTCAACCCCGACTATCCCGGCGACCAGTGGCATTTTGCGCTATCGCGGATGACCGTCGCCTGCCGCGCCTACGGCCTGCGCGCGATCGACGGGCCGTTCGGCGATTTCTCCGATCCGGAGGGTTATATCGCCGGTGCCAAGCGCGCCGCGGCACTCGGCATCGAAGGCAAATGGGCGATCCACCCGTCGCAGGTCGCACTCGCCAACGACGTCTTCTCGCCACCTGAAAAGGAGGTCGCGCGGGCCAGGCGCATCCTTGAGGTGCTCAAGGAAGCCGAGGCTCTGGGAAAGGGCGCTGCGGCGCTCGACGGCAAGATGATCGACGCGGCTTCCGAACGCATGGCGCGCAACGTGCTGGCGGTTAACGAGGCGATCGGGCGCGCCGGCCAGGCGCATATGGCGGCGCAGTAGACATACCGGGAGGACATGATGGACATCCACGAATACCAGGCCAAGGAACTGCTTGCCCGTCACGGCGTGCATGTGCCGCGCGGCGGTCTGGCCTACAGTCCGGAGCAGGCGACATACCGTGCCAGCGAGATCGGCGGTGGCAAATGGGTGGTCAAGGCGCAGATCCATTCCGGTGCGCGCGGCAAGGCGGGTGGCATCCGCATTTGCTCGTCCGACCAGGAAGTGTCCGATGCGGCCGAGGCGATGCTCGGAAGGAAGCTGGTGACGCATCAGACGGGGCCGCGGGGCAAGCTGGTGTCGCGGCTCTATGTCGAAGAGACCGTCGACATAGGCCAGGAAATCTATCTCGCCTTTGTTCTCGACCGTAAAGCCGAGCGGGTGATGATCGTCGCGTCTGCGGCCGGCGGCATGGAGATCGAAGAGATTGCCGAAAAGCAGCCGGATTCAATCATTCGCGCGACTGTCGACCCTGGCGCGGGGATGCAGCACTATCAGGCGCGCGAGATCGCCTTCGGGCTTGGTCTCGAAAACAACCTGATTGGCAAGGCGACCGAAACGCTACTTGGTTGCTACCGCGTGTTTCGCGACTACGACGCTTCGATGCTGGAGATCAACCCGCTGGTCGTCACGCGTGATGGCAATCTGATGGCACTGGATGCCAAGATGTCGTTCGATGAGAACGCGCTGTTTCGTCGTCCCCAAATATCCGAATTGCGCGACAAGTCGCAGGAGGATCCGCGCGAAACCTTTGCCAGTGACCGTGGCCTCTCCTATGTCGGCCTTGACGGTGACATCGGCTGCATCATCAACGGCGCCGGCCTCGCCATGGCGACGATGGACATGATCAAGATCGCCGGCGGCGAGCCGGCGAACTTTCTCGACATCGGCGGCGGCGCCTCGCCCGAGCGGGTTGCGAAATCGTTCCGCGCCGTCCTTGGTGACAAGAATGTCAAGACCATCCTCGTCAACATCTTCGCCGGCATCAATCGCTGCGACTGGGTCGCCGAGGGTGTTGTCAAGGCAATCCGCGAAGTCGGCGTCAACGTCCCGTTGGTGGTGCGGTTGGCCGGCACCAAGGTCGAGGAAGGGCGCCGCATCCTGGCCGATTCCGGCGAGGCGGTGATCGTCGCCGAAACACTGGCCGAAGCCGCCGACAAAGCCGTCGCCGCCTGGCGGTCTGCCACGATGAAAAAAGCAGGCTGAGGGGAAGAAAGAATGGCAATTCTGATTAACCGTGGCACCCGCGCAATCGTGCAGGGATTTACCGGCAAGATCGGCAGTTTTCACGCCGAAGACATGCAGCGTTACGGCACCAATGTGGTCGGCGGCGTCACACCCGGCAAGGGCGGCCAGACACATCTCGGCCTGCCGGTGTTCAACACCGTCAAGGGCGCGGTACGCGAAACCGGGGCCGATGCGAGCATCGTCTTCGTGCCGCCGCCCTTCGCCGCCGATTCGATCATGGAGGCGGCGGATGCCGGCATCAAGTTCTGCGTCTGCATCACCGACGGCATTCCCTCGCAGGACATGATGCGGGTCAAGCGCTACATGCGCCGCTACCGCTTCGAGGACCGCATGCGGCTGATCGGGCCGAACTGCGCCGGCATCATCACGCCCGGCCAGGCGCTGATGGGCATCATGCCCGGCAGCATCTATCTTCCCGGCCGCGTCGGCATCGTCGGCCGCTCCGGCACGCTCGGCTACGAGGCCGCATCACAGATGAAGGCGCTGGGCATCGGCGTGTCGACCAGCGTCGGGATCGGCGGCGACCCGATCAACGGCTCCTCCTTCAAAGACATCCTGGAACTGTTCGAGCAGGACGACGATACCGACGCCGTGGTGATGATCGGCGAGATCGGCGGACCGCAGGAAGCGGAAGCCGCGCTCTGGGCGCGCGATAATATGCGCAAGCCCTTGATCGCCTACATTGCCGGTCTTTCCGCGCCGAAGGGCCGCCGCATGGGCCACGCCGGCGCCATCATATCCGCCTTCGGCGAGTCTGCTCAAGAGAAGGTCGAGATCTTGAAGGAGGCCGGCGTCACCATCGTGCCGACGCCAGCTTCCTTCGGCGAGATCGTTGCCGGCGTGATGGCGGATCGGACGAATGCAGCATAGCGCAACATTCCGGTCAATTTTGAGGACCGGGTAAAAAGCCGCTTCGTCGCCTTGTGTCCAAGACGACGAAGCTTGCAAAGTAGCGCGCCTTTCGGCGGCGCTTCGGACAAATGATGTCGCGGCCCGCGTCTTGCGAGTGCCAAGTTGCGGGGCGTATTTAGCAGATTGAACAGTGCATAAATGAAACCACGTAGTTGTGGGTCAGCACGTCACCGCTACCAGTATGCCAGGCGGGCTCTGGCATGTGGGAGGCGTATTAGCTCGGTATTGGAATGCTAAAATCGGGGATTGTCTCCGCCGCCAATGCCTACAGGGGGCCATGCGCAACGCCGCTTTGCCTAGGCGGTTTCACGACGGCCTTCGGGCAGCATATTTGCACGGACGTGGTCCGTCCCAGGTGGTCCATCTGATCTGGATGACGCCAGCTTGCCTGTACTGCAGCGTTCTCCAGAAGAGCCCCGCGCTCGGCGTCGCTCTTCCGTGGATCAAGCGGCGGGTCACATTTCCACCGTTGTCCGGCTATTTCAAAAGGCCGCAGCCCTGCGGACATGCGCCGAGCCCCTTTCCCAAGGGGAGGTGAAGCTGCGCACGGAGCCCAAATAACGCAGGTTTTCTGCGATTGGACGAAGAGGTCCGCGCGAAGAAGGCCTCTGAAGCATGCTAGGTTTGGAACCAGCACGGATTGGGCATGAATGCTTGGTCCGGTCAGCCAACCTAGGTTTAGAGGACGACTACAAATGGACTTTGAGAAACCCTTTCAGCCGGCGGAGTATGGACGCCGTATCCAAGACGTGAAGAGACGGATGGAGGAAGCAGGATTTGACCTGCTAATTTGCCAAGACCCCGCAAATATGTGCTGGCTGACCGGCTATGACGCCTGGTCCTTCTACACGCCTCAAGTGGTTCTATTGCATCTGAAGTCGGACTCGCCGGTGTGGATCGGACGGCTGGTTGACGTAAACGGCGCTCGTGCAACGACGAACCTGGCTGCTGAGGATATCATCAACTTCTCCGATGACCGGCTCCATCACGTGGAACTGCATCCCTACGACGAAGTCAGCGAAATCATAAAATCCCGCGGTTGGGGATCCGATCGCATAGGGGTCGAGCTCGATGCGCATTTTTATACAGCGCGGGCGCATCAGCACCTTGTCAACGGCCTTCCAAATGCAAAGTTCTCCGACAGCCGCGGCCTCGTTAATTGGGCCCGACTGGTTAAATCCGACGCCGAACTCGTCTACATGAGGGAAGCGGGTCGGATTGTCAGCCACACCATGCGCCAGGCGATCAATAATCTGAAGCCAGGAGTTCCTGAATACGAAATCGTCGCTCAGATTTATGCCGATCAGACAAGAGGTGTTGATGGGAAGTACGGTGACTATACAAGCCTCTGTCCATTGATCCAAGTTGACGAGAAGACGAACGCTCCACACCTCACATGGTCGGACAAGCCCCTGCCTAGGTCGGGGCTGGTTCTCCTGGAGATTGGAGCGGCCAGGCGCCACTATCACGCGCCTCTGACGCGTACGGTCTATATGGGAAGGCCACCTAAGGAGGCCCAGCACCTCGCCAATGCCATCATCGAAGGTGGCGACGCTGTTCTAGAAATGGCAAAGCCGGGTGTAATCGTCGACGAACTGAACACCGTTTGGCTGAGCGTTCTAAACCGCCATGGGTACGTCAAAAAAGGCCGTTCCGGCTACTCAATCGGCATGAATTTCCCGCCTGACTGGGGCGAGCGTACTGTGAGCATTCGCGCTGGCGAAAAGACCGTGCTCCAGGCTGGCATGTGCTTCCATTTCCAATCAGGAGTGAGGCCTCCTGCCTTCGGAGCCGCAATCTCGGAGTCGTTTGTTGTTACCGAAAAGGGTGGCGAGCGGCTAGCCGACGTCGCACGAGAGTTGATAGTCGTAGACTAGCTGAAAGCTTTTAGGCAGCCGGATTGGGAAGGTGGCGGAAGTCGCTTCCCAATCCGTTAACTTTTCATCTCACCCGGGAAGAGCGCTGAATTTACCTGTTTGGCAACTATCAATATTCCAGTCACTCATAACCCGTTAATGCCACAGACTTTCTCAATCGATGCGAGATAGTGCCCACGGAAGGGTGTAGCTGGGGACTTGGTCGCCGCGCGCTCTGGCATGCAGCCGGCGTATCAGCCCAATGCCGGCAGGCCCATAAGCGGATCATGGCTCATCTGGCCTAACAAGCTCCTTCATCGCCATGAGCAGGAGCAGCGCACCTGCGAGGCGGACTATGGCATCTTGGAGAAGAAGCCGCCGACCATTGTCTTCCACTTGATCTAGCCGTTGAGCCGATCGCTTGGATTGGTACCATGCAGCTTCGCGGCAGCCGTGGTGGCGACGAGCTGAGGACTTCACCGGATCTGGTCAGCAGCGGCCGCTATTGGTCGTTCACGCCAACCTCCCGCACTACTGCGGTCAGCGTCGTTTAACCGGGAAGCAGGAGCCCTCCGCAGCTTGGGATGCGCAAGCTCGAGGGTGCCGACGCGCGTCTCACAGTCGCGCGCGGGACAGCCGTGGCACTGGGCAAAGCGCTGGTTCTATTCGCTGGGGGGCGGACGGTGAGGGGGGCGCCCGCCCTTCAGTTTCTTGGCCGTCCGACGGCAAAGGCGACCACGCCGCAGAGGATATCGGGGGTGGGGTGTCTTCTCTGGGTATGCCCCAGGTTCATCATTGTGTTGGCTGTCGATGGTTTCCTCAAGCGGTTTGTGTCGGCAACCTACATGATGCCGTGTCGGAGCGCCCAGATGGCAAACTGCGCCAACTCACATAGCGGCCCTTCACCGCCCTCGATAGCGCTGTGACTAGCGAGCGGATTGTGGCGCGCTTGGCAAGGCGATCAGATTGACCTTGCTTCATCAGCGCCGCCCGCTCTCCGCGCGCAATAAATCAGCGCCCAACCGAAGAATACGCAGAACGACACCGCTTTTGCGGCCCAATTAGCGTGATTTACGCGAGCCCCGCCCCTTAGTCTGCTGGAAAGTGACTGACTCATGATCATAAAGCCGGAAATGCGCGGTAGCGACCTGCATAAGCTCAACATGGCCGAACTCGTCGAAACACCTTGCCGCTCCAGCTCCGAGTGAAACCGAACAAGGATACATATGATTACGAATCCGCCTTTCCGTCCTCGTGAAACAGCGACTCGCCACCACGAGATCCTCATAGTTGGTGGAGGGATCGCGGGAGCAAGTGTTGCCTTTCACCTTGCAAAGAACGGTAAGAAGGACGTCGCACTCTTGGAGCGCAACAGTCTTACCTCCGGTACAACTTGGCACGCCGCGGGTTTGATCATGCAGACGCGTGGGACCCACGCACTGACGGAGATCGCAAAATACAATGCTGAACTTTACTCCGCGCTGGAGGCCGAGACTGGCCAAGCCACCGGATTTAAGCGAAATGGCACGCTTGGGGTCGCCAGAACCAAGGAACGCCTATACGAAACTGCACGCAACGCCTCGATCGCCAAAAGTTTTGGCCTTGAGGCCAACATGATCTCGCCGAGCGAGGCGAAAAAACTCTATCCAGCGCTCAACGCGTCGATCATCGAAGGCGCAGTCTTTATCCCTGGTGACGGCCAGACCAATCCTGTCGACACATGCATGGCGTTAGCTCTTGGCGCCAAAAAGAACGGCGTAAAGATTTCCGAAAACGCAGAAGTCACAGATCTCTGGCGCACAGCAGACGGGCACTACCAGGTTCGAACTAATGACGGAGTTGTTGAAGCTGAAATTCTCGTACTTGCGTGTGGGCTTTGGACCAGAGAACTTGCGTCGAAGTTAGGTGCACGAATTCCGATATACGCGGCAGAGCACTTTTATGTAGTGACCGAAGCCATGGATTTCGTGACGCCCACCTTGCCAGTGCTACGCGACACCGACGGGCATGTGTATCTCAAGGAAGATACAGGAAAGCTCTTGGTTGGTGCCTTCGAGCCTTGGGGAAAACCTTTGCCGATGGGGAAGCTTCCGAAGGAAACGGCGTACATCGAGCTTCCTGAAGATTGGGACCACTTTGAGCTACCGATGACCAAAGCGATAGAGATTGTTCCTGATCTTGCGAACTGCGGCATTGCAAAGTTTTTCAATGGTCCTGAAAGTTTCACCCCTGACCTTCTGTTCATGATTGGTGAAGTCCCTGGATCGAAAAAACTTTTTGTTTCGACAGGTTATAATTCAGAGGGCATTGAATACGGAGCGGGAGCCGGACGAGCTCTGGCAGAGTGGATCATCGCCGGTGAGCCTCAGATGGATATCAGCTTCGTAGATGTCGCGCGTTTCCATCCCTTCCAGATCAACAAACGATATTTGCACGATCGCACAGCCGAAGTGCTGGGTCTGCACTATAAGATGCACTGGCCGGCTTACCAGTCTGAGACATCCCGAGGTGTCCGCAAAAGCGCTCTTCACGACCGGTGGGCGAGGCTTGGAGCTAGCTTTGGCGAAGGAATGGGATGGGAGCGTCCCATGTGGTTCGCAGGGGAGGGGGAATCGACTAAAAACGTCTACTCCTACGACGAGCCGAACTGGTTCAAATATACCAGTCAGGAGTGCAAAGCTGCCCGCAACAATGCCATCTTGTTGGACCAAAGCTCTTTCGGCAAACACTTGGTTCAGGGTCGCGATGCCTGCCGTTTCCTTCAGTGGCTTTGCGCTGGCAACGTGGATGTACCTGTGGGAAAGCTGGTATACACCCACATGCTCAATGAAAAGGGCGGGATAGAAACGGACATCACTGTAAACCGGTTGTCGCAGACAGAGTTCCTAATCATCTCGTCAGCGACCGTCCATCCTCGGGATAAGGCCTGGATAACAAAACACATTGCTGATGAATGGAATGTCACGGTCACTGATCTCACGTCTGGATACGCGGTCCTGTCATTGCAAGGCCCGCGATCGCGCGAGATCCTATCGCAGGTAACCGACGCAGATCTGGCGAATTCGGCGTTCCCATTCGCTACCAGTCAGGAAATCGATATCGGATATGCTCGTGTGATAGCCAACAGGCTAACTTATGTCGGAGAGCTTGGCTGGGAGCTTCATATTCCAACCGAGATGGCACAGCACGTGTTCGATGTTGTTTGGGAGGCCGGCCAGGCGTATGGCCTCAAGGCTGCAGGGTACCACGCGCTTGAACATCTGCGGTCCGAGCGCGCTTACCGAGAATACCAGCTCGATCTAACGCCAGTTGATACGTTGCTTGAAGCGGGGTTGGGATTTACGGTGGACTGGAATAAAGAGGGCGGATTTATAGGAAAAGAGGCATTGACGTCCCAGAAAAATGCCGGGCCACTTAAAAAACGACTGGTATCATTCAAGCTTCGCGATCCGAAGCCAGTCCTATTTCACGAAGAGCTTATCCGCTGCGACGGGAGGATTGTCGGATATATTTCCTCCGGCGTGAAGAGCTTTACCATCGGAACGTCAATCGGAATGGGATATGTAAACCACCCCGCTGGTGTCACGAAGGACTTGATCGAAAACAGTAGATGGGAAATCGAGATCGCCGGCAAACTCTACGAATGCGACGCGTCGCTCCGGGCGTTTTTCGATCCAAACGGGGATCGGGCTAAGCAATAGGTCGTGCGTCACCGGGACCATAGAGGGGGAGCGAGCTGGTTCTCTTCTATTCCCCCAGACGGATCCGCTCCGGAACTACGGAGGCCCACTATCGGACCGCTCGGCCGCAGAGGGGGCCATGACGAGGCTTTCGATGAGCTGCGAGTTGGAGGCTTCCAACTGCCTTGCGCCTCCGAGCCAACTGCGCCAGCCCAATGACTGAGGTAATTGCAGTGACGAAGGCTCCACAAATAGAGCGCATCGAGAAAGATCCGCTTGGCCCTGTAAGCATCCCGGTCGATGCTTATTATGGCCCGCAGACGGCCCGGGGCATCGCTAACTTCCCGATTTCGGGTATCAAGATCAGCCATTTTCCAAACTTCATCAAGGCGCTTGCCTACGTGAAAATGGCAGCGGCACGCGCCAACGCGGCGCTCGGCGATCTGGACAAGCAAAAGGCCGATGTCATCTGCCAGGTCTGTGCAGAAATCGCGGCGGGCAGACATCTTGCCGAGTTCCCGCTCGATGTGTTTCAGGGCGGCGCTGGCACTTCGACCAACATGAACATCAATGAGGTGATCGCCAACCGCGGCCTGGAAATCTTGGGACTGCCACGCGGACAATATGACCAACTGCATCCCAATAACGACGTCAACTTTGCTCAATCGACAAACGATGTTTATCCTACAGCGATCCGTCTTGCGATCCTTCTTTCACGTGGGGCATTGCAACGAGCTTTGGACCAACTCGCGAGTGAGTTGGAGGGCAAGGCGGGAACCTTTTCGGACGTGATCAAACTGGGCCGCACGCAGCTGCAAGACGCAGTTCCGATGACGCTTGGCCAGGAGTTTCAGGCTTTCGCGACGACGCTGCGCGAAGATGTGGCCCGTCTTGGCGAGATTGGCGCTTTCTTCCATGAAATCAATCTGGGTGGCACGGCGATTGGCACCGGCATCAATACGAACCCCGGCTATCAGGCGGCAGCTGTCGCCGAGTTGCGCGCGATTTCCGGCCTGCCCGTCGTCCCCGCCGGAAATCTGATTGAAGCCTGCTGGGATACCGGTGCCTTCGTGCTCTTCTCGGGAATGCTCAAGCGGACGGCCACGAAACTCTCGAAGATATGCAATGATCTGCGGCTGCTTTCCAGCGGCCCGCGTGGCGGCTTAAACGAAATCAATTTGCCAGCGCTTCAGCCCGGCTCCTCGATCATGCCCGGAAAGGTCAATCCTGTAGTGCCGGAAGTGGTCAATCAGGTCGCCTTTCAGATCATCGGTTACGATCTCACGATCACGCTCGCCTCCGAAGCGGGACAACTGCAGCTGAACGTCATGGAGCCGTTGATCGCTTACAATTTACTCCACTCGCTTGAGCTTCTGACCAATGCCGTCGATGTTCTGCGCACGAAGTGCCTCGTGGGCCTTACCGCCAATGCAGAGACTTGCCGCAGACATCTCGAAGCCAGCACCGCCGTGGCAACAGCTCTGACGCCCGTGATCGGGTATGATCGGGCGGCAGAGCTCGCAAAGCTAGTCTTGTCCTCCGGTAAAACGATCCGCGAAGTCCTGGCCGAGCAACCCGACCTTTCGGAGGAGCTCATCGCACGGGCCGCCGATCCGCACCTTTTGACCCGCCCCATGCGATCGCGACCGCCTTCACAACAGCGGGCCAAAGATTGATCGACTGATGTGCGCAGCGGCACTACGCCCTGACACCGACGGTGCATCTGTCGGCGAGCCGTGTTCGAACATACACCAGGGTTCGCTCAGAGGTGGTGCGGTCTTCGGGCTTCAGCTGATCGAAGTACTCTACCGCAGGAAGCCCGCATGGTTCCGGCCGAGTTCAACGTTACCGGGCCAGGTTGCTCTTCGGCTGACCACCCTTCACCTTCCGAGCAGGCAGTGCTTCGCGTTCATACCGGTCACGAAGCCGCTCCAACTGGCTAGCCAGATTCACTGTCCGCCTGCGCCGAAAGCCGACGAAGCCCGGTCGAGGAGGCGGGCCGGATAATCGGCAGTGAAGCAAGCGTCGCAGAATTGAGGCTGTTTGTTCTCGCGGGCCGTTTCGCCGAGAGCTCGATAAAGCCCGTCGATCGACAGGAAGCCGAGCGAATCGACACGGATAAATTTGGCCATTTCATCGAGCGACATATGCGAGGCCAAAAGTTTCGCCGTCTCGGGCGTGTCGACGCCGTAGAAGCATGAGGACCGGGTCGGCGGCGAAGCGACGCGCATATGCACTTCCTTCGCGCCGGCATCGCGTAGCAACTGTACGATCTTCTGGCTGGTTGTGCCTCGCACTACGGAATCGTCGACCAGCACGATCCGCTTATCCTCGATCATCCGGCGATTGGCATTGTGCTTGAGCTTGACGCCCATGTGGCGGAGGGAATCGGTCGGCTGAATGAAGGTGCGGCCAACATAGTGGTTGCGGATGATGCCGAGCTCGAAGGGCAGGCCGGCGGCTTGGGCAAAGCCGATCGCGGCCGGCGTGCCGCCGTCAGGCACAGGCACTACGATATCGGCATCGACCGGGTTCTCGATGGCGAGCTCGGCGCCAATCTTCTTTCTCACTTCATAGACGTTGCGGCCCTCGACCGACGAATCCGGACGAGAGAAATAGACATACTCGAATATGCAGAACCGCGGTTTCTTCGTTTCGAACGGGAACAGGCTCTCCACTCCCTCAGCGGTGACGATGGCCATCTCGCCAGGCTTCAGGTCTCGAACAAAGCGCGCACCGATGATGTCGAGCGCGCAGGTCTCTGAGGCCAGGATCCAGGCGCCGTCAAGTTCGCCCAGTACCAGCGGCCGGATCCCAAGCGCGTCGCGGCAGCCGATCATTTTTGTGGACGACAGCGCTACCAGTGAGAACGCACCCTCCAGTTGGCGAACCGCATCTAAGAAGCGCGAATTGACGTCCTTCCCGCTGCTGGTTGCAATGAGATGCAGGATCGTTTCGGTGTCCGAGGTCGACGAGAAGATCGAACCCTGCTTCTGCAGCGTACGCTGCAGCGTCATCGCATTGGTGATGTTGCCGTTGTGGGCGATGGCAAAGCCGCCGTCGGCCAACTCGGCGAAGAAGGGCTGTACGTTGCTCAGCCCGGGTCCGCCCGCGGTGGCGTAGCGGGTGTGGCCGATGGCGCGCGTGCCCTTCAGCCGGTCGAGGATCGGCTTCTTGGTAAAGGTGTCGCCGATCAGGCCGACATGACGTTCGACGTGGAACTGCGTGCCGTCATAGGAGACAATGCCCGCCGCCTCCTGGCCCCGGTGCTGCAGGGCATGCAGGCCAAGGGTGACGACAGTGGCCGCATCCCAAGGGCCAAAGATTCCGAATATGCCGCATTCATCATGAAAATGATCGTCGGCCTCCGCAGAGAAGAGTTTATCTGCCTCAAGCATCGGTCACGATCACTATCGGGAAAATAAGATTGCCGGTCGTCTTCGCCTGAATCCGATCATGAGCCCGCAGACGTTGGGTGCGAAGCACCCCGCAGCCAAAAGATCCGTTCCAAAGCGCCAGACGCTCAGTCATGATCATCCGGCATCACCATCATGTGAGTGGCTTCATACGGCTTGAAAATCGATCTTGGGGAAACGTAGTCCATTCCCGCGAAGCCGACGTCATCGCGGGACCTATCCCTGTGTATTGCGCCCAGATGGTCGCTAGTAGCTAAGCATAATCTTTTGGTAGATTTCGACCGCTTTGGTCAGTTGATCGATTTCGACATATTCGTTGGCAGTATGAGCCTGATCAATACTACCAGGTCCAAGAATAACGCAGGAAATACCCCCCAACGAGAGCTGACTCGCATCCGTCCCATATGGAACTCCGCGGTGCTGGCCCGTTCCGGCAACTTCAGCACATGCCTTTGCCGCTACTGCGGCGATCTTTGTTGCTTCCGCGCTCGGGGGGGCTGGATCTTCCAGAGCGGGTAGCAGCGAGCGCACCTTGATCCCATCGGGACCCTGGCGCAGGCCTTCCAGTATGTTCTCTACCTCCTGTAGCGCGTCTGCCGGTCGTTCTCCCGGTATAAGCCGCCGGTCGATCCACACGCGGCAGGATGGCGGTACCGTCGCCAATTCCGTACCCCCTTCGATGAGTGTAATCGTGAGCGTCGGGGGGCTAACCAGCGGGTGCGCGCGTTTGGACAGAGTTGCATTGATCTTGTCGAGTGCCAAGATAACCTTGGCCATTCCTGTGATCGCGTTCACCCCAAGATGGGGCTTGGAGCTGTGAGCGGGTACACCCTCCACTTCAACCTGCCAGCGGACCGAGCCCTTATGTGCAACGACAAGCTCCAAGTCAGTAGGCTCACCGACCACTGCGGCCTCGTAGGACACACCTGATTGAGCGATTTTTCGCGCTCCCTTCTTTCGGTATTCTTCGTCGACGCTTGCGCCTAGGACAATCGTGTATCGTGGCTTACGGTCCCCTAGAGTGCTAAGAGCCATGAGCATTGCCGCGAGCGGGCCCTTATCGTCACAACTTCCTCGCCCATAAATCCGACCATCCCGTTCGTCCGGCGAAAAAGGATCTGCCTCCCAATTATCAACCGGCACCGTGTCCATGTGGGATATGAACAGGACACGCTTATCGGGCTCCTGCCCAGGAACCCAGGTGAAGAAGTTGGCGCGGCCGTCGGTGACTTCCTGATATTCAAAAGGTAGATTTCGCTCTCGGCAGAAGGCCTCAAGGAACTCAGCGACCTTTTGTTCACCGCTCCCCTGTGCCGACGCTGAAGGGTTGATGCTCTCAATCTTTATGAGTTGTTTGAGAAGCTCAACCGTTTGTGTGCTGATGGACGACATGAATACTCCTATCCCTCCTTGAGAATGCAAGGCTTGCGGCTATGCCAGCCAGTTCTTTGCCAGGCCGACAACTCGGTCAGCCTCGTCTGCTGTGTTGTATAAATGTAGCGAGAAGCGCAGCATTCCCCGGCGTACTGAGGCGATCACCTGGTTTCTCAATAAATGCTCGTGCAGCGACTGAATGCGGCTATCTGCTTTTCCCGAACCAGGTGCTGGATCTCCGAGAGCAACAATACTTCCGGTGTGATCCCCTGGCGTTCCGCCGCATACGGGGAGCCCGAGGTCTAGGAGGCCCGACGCTAGTCGCCTTGCAACCGATGTAACGCTCTGTTCAATAGCGGGCGTGCCGATTTCCATCAGCTGTCCGATGGATGCGTGGACCGCTATGACGCCGGGGAAATTGAAATGGCCAATCTCAAAACGGGGCGCGCCGGCGTGCAATTTTACCGAATCGAATATTGGAGCCGACTCTGGTGCGTCGCCCAAATCGACACTAAAGCGGGCGAGGTAGGCGGGGCTTAGGCGATCCGCCCATTCCCGGCGGCAATATAGAAATCCCAACCCATAGAGGCCCATCAACCCCTTGTAAGATGAAGCCACCAAACCGTCGACGCCAAGCAGTTTGACATCCGTATGGAGGATGCCAACTGATTGGGAGGCGTCGGCCAAAAGAAAGGCGCCAAGACGCTTGCAAGCCTCGGCTATCGGCTCCATCACTGTCTTGAAGCCTGGCACCATTGTGACAGTCGATACTGTAACGACCCGGGTGCGCGAGTCGATTTGATCGATAGTAGCGGCGCACGGGATTGCGCCGTTATCAGATTCTACAATCCGCACCTCGACTCCATGCTTGTCCCTGAGTTGCAGCCAAGGAAGGATGTTGTTTGCGTGCTCCACTTGGCGGCACAGGACAACATTGTCTCCGGGCTTCCACGCAATCGCATTTCCGATTATATTAATGCCTTCTGATGCATTCTTCGTAACAGCGATTTCGTCCTTGTCGGCCCCAATAAATTGAGCAAATCTTGAGCGTGTTTGCTCGACAAGCTGCATCATTCCTTCTTCGTCATTCAAGCCGTTCAGTCTATTATCAAGGTGCTGATCCATGGACGTGCGGGTGGTTCTGGATATGAGTCCCTGATTTGCAACATCCATGTAAATGGCGCTTTTGGTCGCTGGAAATTCCCGCCAGAGGGCGTCCAAAGGAAGAAAATGGCTTGTCATGCTCGTCATCAGATCCGTGTTCGTGGGTAAAGGGCGCAAAACCTACTCGGGACGCCCATTTCTGCAGTTGTGGCAACGAAAATGCCTTGATTGAGAAGCCGTCGAGCTACCTTTGCGGGCGATCATACCATTCGGCCGAATTTATAAGACAAGAGGTTCCACCACCGGGAGGCACATGCCTTTCGCTGATCGGATCATTTTATGGGTTGATCCTTGTGGAACTCAGGCTAATATCGTGTGAGCCAAGCAGTTTTTCTGCGCAAACCTCTCCTTTTTTGCAGTGATCGTGAAATGGACCTAGATCGAGTTGATCGCAAGCTTCTCAACGCAGTGCAGCGCGACAATCGCCTGACGACGGCTGAATTGGGCGAACTTGCGGGCCTTTCTGCGACAGCTTGTCAGCGGCGACTGAAGCGACTGCGTGATGAAGGTGTGATCGAGGCTGACGTTGCCATAGTCTCGCCACAAGCCGTGGGTCGTCCCATGCTCATGCTGGCGTCGATCAGTCTCGAGCGTGAGCGGGTAGATATCATTGATCGGTTCAAGCAGGCGGTTCGGCGCACGCCTGAGATCATGAGTGCGTACTATGTGACGGGTGAAGCCGATTTCGTTCTCTTGATCTCTGTCCAGGACATGGCCGAGTATGAGGCATTTACCCGCCGATTTTTTCATGAGTCCGATATTAAAGCGGTCAAGACCATGGTCGTAATGGATCGGATCAAGGCGTCATTGGCTCTGCCTATTGAAGAATAAGGGCAGTGTGCCCCCACTTCGAGTTTACGCCGGCACCTTGCGGTCTAAAGCACTTCAACTTGATAGCCATCGCGGTTCGTCGGATCTAGGGCGGCTATTACCTCGACGCCTCATCAGACTGACCGCGAAACTCGCCTGTCGGCTGCGGCATCGATGACTTCGCTTTTTGTCGGCTACACTTGTAGGCTTTACGAACTGCGCCGGGGATCAGTGCCTCACCTGCGAACATCGTCCGGGGGGCGCTGCCCTGATCGGATGTCTCGCTGCAGATCAGCACTGGCACCGCATCCTCGAGAACCGCATTAGCATGACGTTGACCGGACGCCACCGCCACGTATTCGCTGGTGTGGAGATGTCCTATTGATTCTCCTCGAACCGCGGGTGCTCGAAACAAGCACGCAAACGTTGAGCACTCGCAGATGCCGGGACAGCCCGACGAAATCACTGGATGAGCGCTGCGCTTTTGGACATGCGCCTGAAGCGAGGTCGCGTATCTTCTTGGGGCAGCACTAAGGCGTACTTGGAACGAAAAGTCGGGTGTCCCCTGAGGTCCGGCAATCTTCTACACCTCCGTAGTCGGGGTTGCGCGCGCCACGGTAGAAAAACGCAGCTTTCCTGCTCGAAACCGGCATGATTTATGCAAAGCGCGTCCTTATCGGTCCTACATCTAAACAGCGCTGACAGCTTCGGCTTTGTTGAGAGGATGGATCGACACGAGATCGTCTCTCATCTGCCAGGGTCGAGGCAGCCGATCGACGGCTCGCGCTAGGGCTCTCGATCCAGATCGCTTGGAGGTATGGCAATGGACGCTACAACGCAACTCATTAGGCATGTTCTCAATTCCAATCTGGAGGCGATACCTGAGCAAGCGATAGAACGTGCGAAGCTTTCAATCCTTGACACGATCGCGTGCGCCATTGGCGGATCGAATGATCCTATCGCCCGCTTCTCTCGCGATTTGGGCGCGTTGTCGGGCGGCAGGCCAGAATGTACGGTTTGGATTTCCGGGGAGAAGCTGCCCGCCAGTTTGGCGGCCCTGGTCAATGCGACGACGGCCAGAGCCCTTGATTTTGATGAGACATATGAGCTCTGTATCAACGGTTGCCACGCAAGCGCCTATGATGTGCCGCCGGCGCTGGCGCTGGCCGAACGCGACCCTTCCATTACCGGAAGCGAATTGCTCTGCGCAGTCGCGACGGCCATAGATTTGCACGTGCGCCTTGCCCGCAGCGTCACGACCAACGCCATTGAGACAGGACGCGACAATATGGTCGCGGTCTGGGGCGCGACCGCAGTCAGTGCCAAGTTGCTGAGGCTTGACGAAGAAAAAACCCGCAACGCGTTCGGGATCGCTTACGCGCACGCTGCTGGAGAATTGCAAATGTACGAAGAGGCTGCTCACACAGTCTCGCTGCAGCAGGGGTTGCGGGCACGTGCTGGACTGGATTCAGCTTTATCAGCGATGGTCGGCTTCAACGGACCGCGGGATCCTTTCTTTGGGAGGTATGGCTTCTACAAAGCCTTCGAACCCGCCTACGATCTCAATCTGCTCATGGACAAACTCGGCAATGAGTATGTGAACGCGTTCATTAGCTTCAAGCCATGGCCGGCCTGTAAATGCGTACATCCTGCGATCGACGGACTTCTTCAATTGCGGCAGAGGCACAAATTCACTGGCGAGGATATTGTCTCAATCGAGCTGGGATTGAATCGTCTGGCAGAGGATTTTGTGGTCCAGCCACGCGATCAAAAATGGGATCCGAAAGATCCGGTCGTAGCGCGTTTCAGCCTGCCTTACGCCACAGCTGTCGCGGCCCAGCGCGGCGAAGTTGCAATTCGCGATTTTCTTCCCGATGCGCTTGGGGATCAGGCCGTTCGCCGGATCATGGCGCTCACTAAAATTGAAGTTGATCCGGAGATCGAACGCACGCACGGCCTTTATTCCAATTCGCCGGTGACGGTCAAAGTGAGATTAAATGGCGGAGCGGAACATTTCATCCGAGTCGACAAGGCATTCGGACACCCGGAAAATCCGGCTTCGCTCGCTGATGGTGTGCGGAAATTAAAAGCTTGTGCGGAGATGTCCATGGTCCCGTTTTCCGAGAAACAACTCGGGTCGATCAGCGACTTCATCAACCACCTCGATAAGCAACCCACGCTGGCACCGCTATTCGAGCTGTTAGTTGGCGGCAGGTATTTCCCGGGCGCATCTAATCACTGAGACGAGCTGATACCGAAATAGGCAATCCTTATGAACTCGAATGTTAACGGTGCTGCCTCTCTGTCTATGGCGATAGGAAGGTTTGTCAGCGGGCTTGAATTTGGCGCCCTGTCGCCAACCGATATTGTAACTCTGAAATTCGGGATCATGGACTGCTTGGCCTGCGTGATTGCGGGTGCAAGGGAGCCGGTAACCCGAATGGTGCTCGATACCGTAGTGCCAGAAGCCGGTAAGGATAAAAAAGCAACAGTTCTTGCCCATTCCGTTCATAGCACCGCGCTAGGCGCGGCGCTCGCCAACGGCGTGATGGCACACGCCTGCGATTTCGACGACGTAAGCGACCCGATGTGCGGGCACCCTACTGCGCCCGCACTCCCGGCGATTTTGGCGGCTGGTGAACTGACAGATAGTTCGGGCCGAGATGTCCTTGTCGCATATGCCGCCGCCATTGAAGTGATGACAAAGCTCGGCCACGTTGCTGGTTACGAGCTTTATCAGTCCGGTTGGCACGCCACTGCAGCACTCGGGGTGTTCGGCGCTGCCGCCGGAGCCGCAAAGATACTCGGACTTGACGCAGAACATACCGCTACCGCCATCGGTATTGCCACCTCCCGTGTGGCCGGTATACGTGCGAATATCGGCTCGATGGTAAAGCCGATGCATTGCGGTTTTGCAGCGAGGGACGGCCTGGAGGCGGCGCTTTTGGCTGCAGCAGGGGCCACCGCAAGTCCCAATGCGCTCGAAGGCACAAACGGCTTTCTTGGCACGTACATATCGCAGGGCGGGCGTTCCACCGAGGTCGCTTCGCTCCTCGGCAATCCGTTTGATATCCGAGAGCCAGGTATTGTCTTCAAAAAGTATCCCTCCTGCCTCGATACCCATTCGGCCATCGATGCTATTCTCGAACTACGCAATCGCCATAACATCCGACCTGAACGCGTAAGATCCATTCGATGCGTGCTTGCTCCGGGAGTGGGTGGTGACCTGGCGTACCATGCCCCGCAAACGCCTATGGAGGGCAAGTTCAGTATGGAGTTTTGTTCCGCGGTCGCGCTGGCGCAGGGGCGTGTATCTCTTGCCGAATTTTCCCAGGAAGTGGTCGATGATCCAGTCATCCAGCGGCTGATCAACATTTCAAAGCTCGACTTCGATCCCGAACTGACTAGCCCCAACCCGAGAAGCTTCTGCGCTGCGGCTCGGGTTGAAATCTCGCTTGAGGACGGGCGGGTGATCGATAAAACCGTGAAATACATGCGAGGCCATCCTGAGAACCCCATGGCGGCAGGTGAGTTTGTGTCCAAATTCAAGGACTGCGCAAGATCCGTGCTGAGTCCCGCCAACAGCGCCCGCGCCATTGCGACGATTGAGCAGATGGACCAGTTATCGGATCTACGCGTTCTCATGTCAGCTCTCGTTACCGACTGAAGAGGTTACTCGGCATCGGGTAAACCGTGTTTGTTGACCCGGCTGCGACGTCCGGGGGCAGACTCTTTTTGAGCCACCAACTCGTCGCTAGGCCCGAACCTTCGGCGGCACGTCGGCGCGAATGTCATCGGGATCGACCATTCGCTTCGGAGCCTAAGCCCGCCGGCAACGTCCAGCGGACTTAGCGATCTGCCTGCGCGCCGTGTTCGAAACGCGTTGTCTTTTTTGTCGAAGCGCGGAAAAGCCGGAACGGAGAAGCCACGGCAAGTGTTGTATTGATTCAATGCGGTCTGGCCGTATCAACGCCGAGGCCCGCTCCTTAATTGAGACATGCGACCACGCGCGTAAAACTACTAACAGACCCCGGAAGGGGCTGCGTCAAATTCAATTTCCATATTGGCAGCATCTAATCGCAAGATGGATGTCAGTCTCGCATTCCGCCGGGTCTCATCAAGTGTTCGTTCCCTGCTGCGCCGTACTCGGCGAGGCGCCACACGGGCACTGCAGCTAGGGCCGTAGCCAGGCCGTTGGCTTTGCCACCGGGATAGCGCGAGATCCACACTATGCCGTGCCGCAGTGGTGCTATTCTGCGTAGGGTGGCGCGAGAACGCCGAGTTCCTGCGTCAACGACGTTGAATTCTTGAAAATCGGCGCCATGGGCAATGATAGCGTTTCTCATGGCGGCCATGTTTTCGGCCACGCAAGGGAACAAACAAAGGTAGAGGAGAATATTAATGTCGCAGGAACTCGACTATTTAAGCCGCCGCTTCACTGCGGGCCGTCTGAGCCGACGTGAATTTCTCGGCCGCGCCGCGGCGCTCGGCCTCAGTGCCACTTTCGCCAACTCGCTTATTGCCGGCGCCGCGATGGCGCAGACGCCAAAAAGGGGCGGGATTCTGAAGGCCGGCCTCTCAGGCGGCGCGGCAACGGACACCCTCGACCCTGCGAAGGCGCTTGAGGCGATTTCCTTCTTTGACAAATGCTGGGGCGAGTATCTTGTGGCGCTCACGGCCGATGGGGAACTGGAGAACCGCCTTGCCGAGGAGATCGGCTCGTCCAAAGACGCCAAAGTGTGGACCTTCAAGATCCGTCAGGGCGTCGAGTTCCACAATGGCAAGACCGTGACGGCGGAAGACGTTGTGGCGACGCTGGAGCGCCATTCCGACAAGGAATCGAAATCTGGCGCGCAGGGCATCTTAGCTGGCATCGAGAGCCTCAAGACCGATGGCCATGACGTCGTCGTCACCCTTAAGCAGCCGAACGCCGAGCTGCCCTACCTCATGCAGGACTATCACCTCGTCATCCAGCCCAACGGCGGCAAGGATAACCCGGCTGAAGGCATCAGCGCGGGTCCGTACAAGGTGGCTGTCAACCAGCCTGGGGTCCGCCACGGCGGCGAGCGCTTCGCAAATTTCTGGCAATCCGACAAGATGGGTTTCGCTGACCAGGTCGAGGTCATCATTATCAATGACCCCACAGCGCGCGTTTCCGCGCTGCAGGCCGGCCAGGTGCACATGATCAGCTCGGTCGATCCAAAGGTCGTGGATCTGATCAAACGCGTGCCAAACCTGAAGGTCGAGACGGCGTCGGGGTCCGGCCACTATGTTTTTAATATGTTCTGCGACACGGCGCCCTTCGATAACCAGGATCTGAGGATGGCGCTCAAGCTCGCGGTGGACCGTCAGGAGCTGGTCGACAAGATCCTGCGCGGCTACGGCACGGTCGGCAACGACTTTCCGACTAGTGCGTCCCAACCGCTCTTCCCCGAGGGCATTGAGCAGCGCGCCTTCGACCCGGACAAGGCCAAGTTCCACTATCAGAAGTCGGGCCACAGCGGACCGATCCCGCTCAGGGTCTCAGAGGTTGGCTTCCCGGGCGCCGTCGACGCCGCGCAACTCTTCCAGCAGAGCGCGGCCAAGGGCGGCATCGCCATCGAGGTCAAGCGTGTGCCGGGTGATGGCTACTGGTCCGAAATCTGGAACAAGCAGCCCTTCTGCGCTTCCAACTGGGGCCCGCGACCTACGCAGGGCATGATGTATTCAACCACTTATCGATCGACGGCGCCCTGGAACGACACGCACTTCTTCAACGAGCGGTTCGATAAGCTGCTCATCGAAGCGCTTGGCGAACTCGACAAGGACAAGCGTAAGAACCTCTATCGCGAGATGGCAATCATCGTTCGCGACGAGGGCGGTACGATCATCCCGATGTTCTACCAGTCCATCGACGCGATCTCCGACAAGGTTGGCGGCTACGTCGGACGGGTCGGGTCGCTGATGAACAGCTATGCCTTGACGCAGTGCTGGCTCGAAGCCTGAACGGAGTGCTTATCGCCTCGCCCGTCACGAGAGGGAGGTTGGGGGGGGGGGGGGGGGGGGGG
>NZ_JAIUIQ010000005.1:0-245347 GCF_020165735.1 Mesorhizobium sp. B283B1A
CGATGATGCGAGACGGCGCCGCTTTCGCCGGCCAGAAGATATCGGACCTGATCACCGTCAACGGCGTGCGTGTCGTCGCCGAGGACGGCACCTGGGGGCTGGTGCGGGCGTCTTCGAACAAGCCTGAGCTCGTCGTGGTCGTCGAAAGCCCGGTGTCGTCGCAGCGCCGCCGACAGATGTTCGAGGCCGTCGACGCCGTGCTGCGCCGCAGCTCCGAAGTCGGCGCCTACAATCAGACTTTCTGAGAGGCGGGGTCTTGCCATTCGGTCTGAGGGCAGACTGGACTGGGTCAACGACGAGAAGCCTATCAGACTGGATAATGCGGTCGGCCGCCAAGAATTCCGTTACATGACGGAACGGTTCCCTCTGGCAGGGCGGCACTGCGCGCGAGACCGGTCGGCATCGGCCGTGCAAACTGGGATCTTCCGTGCACAAAACCGCTGTCCCTGTACATCATAGGTTAATGACACATGGTTCGACGCGCCGAATAACGTGGGATCAGCGGGCATGGAACGAGCTCCGCTGCTTGGGAGTGACCATCGCAATCTCGCTCGCTCGACGCCAGCTCATGGAAAGCCATGCCCAATGGTATGGCGAGGTCCGTGAACCAGCGGAGAGGCATCAACGTTCATGGATGTCGATGGCAACGAACAGCCCCCACTTGCCGGCCACATCAACGATCACGTCGATAGGCTGACACTCGGTCTCACCCCGATAAGGGCCCTGTTTGCGTAACATCGCGCCTTCACCGAGACGCCGTATATACAGTCCTGGGCGCCTCGCGCACCAATGCAGGTGGTGCGCTGCGCAGACCTGGCCAGATGATTGGATGTCCATCCCACCCTTCCAGAGAGACAGATTCTCAATCAGCTATTGTGTGGGCTGGCCTCAAGCTTCCCAACGTGCAGACCGCATATGGCGGCGTCTGACATTCTCTCTAGGCGTTCATGATTAGCGGAACCTAATTTCTCATCATAGCTTGTCACTGATGGACAACCATTCAGAGAAACTGGTGCCTAGCCCTCCACCGAAGTGGCAGAACCGGAGGGGGATAATGATCTCGGCTGCAGTCCTTGTGCTCGCGGTCTGTAGCCTAGGCGCCTGGTGGATCTTTGGATGAGCACACGCGGCATCAGTTTTCTGCACAAATGGATCGCTAATGAGGTCCCCGAGACAGCGCCTCCCGATGCAGTGTTTATCGCTGAACTCACACACAAGCTCTTCGCCGACGCGAAAGCAGTCGGCATCAAGAGGATAGAAATCGACGAAGATGTTGAAAGCCTTTACCGGGTATTCGTCGAAGCCATTGCACACTTGGGCGGCGGGGCGCCAGAATAGGCGCCCGGCGAGGTATCGGGGGATCCCGATAGGCCCAGCGTCCTTCGCGGGGCGCGGACCCCGGCGCCTGTTCGAACTGTCGAGAGGTGCCGTGCTTTTGCGTCGCAAGCCATGCCGTTCGGCGCTATTCGGTCCAACAGCGAACGTCAATTGCCCATGAGTTGATGTGATGGTCGAGCTCCGCTTGAAGCAGATCGCGCGCTCGAACAGCGCTGGTGGTTGGCAACGCAGCGCTTCGATCTATCCGTCTGAATGGGGCCGAGGGCTTTCTTGGCCCATAACGCCAGTCTCGCTGTAGTCGCAGCCCCTTGAACGATCCGAGGCGGCCCGGCGCCTGTGGGTTTTGGGATGTGAACAGGAACCGGGCCTAACCGTCGGGCTGTTTGTGAGCACGGCGCCGTCGGCTCGATGATTTATGCGCCAATGCTAATATACCTCAAAGCTATCCGAATGAAGTATGAGAACAGCAATAGGGAGCAAGCAAAGGCGGATAAAGCTGTCACTTCGGTTGTCCATCACCGCCGTCTTCTCAATGAACGGCGCCAATTAGGTCTCGGAAAACTGCGGACCAGAAACGGAAATCAGCCGACCGACCGTCATAATGAGCTTCCAAAGCACAGTGGCCACCGCGGTCTGGCTCCGGGCCATACAGTTCGATAGCGGCCTTTACTGCAGTGTTAGGATCGAGAAATCTGAGATCGTCAGCGCAGCGCCCTTGTCTGTCTGAAACATCAAACAATCCTTCCCATGGGCGCCTTCGACACCACACCCTCGACGCTATCGCGCAACCTGAAGCTGGCGGAGGCGTCGGCTAGCCATTCCGTGGAGGCGGTGATGGCCATGACGCACAGCCGTAGTCGGCCCGTCACTGCTTCCACGTGGCGGGCCACGGTCTGATGAATTTTATGGGGAACATTTCGGCAAAATTCAAATTGAAGGGTCTTCTGGTAGGAGGCCAAACTGTCCCAGCGAAGCGTCGACAAAGACCGATTGGAGCGCGCCGACCGCGAGGCAAAACTTGCTAACGCCGCCGAGAAGGAGGCACGAGATACAAAAACTGCGCGACTTCGTGAACAACGTCTTGCTGCCGAAGCTAAGGGTTCCAAAGCTTTGAAGAAACGTCGATCCAGGGGGCTAGACTAGATCGTTGGCGGTAAGGCACATCGCCAGGTCAGTTAAGGTCGGCCTTGGGTGAACCCCGGGTTAGGGTGGTTGCCGGCCCGTCTTTAGTTCGTATCTGGATTCCATGGGGCTTTACGTTGCGCTCTCGGTCCAACTCGTCAGCTTTGGCCGCTGGTCCTCGGAGATATCGGTGTCTAGCTTCAGAAAACGGCGGATGTAGTGGCGCAGGGTCTCTGCCCAAGCATGAGAAAAGACCAGCGTCGAGTTCTACTCATGGCCGCCAAAAAGCCCGTCACCTCGCGGAAACGAGCTTTCTGACTGGCCGAAGGCAGGAGAGTGTCACACCGGCTTGCGGCTGCTTCGCACTTCCGTCCCGGCTGTTCTATTTAGCGGCGGGCGATCAGCAGGCAAAGTTGGCGCAAGTCGCGATCGTAGGTCCCTTGACTGCCCAGCACGTCCGCACAGCGTTTCGCCAGTTGCGTATCCGACAGGTCGGCTACGACGCCGACCAGTCTACGATTGCTGGGATTGGTGAGATCGCTCGGCGCCTCAGCCCGGATTGCGGTCGCCTATGCACAAAGTGGGATGCTAGATTCGGTTTTGGACAGGTTTGAAGCCGTCGACCTCTGCCAAATGGCTTCTCAACCGGCGTGGGATTCCGCCGTCGACTAAAGCAGCCCAGTTTCCGGTCAGCCGTAAATCTGCTTCGGAACCGTTTCGCCCCTATCCAAAGCAGGCAGCGGGAAAGGTTTGACCTGTCCTCCAGTCTTGTCCAGATACTGCATCAACGCCGTCACCAGGTGGTAGAAGATGCTCGCAGGGACCTCCGTCGCCAGTGACCTTCCGCGCTCGTCAATGCGGTCGACCCACAAGCCAAGCGGTGCCGGATCAATATGCCATCGGAAGAGGCGGGCGACACGAGCTTCGATCTCGGGTTTCAGATCCGGTCCGCCAATGCCGTCCAGGGCGACGGCCGCCTTGATGGCCTCGCATTGCGGCCAACTGCGGGAGAGCCGGTCGAGGGGCAATCCCTGCCGCGATACCGCTGCATAGGCCAGACCCGTGGCCCGATTCAATCCGCTGGCGACCGCCGACGAGTAGAGTTTCCTTGCGTAGGCCGCCAAGTCTTTCTGCCCGCTCGCGCGGGCGAAATCGACGAGGAGGGAGGCCCATTCGAAATGGTGCCCCGGTTCGGTCCACTGTCCCTTGTCACCCGGCAATGGCAGCCAATCGACGTCGAAATGTTCCCCAAGCGTCCAGCTTTCCTGGTCGAAGAAATGGCACCGGAAGAGATCGATGACGCGTGCCGCTCGACGCAGATATGCACGGTCGCCGGTGACGTCGTGCCAGGCAAGGAAGGATTCTAGCATATGCATGTGCGGGTTCGAGAACCGCACCCCCTTCCAGCCCGGGGTCTCGAAGAAACCGTTCAGGCTGTCGTCTTCAAGATGGGCGTCGATGAATTGGAATGTCTCCTGGGCAAGCCGCAGGGCTTCCTGATGGCCGCATCGATGAGCATGGGCAAGCGCCAGGAGCACGCAGGAATGGTCGTACACGTCCTCGACCCGGTCAGCCACGCTGCCGTCCGCATTCAGCGTGCGCACCCAACCCCCGCGGTCGGTCCGGCCGTATTTCGCGATGAAGTCGATACCATGGTCGATCAGCTTGTCGGCAGGTCCGTGCCAGCCGCGTTCCTTGGCCACCGCGAAAGCGTAGATCTGGCGAGCCATCGTGCGCATGCGCTTGGGTTTGCCCAGTGGCCTTGCATCGAAACCAAGAGCCTCGTGGAAGCCACCGTGCACATCGTCGACACCTGCGGTGGACCACAGCGGCAGCGTCTCCTCGAAGAGCCAGTGCTCGACGCGCTTGCGCCATGAGCCGGAAACAATGACCTGGTCTTCCGACGCCGTGAACTTGGTCTCGAGGCGTCCGCTCTTCTCCAACTGTTCGACGACTTTCTTCACGTTCTGGCTGTGGCTGACTGGAGCGACGAATACCGCGTCCGGCGTCGCCACCACCGCCACATCCTTCATCCCGATGACGGTCAGCAGCCTGCCCAGGCTTCTGAGGTAGGAGCTGCCGCAATCCATGGCGACGACGTCGCCCATGACGACGTTGCCGTCGCGGTCCGTCGGGCTGGCTTCGAGCAGCGATTGCCACGATCCGAGGTCGTTCCAGCGGAAGGAGGCCGTAACCATCGCGATGCCGCGGGCGCGCTCCATGATTGCGTAGTCGATCGATGTCGAAGGGACAGCCGAGTAGAAGCCCTGGGGCAGGTAGATGCCTGAGACGTCAGTCCGTGCGGTCTTGTAGGCCCGTTCCACGCTTTCCCAGATGTCGGGTCGCAGGTCGAGGAATGCTTGCCGCATCGTGTTGGCCTGAAACAGAAAGATGCCGGCATTCCAGTAGAATCTTCCCGAAGACACATATTGGCCGGCTGTCTCAGCATCGGGTTTTTCGACGAAACGCGAAACGGCGGCAACCCCCCCACGGTTCACCGAAACCTCGATGTAACCGTACCCGGTTTCGGGATGTGTCGGCTTGATGCCGAACACTACAATGCTTCCTGACTCGGCGGCAGGCGTGCCCGCCTCGACGGTTTCCCAGAATTGCGCTTCGGTTGATATCTGATGATCGGACGGGACCATCAGCACAAGCGCGTCGCCGCCATGCTCGCAGATCGTCTGCAAGGTGGCTATGGCGACCGCGGCGGCGGTATTGCGAGCTACGGGCTCGAAAATCGGCTTGCCGCCCTGGAGGCCGAGCGGACCGATGTCAGAGATAACGCGATCGGCGTGTCGTTCGGCAGCGATCAGGTAGATCGGCGTTTCAGCATATGGCCGCGCCTTGAGGCGTCGGACGGTCTTGGCGAGCATGGAGCCGTCGCCCGAAAGGTCGTGGAATTGCTTGGGATTGTCTTCGCGTGAGAGCGGCCATAGCCGAGAGCCGACGCCCCCGCTCATGATAAAACTTACGATCCGGCCAGGCATGGTCCAGTTCCTCTCAGAATGTCTGATTGTAGACCCCGACTTCCGGATTGCGGCGCGGCACAGCATCGAGAGCCTCGAACATCTCGCGACCTCGGTCCGACGAGATGGGGTTTTCCACCCCGGCCAGGCCCCACGTGCCGTCCTGGGCAACCACACGCACTCCATTCACTGTGACGAGATTGGGCAGCACCTGCGGTGCCGTTGCCGCAGGCAGCCACCACCCTCAGCTTTCGGCCGACGGTCTTTCCGGCAGTCAGGTCTTCGATATATCTCTCGCGAAATCCGGGCCCGAATTCATAGTTCCTCCCGCCGATGAGATCGAGATCGCCGTCCAGCACAAGCGCCTTCAAAGCTGTCATCTCCTCCGACCGAATGTCAGGGGCCTTTGCGCCCCCATCTTCACTGCGGTCCAGCCGTTCTCGTTGTGGGAGGCCGTCACCATGGCCGCCGACGGAAAGTTGAGTGCGAACCGGGCGAAGTAGGCTGTGGGAGGAAGGGCCAAACCGATGTCCTTGACGCGCGCGCTGGCCGTTATCAGGCCGGAGACCAGTGCCGTCGCAATGGCCTTGGAATAACTGCGGAAGTCGTGTCCGGTGACGATGTCCGGGCCGACACCAATTCGGCGGATCAAGGTGCCGAGCCGACGCCGATCGCCTGCACGCCCATCAGGTTGAGTTCGGGTTCTTTGTCCGAGCCTGGATGCCCGAACCACCAGCGCGCGTCGTATTCCCGCTAGCCAGTGGCTTCGATGAGAGCACTGATTTCGAAGATGAAATGTGTTTGGAGTGGCTTGGCCGACTATGTTCACGGTCGCGGTTTCCGCTCTGCAATTGCGCGGAACAGTCGTAGCACGCCCCGGAGGTGGGCCCCTTGGCGAATTGGGGGTAGCCCTAACGTCCTGGTTCGGACCACTCATCGAATAGGAACACGCCCTGCGCTCTCGAGTTGACAACGGGAGGACGAAGGTTCGTCGGCTGGAAGCCGGCTTTTACCGCTCTCGTAGCGCTTCCTGCTTATATTTCGCCAGCGGCGAAAGAAAATAGCCGATGATACTGCGCGTACCAGTCTTGATCTCGACCGTCACCGCCATGCCGGGACCGAGCTTGACGAGTTTGTCATCAACCTGCATGTCCGTACGGTCAAGTGAAACGCGTGCGGCATATTCCAGTTCCTGACCTCTCGGCTCACTTTCGCTCTGCGATACGCCCGACGCGGGGTCATTCGATGCGCTCTGTTGCCTGTTGCGGGTTATGGCGTCCGATGACACGCTGAGCACTTCTCCATGAAGTAGCCCGTAGCGGGTGAAATTGAATGTATCGACCTTGATTTCAGTCTTCTGTCCCGGATGGACAAAACCGATATCTCGGTTGGAGAGCATAGCCTCGATCTCGAGATGACTCCCACTCGGAACCACCACGGCCAGTGCCTGAGCAGGCGTCACCACGCCCCCCACCGTATGAACGGCGAGTTGTTGCACGACGCCATCGACCGGCGCGGTCAATTGTTGGAGCTTTGTGAGCCGCTCCGCCTTGATCACCTCCTGCTCAGCGCTCGCAGCCCTCTGCTGGGATCTGGCGAGTGCGTCATAGGTCGCGCGCCGATACTCCGCAGCGGTCCTTTCCCTCGTTTCCTTTAGCAGTGCGATGGCCGCATCGGCTTCGCGCAGGCGGCCCTGCTCAAGTTTGAGATCCTGCTGAAGGCCGACGAGTTCCTGATACTCGGAGAGATAGACGACCTTCGAAGAAAGTGCCTCGTCGAGGAGCTTCTTGCGAATGTCGACCCGCTCCTCAAGAACCGGTATCGTCGCCTGGAGCTTCGCTCCGCTTGCCAAGGTGGTCGATCGTTCCGCTTCCTTCTGATTTCGCTGGCGATCGATCTCGGCGAGCTTGGCGTCCTGTTCGGCAAGCTGACTGATCAGAAACTGACGATGCATCTCGATCTCCGCGGCGCTCGCCCTGTGCGGTGGCTGGAAGGCAGCAAGCGGATTCTCCGCGAGCGCCGCGCGCAGCCGCGCGACGTCGAGTTCGGCCGAAAGGAGTTCGCTTTTCTGGCGCTCCTGGTCGGCTTCGGTCATGGTCGGATCAAGCTCGATCAGAACCTCGCCAGCCTTCACGCTCTGCCCATCGCGTACGTTGATAGCGCGCACAACGCCCGCTTCGAACGGCTGGAGCACCTTGGTGCGCCCGTCTGGCACGATCTTGCCCGTCGCGGTTGCCACGACATCGACGGTGCCCAGCGACGCCCACACCAGCGCGAAGCAGAAAACCGCGACGATACTCGCCGCGATCGCGCGCCCGATCGGCGACGGCGGCGTTTCGGTGATTTCGAGCGCCGCCGGCAGGAACGCAATTTCGTGCTCGCGGCGCCGAAGCTGGGCTCTGGGAAACTCGACGACATTTCGATTAGCGGACTTCATGGATGCCGGCTTGTAGATAGTGGAGGTTTGCGTAACGCCCATTCGAGCGGATTAGGTCATCATGGGTACCGTCCTCGACGATACGGCCATGCTCGATCGTTATGATGCGGTTCGCGTGGCGCACGGTCGAGAGCCGATGAGCGATGACGAAGACGGTTCGGCCGGCAGAAATTCGTTTCATGTTCTGCTGAATGGCGCGCTCGCTTTCATAGTCCAGAGCGCTGGTCGCTTCATCGAGGATGAGGATGCGCGGATCGGTAATGAGTGCGCGAGCGATTGCGACGCGTTGGCGCTGCCCACCGGAAAGACTGCTGCCGCGTTCGCCCACGATGGTGTCATAGCCCTCAGGCAGCTCCAGGATGAAATCGTGAGCGCCGGCGAGCGATGCCGCCGCAATGACGCGCTCCATGGGCATAGCCGGATCGGCGAGGGCGATGTTCTCGCGAATGGAGCGATTGAAGAGCACGTTATCCTGCAAGACAACGCCAATCTGGCGTCGAAGCCAGGTTAGATCGACCATTGCCAGGTCGACGCCATCGACCAGCACCCGCCCACTCTCCGGCACATAGAGCCGCTGTATCAGCTTGGCGACGGTGCTCTTGCCTGAGCCCGAGGAGCCCACGATGCCGATGACCTGACCGGGCTCGACGCTGAACGACACGTCGTGCAGTACCTCGGGGCCATCGATGCGGTAGCGGAAAGTCGCATGCTCGAACGTCACCCGCCCGCGGATCGTCGGCAGTGCGGCTCGGCCAGGATTGAAGCTTGGCTCGGGAATGGTGTTGAGTATGTCGCCGAGACGGTCGATCGACAGGCGGGCTTGATGGAAATCCTGCCAGATCTGCGCAAGCCGAAGCACTGGCGTGCTGACGCGCGCAGCCAGCATGTTGAATGCGACGAGCCCGCCGACGCTCAGCTCGCCGCCGATCACGAGCCTGGCACCGAAATAGAGGGTTGCGGCGACGACCAGCTTGTTGATCATCTGCACCGCTTGGCTCGCCGTATTGTTCAGGCTGAGCACGCGGAAGCTTGCTGTGACATAGGCTGCGAGCTGCTCCTCCCAGCGGCGCTGCATCTGCGGCTCGACCGCCATGGCCTTCAGCGTCTCGACGCCCGTGACGGTCTCGACCAGGAAAGCTTGGTTCTCCGAGCCGCGATCGAACTTCTCATCAAGGCGCCGGCGAAACAGCGGTGCAGCTCCCGCGGAAATGCAGATGTAGAATGGGAACGACGCCAGAACGATCAGAGTCAAGAACGTCGAGTAATAGAACATCACCGCAAGGAAAACGAAGGTGAAGACGAGATCGATGACAAGCGTGAGCGCCGAGCTCGTCAGGAACTGGCGGATATTCTCGAGCTCGCGGACGCGTGCGACTGAATCCCCGACGCGGCGTGTCTGGAAATATGCGATCGGCAACGCCATCAAGTGACGAAACAGCCGGGCGCCGAGCTCGACGTCGATGCGGTTCGTCGTATGCGCGAACAGATAGACACGCAGCGTGCCGAGAATAGCTTCGAAAACGGTCAGCGCGACGAGACCAGTGACCAGAACGTCGAGCGTGCTCATGCTTCGATGCACAAGCACCTTGTCGATGACCACCTGGAAGAACAGCGGTGTGATGACGGCAAATATCTGAAGGAAGAACGATGCGATCAGCACCTCGCCGAGAAGATAACGATACTTGTGGACCGCGCCGAGAAACCAGCTGATATCAAATCGGCGAGAGAGATCCGTCAGGGCCGCGCGCCGTGTCATCAGGATGATGTCGCCGTCCCAGATGGCCTCGAGTTCCTCCTGCGTCAATGCATAGGGTTGCGGTGACGATGGGCGCTGAACGATGAGTTTGTCGTCGAGGATTTTGCCAAGGATCAGGAATCCACCGTCCCGTAGCACGGCGATCCCCGGCAGCGGAGTAACCGCGAGCCGATCCCAGTTCGTCCTCTGCACCTTAGCCTTGAGCCCGAAATCCTTTGCACAGCGCAGGATTTCGGTGACACCTGCGCGCGCCGCGCCCATCCGGTGGCGAATTTGGCCCGGATCGGCCGCGATACCATGGCAATGCAGCAATATCGCCAGGGCAAGTAGGCCTGAGTCGTCGCTCTCAGAATCGTTGCTTGCCGCCTGAGGCGCCGGATCGCGTCGATCGGCGACCCGCGCACGCATCAATGTATCGCGAGCGCGCATCAAGGCATTGCCTGCACCTTGCGCCAGGTCACGCCCGCGGGCACCGATTTTGACGAATGCATGAACGATCCGATTTGCAACAGTCGGTCCAACCAAGATCAAACGGCCATCCCAGATTGCTTCGAATTCAGCGCGCGCGATCTGCTTCGGACGGGACCAGGTTGGATCAAGCACAATCGCTGCCTTGTCGTTGACCTTTCCAAGGAGCAGAAACCCGCCATTCCGCAGCGACGCGATGCCGGGGAGCCGGACATTCCCAAGTCGCTTCCAGTTTGTCTTGCGCGAGCCGACCTTCAGCCCGAGCCCACGGGCGCAGCGAATCATCGCACGGACGCCGATCGCATCGCCGCCACCGCAGCGATCGCGGATCTGATCGGGCTTAGCGTCTACGCCATGAAGGCGCAGGAACAGAGCCAGGGCTCGAACTTCAAGGTCTGCGGCGTTGGCATTCTCGTTTTGCATCGCCATTCTGGCTTAACCCTTCGCGGATACACGTCCGCGTTCCATGTTCCTTCTCAGCTTTCGCGAATGCGACGGTGTCGCACCAGGCGCTGAAGCCCTGGAGGCGATCAATGGTGCGGTCTGGTCAGGTACAAGTCCTGATTCCAGTTGGCTCCATTCGACAAGGACGCCACGATCTGACCGTGATCAGCCCGCCCGGAGTGACCGGCCAGGTACTGGTTCAGCAGCGCAAAACTGTGGCTTGCCACGGACGCTGTGGCCGTGCCGGTCGCATGCCGATGATCCGCCGTGGTGGCCGCAGGCCGAGGATCCGTTATGGCCATGGTCTGCGGCGAGGCTGTCGCGACGGCGCCGGTGGCCGGGTCCTTCGCTGTTGCCGTCAACTTGAGTGTCGCCACCGGCTGGTCCCAGCCCCTGTAGTTCGATTCCAGCGTCAATCCGCTGTCGACCTGCGCGGCTGTCAAGGTGATGTTGCCGCCCCTGAACGTCTTGCCATCGAGTTTGTCGGTGATCGTCTCGTACCTCGGCAAGCCCGTTATGTTCACGGTCACGACATCGTTGGGGTCGGTCGTTGTCACCTCGACCCCCAGGTCGACCGTACCGCCTCCCCCGTTCACCTTGAGCGTGGGATCCGCGATGGTGAGTACCGGCGCGATCGATGACGGGGCAGTAGGGGTAATCGGGTTAGTTGGGGCAGTTGGGCCAGTTGGGGCAGTTGGGATGGTTGGGGCTGTCGATGACGTCGCGACCTGGAGACCGGAGAAGGTCTTCACCGCGCCCGCAAGATTCGCAGCGACACCGCTTGCGTCCTGGATGCTCGCACCGTTCGGCAGATTGACGCCGGCGATGCCGAGCGCCGAGATATCGGTGTCCGTCGACGCGACCGTTGTGCGGAAGTTGAGCGCGCTCGTTCCGGAGCCGCCCACATAGGTGGCGGTCGCGCCATTGTTGAGCGATAGTGTCGGCGTGCCCGACACCGCCACGGCCTCGTTGAAGCCGAGTGTCAGCGTGACCGTGTCTCCGACGTGCTCGGTGCCGGTTCCTGGCGAGGCTGTGGCCTGCGTTACCGCCGGCAAGACCGGATCGATCTGGAGGCCGGAGAACGTCTTCATCGCGCCCGAGAGGTTCGCCGCAACACCGGATGCATCCTTGATGCTGGCGCCGCTCGGAAGATTGACCCCGGTGACAGCGAGTGCCGAGGTATCCTTGTCGGTCGAAGCGACCGTGGTGCGGAAGGTGAGCGCGTTGGTGCCCGACCCACTGACATAGCTGGCCGTTCCGCCATCATTGAGCGACAGTGCTGGCGTGCCCGTGACGGTTACGGCTTTGTTGAAGGCGACCGTCATCGTGATGGCATCGCCGGCATGCTCGATTCCCGTTCCCGGTGAAGCGGTGACCTGCGTCACCGCTGGCTGGATCGTTGGCGCAGGCGGGGTCTGGGTCGATGAGGATGTCGAGGGAGTGACGTTGGCGCCCGTGACGGTGTCGCCGCTGCCCGCCCTCTGATAGAGCTGAACCCCATCGACCAGCATCTGCATCGACGATGGGGTCGAGCTATCGAGAGCCGTATGCCATCCGGCCGCGTTGGAATTCGCGACCTGATTGCTCATGATCAATTCCATCGGTTCATTCGGGATCGGCACCTGCGCGCTGGTCACTTGCGCCATCTGTTTCCCGTCCAGATACCAAGTGATCGATTCACCGGGCACCCAGTTGATGCCGTAAGTATGGAAGCCGGCCGTGAGGTCGATGCCGGTGTCGACCACGCCGCCGAACTCCCCTGACGGCGTGTGGAGGTGGTAGGAGAACGCCTGGTTTGCCGGTCCCGAACCGGTGTATCCACCCTCCTGCATATCGATCTCGAAATTGTCGCCGCTGGTGCCGGCGCCTTTGCCGGGCATCAGCCAGAGGCCAGGCCACGCGCCGTCGCCACTGGGCGCCTTCATGCTGATCTGAAGGTAGCCGCCATTGAATTCGAAGTTGCCATAGCTGCTGACCGCGCCGGACGTGATCGGGAATGTCTGTGCAGTTCCCTGGTTCATACCACTGACGGGCTGTTTGATCGCCGTGAGATCCAGCAGCCCGTTGCTCACGGACACTTGGCTCGGCATATCGTAGTCTGCATCATACGGCCCGCCCGGGCCGCTTCCACCTGATCCATAGCTGTTCCAGGCCCAGCCGTTGGCGGCATTGCTGGTGATGTACGTATGCCAATCGCTATCGAGCGCCGTGCCGGAGAAGTTTTCCTCGAAGACGAGGTCGCTAGAAGCAAAGCCTGCGGGTGCGGAAAGAGCCATTCCGTGATCCTTCTTTGGCGTTGAAAACAGGGGATTCCACTGCCGCGCATCGCCAAGGCGCGCGACATGTCACATGCTCGCAGCTAGCACAGCGAACGGATTTCAAAGTCGTGGAGTTGGAAGTCTTCGCCCTAGGCGTTGTTGTCGAGCGAACCTAACGTTGAACTCGCCATCGGTGGCGAGTGTGGTCGACGGGCTCTTCGGGCCTTCGCCCTTGAACCCACAAGGGGTATGGCTGGCAACGCGCAAGATGTTCGACGGTTCGAGCCGCGGCCGAATTTAGGTTGAGCGCATCTCTCCCGGCGAACGATCTGCCGAGCTTGCTGTCTAGTATAGGCACGATAGTTCCTTAGTTTATTGCGTCTTTTTTGTTTTTCATTTCACCCGCGCCCCTAAGTAAAACACAGGCATTTCCGCTCGTTACTTAATCGCCCACACCGTATTGCGCCTACTGAATTGATCATTCGAGGACGATGTACGAAACCCAGCCGGACCCTACCACGGTTTACGGCGAGAATGAGGCTTGGTTAACGCTTATCAACACATTCCTAATATAAATTATTAACACATTCTAATATGGAAAGTGATCGAACAGCCGTCCCGAGACAGCCTTCCGGACGTCCTACCAAAACTGTGTGCCTCGTTTGAAATGTTGCGCTGGTTGGGCGCAGGTTGGTTCGAGCGGGTCGTTGGTATATGAAGTTCTCGAGAAGCACGGCCCGGATGTCTTCGGATGCTGCGTGGCGGACGAGCCGTCGAGGCTATCGGGCTGCCGGCGCGGACGTTTGACCGTGCCATTTACGCGTCGATGCACTTGGCCGAGGTCGCCTTGCGGCGTTGACGCGCTCCAGCCTCTGCACGTATCGCTCAGCGACGTGGCCGGCGGTACGGGCGGCGATATCCGCATCATCCGCTTTCAATCGCAACGTCCCATCCAGGGGAAATACGATCGCTTAAGCGGCTTGTTGAAATGGCTGAAACGTGGCCCAAGGGCGTGAGGGCGGCGCTTCGTCGCCGCGGGACGACCCTGCGGATTGTCAAATTTGAACCGCGCAACCAGTCGCCAAAGCTCTACCTCGTGGCCGTCTGCTAACCGCCTGGCGTGCTCATTCGCCGTATCGTCGTCCGTGCAGGCAAGGTTGACCCCGCCCATGAATTGGCCATCTTCATCCAGAACGTAAACCCGATAATGCGGCATCGCTTGTCCTCATCGGCGACAACATTCTAGCAGTCAGCCTCGCTGCGGAACGCGGAAATTTTGACTCCTGTGAGCTATCTCAGATGGGCCGCGTGGACCCGCGACAGCAAATGTTGTGACAAAGCGCCGGCGACCCCGCCGAGGCGCGTCGTGGCGTAGGCGAACGCAGTAAGGGCAAAGCCCGCCATGATCGCCCCGGCCCGCTGGGCGGCGCCGACGTTGCCGCGCATAGCCGCCCTCAGGTCGCTCGCAACGGCGCGCGGCAGCACCTCCCGGACGTAGTGCCATTCGGCCCCAAGGCCGTCTTTGGACCCTGCGAGACCCGTCAACACTGCCTTGGCGGTGCCCTCGACGAGGCAGCGGTGGACGAAGTATTTCCACGTGGTGCGCTGGACCGGCACCGCGTGGAGCACTCGCGCCGCTGGCCGATACGCCCAATAGCCCCCGAGGTATAGGCCGGCGGCCCGGATGCAGAATTCCGTCTCCTCGCAGCTCTCAGCTTTGCCGCCGATCCTTGCTCGGCCGCTGACGGAGAATCCGAGCTTGCGGCGCCCGAGGTCCGGCGCAAAGCCGCCGGCGCGCTCCAGCACGTCGGCGCGCACCGACATGTTGGCCCCGATCGGGTTGCGGATGCACCCGTCCCGCACGTGCATGCCGGCGTAGGTGCAGCCCACGACCCAGTGGAACTCGCCGGGAAACCACGAGGGCGGCGGCACCTGCCACAGCGGCTCAACCGGACCGCCGGCCCCCAACACCGCCGGATCCCGATAAGCCTCCAATAGCTCCTCCAGCCACTGCGGGTCGGCGACGGCGTCGTCATCGAGGAAAGCAATCACCGGGGCCGTGATGTATTCCGCTCCTGTCATGCGCCCGCCCGACAAGCCCGGTTGCCTGGCATTGGCGAGGACGGTAACGCCCGCAATCTCGCGCGCGGCGCGCTCTAGCAGGGCCTCGTTGTTGTCCACGACCACGACGATTTCACGCGGGGCACGTGTTTGGGTGCGGACGGACCCGACCGCACGCTTCAACTCGTCCCAGCGGTCGAGAGTGTGCGCGCAGATCACAACGGAGGCTTCGGTCATTGGGCTTCCCGGGCGGTTCCTGAGGCCAAGCGGGTCTGCGCCGCCCGGGCCGTCGCGGCTTTGAGGATGTTCCAGATCACGCTTCCATCATTGCGGATATCGAACTGGTCGTGTTCATCGACGGGATAGCGTCCGCTGTCCTGCAGCGACACCAGCCGCCACACCATCCAACCAGCGCAGCTGGGACTACGGGCAAGCGTATCAAGCCACATGGCGTAAGCCTCGGCGGAGTGCCGATTGGAGCGGGCATAGCCGAATTCCTCCAGAAGAACCGGCTTTTTGGCGCCGGCCGCCAACTGGCAGAACTCGGTGATCATGTCGTTGAATTGCTGGACCGTCAGCTTGTAATAGAGCGGGTAGCCGTGCCAGGTCCCGAAATCGAGAGTCGGGATTGTCAAATCGGCTAGCTTCACCGGAATGTTGGCATTCCCTGAGCCGACAAGGTGATTGGGATCGAGGGACTTGACGTAAGCCGACATTTCGCCAGTCCAGGCCAACAGCAATGCCTCCGGCTGCGCATTGCCTTCGTTCATCAGCTCCCAGGCCATGATGGTCGGGTCATCCCGGTAGGCGAGCCCGGTGAGCAGGTTGACGTGCTGCACGACGTGGCGGACCCAGGTCCTGTAGTCCTGCTTCGTGCGCGGGTCGGTGAAGAAAAACCGGGACTTGTCCTGGCTGCCGTACCAAGCCCGCATCTGCTGGGCGCCACCCGTGTAGTCCCAGAAATCCAGGAAGGCGATAATGAGCCTGAGATGTCGTTTGCCGGCCTCGGCGATAAGGAAATCGACCTTTTGCATGCCGTTGGCGCCGTCATTGATCGCCATCCTGTTTTGACTTGGATCCCAGTAGAGCAGGTAGGTGCCCTTGACCGCGAGATTGCTGGCTTCGCCTTCAAGCTGCCAATCCCAGATCGTAGGGACGCTTCCGTCGATCGACCCGATCACCGGCTGAAGGAAGGTGCGGACCACATTGGCGCCCATCGCCACCGCGTCATCGAGAACGCGGGTGACCTCAACCTGCGAACCATAGGTCAGATAATGGTTGTTTACGCCGGTCACGAAGAACGGCTTGCCGTCCAACGTGAAATTTGTACCGGAAGTCTTGATGAAAGACATCGCCGATGGCTTGTCCACGGTGCTCGCGATTGCCACAACAGACATGAACGCCAAAGCAAATGCACACAGCCACGCATTGCGCAGTCCGTATTTCGCCCCGTATTTCGCCCAATGCCAGTCGATCATCATCCCTGCATGTGGCTCTGGCCGGACGCCGAGTGCAATCGCCCCTAAGGATTACCTCCTCTGGCCTCGCACAGACCGGCGTCGATCGGGCATAGTGATGCTTGGCTGGGTGGTTCTCGTCAAAGCTCCCGTCTTCTTGAAATCCGACGTGAGAACAACAATGCGCATTTGCTTGAGTCTCGATCCGTCGCGGCTGCTGCGCTGGCATCTATGGCTGGCAGAGGCGCTCGCTGAAGTGCCCGGCAACGAGGTCTCCTGCGTTTTCGCGGCTGACTGCCGCCCGCTGCCGTCAATCTTCCGTCTGCTGCTCGAACTCGAACGACTGGTCTATGGTTTTAGCGGGAAGGGCGCCGTCGACCCCGTAGAGGCCGCGCTGCGGTGCCTGCCGCCGCCTCCGGCCGGCCAAGCGGATGTGGTGATCGATTTGAGCGGGTCGGAATCGCTCCCGGCGGCGCGGCGCGTGCTCACCCCGATCTTCAATGGCGCACCCGGCGAGATCGGTGTCGTGGCGGCCTGGGTGCATCATCAGGATCTTCTCGTCGACCTGCATGACACGGCGCGCCCGTTGCGACCGTGGACGGCGCGCCCGACCAGTGCAGACCGACAAGTGTTGGCATTGAGGCTCGACAGCGCCCTTTCCTGCGCTGTGCCTCTGATTCTCAAGGCCCTGTGCGAGGAAACCGGTTCATCTGCGTCCGCTAATCCCGGTCCACGGACGGCGCTACCTTCGTGCGGCGCGCTTTCGGCCCTTGCAAGGGTGACCGGCACGGTTGCATCGAAGGCGATCGGGCGTCTGGATGTTCTGGCGAGGGGCGGCAGGACGTGGGGGGTTGGCTGGCGCATCGACGAATCGGCGAGTCTGCTCGACAAAGGCGAAGCACCCTTCAGGATGCTCACCGGGAATGCCGACAGCTACCTTGCCGACCCGTTCCCATTCCGGCATCAGGGGCAGGATTTCATCTTTGTCGAGCAGTATCTCTACTCAAAGAACCGGGGGTGCATTGCGGTCGTGGCCGTGAACCGGGACGGGACAGCAGGTGCATCCCGGATCGTTGTGGAGGAACCGCATCACCTCTCGTACCCGTTCGTGTTCGAGCAGAATGGTCAGATCTGGATGATCCCTGAATCGGGAGCGGCCAGGAATGTCTGCCTCTACAGGGCAGTCGAGTTCCCTTACCGGTGGACACGGGAAGCCTGCCTCATGGAAGGCATTGAGGGCTACGATACCACGCCGCTCTGGCATGAGGGCGGCTTTTGGTTTTTCGTCAGCCCAAGGCTGTGGAAGTCCACGTCCTGGGATGCCTTGAGCCTCTACCACGCCGAGAGCCTGACCGGGTCTTGGACGCCTCATGCAGCCAACCCGGTCCTGCTCGATGCCAGGCTCAGTCGACCCGCAGGCGCCGTCATCCGACACAGCGGACGCGCGCTACGCCCGGTCCAAGACTGCGCGCGCGGCTATGGCGGCGCGGTGACCTTCTGCCAGATCGATTCGCTGAGCGAGTTGGAGTTTGCCCAGACCCCGATCGGTCGCATCTGGTCCGGAGCGTTGGGATGTCACACCTACAACCGCCGGTCCGGCCTGGAGGTGATCGACCTGTTCGGGCATATGCGGGGTTTGCGAGAGGTCACGACCTCGTATCGGTTGCTGGAGCCTGAGGCGACGGTCTCGGGACTGAGCGGGGTCTCGGAGTCGTTTGGGCAGCCCCTCTCCTGGCCGGTCTCACCGGGTTAGCTATCCGCACAGGTACCCCGCCTGCAAAGAGCCGGACGCGCTTGAGCCTGTCAACACAGCTGCTGAAGGTGATCGCCGCCGCTGCCCGTACCTCTGCGCTGGCGGTGTGAGCTGAAAACAACCCGAAAGGATACCCCAAAAGAGTTAGTCTTCTATTGTCTTTTGCTAACCACCCATCTCCCTTTCATTTCATTTCTTCACCGGTAAAGCTCGCACAACAACAAAAACTTTAGGGGCCAGCCACAAGCGCTTTAAGGGCCGGCGACAAGCGTACCAATCTTCGTGCATCTCATCTTCATTTCATTTTGGCCCGGAGTCCGCAAATGGTTGGAGTACACCCGTGGATGTGGCGGTTATTGGAACTGGTCCCTACGACTTGTGGCCGGCAGTGCATTTGCGTGCGCGCCATGCGGAGCACCGGACTTTCGGGAAGCTCATCGGTCATGGAAGGACAACATGATCACCGGTATGCTGCTCAGATCCGTTCCAGTCCCGGCCTGCATTGCATTCGCACTGCCGCGAACAGCTTCGGCCTAGCATGTCGATTCGTGTACGGGGCCTATTACCTGGCACGACACCGGCAGTCCTGGCGCACTTTCAGCCCGTCCGTTGGGTTCCACTACTCGACGTCACAGCGCTGCCATGAATGAGCGTCTCCCCAGCAATCTCGCCCATGTCGGTGCCGTATTGCCGCCCGACCCGATTGATTTTGCGCTGCAGCGAGCACTGACTCTGCCCCGAGTGAGCTTTATCGTCCCGACGCTCAATGAAGCCGAGAACCTCCCTTGGCTTCTGCCGCGCATCCCCGACTGGGCGCATGAGATTATTGTCGTGGATGGTCGTTCGACTGATGACACGGTCGCGGTCGCGCGCCGCCTGCGCGCGGAAGTGAAGGTTGTCATGGAACCCCGGCTGGGCAAGGGCGCTGCACTGCAAGCGGGATTCCGGGCCGCCACGGGCGACATCATCGTCATGCTGGACGCTGACGGCTCCATGGTCCCGGAGCAGGCGATTGTCTTTGTCAGTGCGCTGATGGCCGGCGCGGATCTCGTCAAGGGGTCACGCTTTATCCAGGGCGCCGGTACCGACGACATGTCGCTGTTCCGGATGTTCGGCAACAGGGGGTTGACCCTGTTCGTGCGGCTGCTCTATGGCGGTTGGTTCTCCGATTTGTGCTACGGATACATCGCCTTCTGGACCAAGCACGTCGGCACGCTGAATTGCGACTGCGATGGCTTCGAGATTGAGACCCTCATCAACGTACGGGCATTGAAGAACCACCTCAACATCGTCGAGGTGGCGAGTTTCGAGGCTCCGCGCATCAGTGGAGTGAGCCATCTGCGCGCCATCCCGGACGGCTGGCGCGTCCTCAAGACCATCCTGCGTGAAAGGGTGCACCAACAGCACAGGCGAGGCGCGACAGCCTGTGATGACGGCGGGTAATCCTGATGCGAATCCTGATGGTTGCCGCTCGCTGCTACCCCTTCATGGGCGGCACTGAAACCCACATCCAGGAGGTCGGTCCCCGCTTGGTCGCGCGTGGCCACGCAGTCGACGTGCTCACTACCGATCCCTCGGGGGAACTGCCGGTTGAGGAGGAGGTGCGCGGCATGCGTGTGCGGCGCGTGCCGGCCTGGCCAAGGGAACTGGACCTCTATGTGGCACCTGGCATTTATACCGCGATCCGGCGCGGCGCTTGGGATCTGGTCCACTTCCAGGGTTACAGCAGTTTCGTGGCGCCGATCGGGCTGCTTGCGGCCGTCCGCGGGCACCTGCCGTTCGTCCTGACCTTCCACAGCGGCGGGCATTCCTCCCGGCTGCGCAACGCCGTACGCAGCACCCAGCATACGCTGCTCCGGCCGCTGGTAGCCCGGGCCGCGCGGCTGATCGGCGTCTCCGAATTCGAAGCTGACTTCTTCAGCTCGAGGATGGGCGTGCCGCGGGAGCGGTTTGTCGTCATTCCGAACGGCGCCGCGATGCCGGCTCCTAGCCCCGGCGTCAAGGTCGATCCACACCTGATCGTCTCGAGCGGCAGGCTGGAGCGCTACAAGGGCCATCATCGGGCGATCGCGGCCTTGCCCAAACTGATCCGCCGGGTACCGGACGTGCGGCTGCACATCGTCGGTACAGGGCCGTACGAGAGAGAATTGCGGCGCCTCGTCGCAGCGCTCGGCCTCGAGAAGCGGGTCACTATCGCAGCCATCCCCGGATCCGAGCGGCAGCAAATGGCAGACCTGCTGGCGAGTGCCGCGCTGTTCGTGCTGTTCAGCGAGTACGAAGCCCATCCGGTCGCCGTGATGGAAGCCCTGTCGCTGCGCCGTCCGGTCCTCGTCAGCGACACGTCGGGCCTGCGGGAGCTGGCCGCCAATGGCCTGTGCCGGGCGATTTCGTGCAGCGCCGGTCCGGGGGAGCTGGCCGACGCCCTGGCCGGGGAACTGGAGGCCCATCGGGAGGTTCCGGATCTGGCGCTGCCCGACTGGGATGCCTGCGCGCAAGCGCTGAACGACGTTTATCGCGATGTCCTGAGCAACCGATCCGCGGTCCGATTGCACCCCGGTGGGGTGATGTCGTGGCCTCGCGAGACGGGGGCATGAGGCGGATGATATCGGCTCATTTCACTGCGGGCGCCAGGATAAACCCGATCAGGGCCGGGATACGGTTCGTGTCGGCCGTTATCGGTCCTGACCTTGGCGGCGGCAGCGCCGATCCCCCGCTGCAACGGGCCAACTCCGGATGGATCGCGGTTCTGTGCCTGGCGACCGCCGCGGCTCTACTCCTGGTCGTGGCTGGGCACGCGGCCGGGCGCCGTGGGTATGACGTGGCGCCGCTGTTCTTTTGGTCCGGTGTCGTCCTCTTGGTCGTCCCAACCAGCCTTCGTATCGCCTGGCCGACAACAGCCCGGGCTGAGCGCCTTTTCCTCCTGTTCCTGCTTGCCGAAGCTTTCTTGTATTGCAAGATCGTCTATTCCCCGACGAGCTTCGGCGGCTACGACGAAGTCTTGCACTGGATCGCGGCCCAGGATCTCATCGCCGCCCGCCGGTTGTTCCTATCCAACCCGCTCTTACCGATCGGGCCAACGTACCCGGCTCTGGAAATAGTGGCGACGGCGATCGTCAATCTTACGGGACTGCCTTTGTTTGCGGCGGCGACGCTCTTGCTGGTCATCCTCAAGGGCACGTTCATCGGTGCCCTGTTTCTGTTCCTTGAAAGCATCGCCGGATCGCCGCGTATCTCGGCCATCGCCTGTCTGGCCTATATGGGCTGCTCAACCTTTTTCCTGTTCGACTCGATGTTCGCCTACGAGAGCCTCGGCATAGTGCTGTGCGTGCTGACCTTCGCTGTCGAAGCAGCGTCCAAGGATCTTGTCGGGCGAGCGAGGTTGAAGTCGCTCGGGCTGATTGCGTTGCTGTTGGCAAGCCTCGCGGTCACACATCACCTCTCGGCCGCTTTCGCCGCCATCTATTTCGGATCGCTGGCGGCGCTGGAGGCTTGGCGCCGGCACGACCCCTTGCGCATCAAGACCAGCACTGCGGTGGGCCTCGCGGCGATCCTCGCCATAACCCTGCCGTCGCTGTGGGTGCAGGCCCGTGGCATCCCTCTCGCAGCCTATCTCGGCCCGGTGATTGAGTCCGGCTTCGACTCATTGCTCAGGAAGGTGATGGGGCCCGCCCCACGGTTGGAGCACCTCGGAGTGCCGGACAAGGCCCTCTACATGCGGCTGACCACCTTGCTCGCGCTCCTGCTGGTGGCACTCGGACTGGCAACGGGATTCTTTCGGTCGCTGGCCATGGCAGCGCCTGGTGGTGCGCGGTCCGGTTGGCGTCCGATCCAGGACATTTTCAAACGTCGCTGGCACGAAAGCCGCATCATACTCCTCACCTTGTTGGCCTTCGGGTTTCCGGTCTCGGTGGCCTTCCGGTTGACCAGCGCCGGATGGGAAATCGGAAACCGCATGGGAACGTTCGTTTTCATCGGCGTCGGGCTGGTCGTCGCTGTGAGCGTCGTCCACTTCTGGGAAGGGCGCGCGCCACGCGGGTTGCGCCGCGTCGCTCCGGCCGTTGCTCTGTCGGTCATCGTCCTGGGCGGCCTCATGAGCTCTTCGCTCAATCCGATCCACGGGCGCTACAGGGTGGCCGCAGATCAGGAGTCGATCGAACCGATGGGGATCGAAACGGCACGCTGGACCAAGGAATGGCTCGGTGCCGGCAACCGCTTCACCACCGACCGCATCAACCGCCTTCTGCTTGCGAGCTACGGTCGGCAGGACGTCAGGGTCGAGATCAGAGAAGGCGTCGATACCGCGCGCATATTCGAGGCCGAGACGTTGGAGCCTGATGAGTTTTGGGCTTTGGCAGGAAGCGACATTGATTTCCTGCTGATGGACCTGCGCCTGACCACGACTCCGCCGGTGCTCGGCTTTTACTTTCAGCCGTGGCAGCGGCAGAAGGGACCGCTCTCGGGCGCGGCGCTGCTCAAGTTCAATGACGTCAAGGGCGTCACCCGCATCTACGACAATGGCTGGATCGTCATCTACGACGTGAGGGGATTGCATGAAAATTCGTAGCAAGCGGGACCTTCTGGCCGGCTGCCTGTGGGCGGGGGCCGCTGTGGCGGCCGTTGCGGTCAGCGACAGCGTGCTCCTCCGTACTGCCCTGGGCGCGCCCATGGTGTTCCTCGTCCCTGGCCACACGGTGCTGCGGGCCATCGGCGTCAAGACCACCTCCTTTGCGCAACACTTCGTCTACGCGGTCGGAGCAAGCCTCGCCGCATGCATCGCCGGGGGCTTTGCCCTGAACGCGGCAGGCGTCCTTACGCCGCTCGGCTGGGCGCTGTGGTTCTGGGCCGTGACGGCCGCCGCGGCACTGGTGGCCGCCATCCGCCGCGACACTCCCGATCTGCCAGCCTGGCCGGCTCCAGCGCGGGTCCGGCTTTGGCAGGGAGCCGTGCTCATGCTGGCGGTGCTTATTGCGAACGGAGCCTATGCGCTGGCCGTCCGGGACGAAGCGGTCCACCGGGAATTCAAATACACCGAGTTTTGGCTGTTGCCATCGGCCGGTGGCGAGTCCCGCCGGATCACCGTCGGGATCAGGAGCGCCGAGGCCGAACCTCAGCAATTCGACGTGGAAATCACCCTTGATGGGCAACCGTTCGCCGTTTTCCGATCGGTCGCCGTCGCGCCGGGCGACACCTGGACGCGAGAAATCCCGGTACCCGCCTTGGCAACTCGACAGATGGCCGAGGCGCGGCTCTATCGACCGGCGGATAACCGGCTCTATCGCAGTGTTTCGACGCTGGTGCCGCGCATCTGAAAAGAGGCTCGATCATGCGCATCCTGCTGCTATCGCAGTTCTATCCTCCGGTAATCGGGGGTGAGGAGCGGCACGTCCGCAATCTCGGCGCAGCGCTGGCGCAGCGAGGCCATCATGTCAGCGTCGGGACCTTGATGCATCCCGGCTCCCCCGAAACCGAGCTGGACGGCGCGGTCCGCGTGCATCGACTGCGCGGCACGCTCCAGCGTCTGTCGGGCCTGCATACCGATCCCGAGCGCCGCCATGCACCACCCTTCCCGGATCCCGAACTTGTCCTTGCCCTGAAGCGGCTGGTTGCCCGGGAGGAGCCGGATATCGTTCACGCCCACAACTGGATTTACGCGTCCCTCCTGCCAATCAAAGGCGTGGGCGGGGCACGCCTCGTGGTTACGCTCCACGACTACGGCCTTGTCTGCGCCAAGAAGAACTTCATGCACTTGGGCGTCCATCTCTGCAGTGGCCCGGCGCCGGCCAAGTGCCTGCCTTGCGCCACGGGGCATTACGGGGCGGTGAAGGCAGCCGTGACCACCTTGGGCAACTGGGCGTCGAGCTTCGCCGCTCGCCGCGTGGTGGACCGCTTCATCGCGGTCAGCCACGCGGTGGCCCGTCACACCGGACTCACCCAAGGCCGCGCCCCTTACGACGTCATCCCAAACTTCGTGCCCGACGATGTCGGGGTGCTTGGTCCGGAAGATGCCTGCCTGCGGGAGCTGCCCGGGGATGGCTTCATCCTGTTCGTCGGCGACATGATGCGCCTCAAGGGCATTGACGTTCTCCTGCAAGCCTATGCCCGCCTGGAGCGGGCGCCCCCGCTGGTCCTGGTCGGGCGCCGGGTCGCCGATACGCCAACCGAATTTCCGCCGAACGTTAGAGTCTTCAGCATGTGGCCGCATTCCGCTATCATGCATGCATGGCGGCGCTCACTGTTCGGCGTGCTGCCATCGGTGGGGCCAGAAGCCTGCGCGACAGTGATCATGGAAGCGATGGCGTCCGGCAAGACAGTCGTTGCAACCGACATCGGCGGCATGCCCGATCTCGTCGATCATGGCGAAACAGGCCTTCTCGTGCCGAGCGGCAACGCGCCCGCCCTCGCCAACGCAATGCAGACACTTCTTGACGACCGCGCCTTGCGAGCCCGCCTGGAGGCGACGAGCCTGGCTAGGGTCGAGCGCCTCAAGGCCGGGGCGGTCGTGGCCCGGATCGAGCAGGTTTACCGGGAGGTCCTGCGCCCAGCCGCCGGCAGGTCCGCGTTGCCGGTGCAAGGTTCGGGACAGCAATCATGTCGGTAGACCGCGCCGGGACGGCCATTATTCGCGTGCGCCGAAATCTTCGAAAGAACGCCGCGCTGGTGATGAATTCCGGCGCGCTGGCAATCGGAACGGCTGCGGCGGCCGCTCTCGGGTTTGTTTATTGGTGGCTCGCGGCGCGGCTGTTTCCGCCGGAGGTGATCGGCAACATCGCTGCCCTCCTGTCCGTGATGGGGCTTATCGGCATGCTGGGGGAGGCGGGGATCGGGACCATGCTGGTGGGCGAGATCGTCCGCAATCCTGGCAAGGAGCGCGGTCTCGTGGCCGCGGCAGCGTGCGTCGGGGTGGCGCTGGCGGTCGGCCTGGCCTTGCTGTTCGTCCTCGGGCATGCGTACTTCTACAGCTCGACCGCGCTGATCGGCGGCTGGTTCGAGGGTATTGCGTTCGTCCTCGGCTGCGGTTTGACCGTTCTTGCCGTCGTGGCCGACCAGGCATTCCTGGGCAACCTTCGCAGCTCCGGCAGGATGATCCGGCTAGTGCTGTTCGGCACGTTGAAGCTGATGCTGATCGCTGCCGCCGCGATTGGCGGCTACACCTCCAATGCCGCGATTCTTCTGAGCTGGGCGGCCGGCCTGCTGGCGTCTCTCGTCGGCGTGGACCTGTTGACGCGGGGCGGTGCGCGTCATCTCGTTGGGCCTCCCGACCTACAGCTGCTCCAAACGCTCCGCAAGAAGGTCTTCGACCACTATGCGCTCGACGTGGCCGTGCAGGCCCCGGCCGTCATCATGCCCTACCTGGTGCTGGTTCTCCTGTCGCCGGCCATCAATGCCGCCTTCGTATCGTTGTGGATGTTGGTCTCCATGGCCTCGTTGATTCCCGCGGCCTTGGCCACGGCCCTGTTCCCCGTTGTGAGAGCGAGCCCGAAACAATCCAGACACGACATCCTTTTATCGGTGATGGCGTCGTTGCTCTTCTCGCTGGTCTGCGCCGTATTCATCTTCACCTATTCGCAGACGGTCCTTGCAGTCTTCAATCCAGCCTATCCTGAGATCGCCGGTTCGAGCCTGCGCTTCCTCGGCTTCAGCCTGTTGGGATCAACGCTTAAATTTCATGCCTGCACGCTGGCGCGGTTGGGCGACAGGATGCGCAAGGCATCTCGCTGGTTCGCGCTTGGCGGATTGCTGGAGCTGTGCCTGGTGATCGCGGGAGCGAAACTTGGTGGACTTCAAGGCCTGGTCCTGGGCTGGACGCTCGCCGTCAGCATCGAGGGTGCGTGTGCGGCCCTGATGTTGGCCTTCGCGACGAACCTCGATTCTGCAGCCGGCCCTGTGCGGGAACAACCGACCGCGTCGCGGCTCCAGACGTGAAGAGACATCGATCGTGGCACAGGGTTATCGACCGCAATTGGACGGCCTTCGGGCCATCGTGATCGGACTGGGTCGATCACTTCGGCGGGCCGTGTGCCAGAAGCGCTTTCCCATCGGGCAGGGGCGCTGGGGGTGTTCTGGTCCCTAGAGCAATTCCAGGAAAAGTGTGACATGGTTTTCCGTTCGGAATTGCGTAAAAACAAAGAGATAGAGCGGTTCGCCGTTTCCGTGAAACGGTGAAATGCTCTAGCCGTGGTGGCGATGTTCCCGAAGCGACCCGATTCCTGTTGTCCAACACTTGTTCTACTTATTCTAGTGACGCCGATTGACCCCTTCGTCTTCGATCTGTCGATCTGTCGATCTCCGGCAAGTTCGAGATCCTGGGCATCGGCGTGCTGATTGCGCGCTGTCCGATTCCGCGTCCCGTGGTCGCCGACGCTCTCGAGGCCAGGTGGGCCCCCGCGCGTCTGAAGTCCGGCGCTGTTATTTGGTGGCGACTGCCGTGATGCCCATCAGGACGCCGGCCAATTGATTGCGCCGCAACCGAGCCGGAAGCTGTTGCAGAGCCACTTCGATACCGCGCAGGAGCCAGTAGGGCGGCGTAGCGAGCCAATATCCGCCGAACACCAGCGGGAACTCGATCAGGCGAAAGCCCGCTTGGAGCATCAGGGAGCGCAGTGAGCAATAGTCGTATTCCCGCATGTGCATGCCCGTCGCCACCTCGTCGAAATAAATCGAGATATCGTGCGGCCCCGTGATCGCGCTCGGGGTCGTGCACACATAGTGCGCGCCGGGCCTAAGCACCCGGTGAATTTCCCGGAGCTGGGCCTCGGCGTCCTCCACGTGCAGATGCTCCATGAGCTGGTCCGAATGCGCTAGATCGACGGAGTTGTCCGCGAGCGGGATCTCGACCCCTTCCGTCTTCAGGAAGCGGAAATTGGCCGGAGCGGCGGCGAAATCCACCAGGGCCTCCGTGACATCGAGGCCCAGCACCTCACGAGTGATCCCGGACAGCGCGAAGGGCAGCGAGGCGTCACCGCAGCCGATCTCGAGGTACACGTCGCCGCGCCCCATCAGAGGCGAGAGGGCCCTGACCTGTTTCGCGATCCGGTCTGGGCGCGAGCCGACGGCGGCTTTTTGCGGATGGTCCGGCAGGCTGTTGAACAGTTCCGAATAGACCTCGGAATAGACTCGGGAACGCTCGTCGCGGGAGGCGCCCCGTAGCCGATCCGCGAGTCCGCGTTCGAGTTCGTAGTGCGCGATCAGGTGGTCGGGCGGCCGTGTGTCCTTGCAGCGCCGCTGGATCGCGACATAGTCAGGCTTCAGCTTCACGACCCTCATTCGATCTGCCCCGGGCTCGGAATCGTTTTCTATACCCATGGCCATGGCATGTGACTTTCACTTTCAATGCTGGGCATCCCATCCCGAACTGGGGGAGCACCGTCGACTAGCAAGGCTCTGCCTTTATCGTGATCCTTCACCGCCAGCGGCACAACTACCCTTCATGGGCACTCCTTCCGGATAAGCCTTGGAACTCGGCCAATGAGCACATTGCCGCAGTGCTGCAGGAGCCGCTCAAGCGTATGTCCAACCCAGTCGCAACCGACAGCCCCCGTATGTGGCGGCGGCATTGGGCTCACGACATCGACGCGACCACCTCCAGCATCACCTCCGTTGCGCCGCCGGCGATGGACAGGATGCGGGCGTCACGCGTTATCCGCTCGATCGGACTCTCGCGCATGACGCCCATGGCGCCATGGTACTGCACGCACGCATAGACAACCTCATTGACCAGTTCGCCGCAAATGGCCTTCAACATCGAGATCTCGCGCATGCAATCTTGGTCCGCCGCCATGCGCCAAGCGGTGGCATAGAGAAACTGGCGGCTTGCCTCCACCTTCGCTGAAAGCATCGCGAGACGTTGACGGATCGCTTGCAAGTCCCAAAGGGCGCCCCCGAATGCGCGGCGAGCTTTCACCCAGGCGAGGGTCATATCGATCGCCGCCTCGGCCGTCCCTATCGCCATGGCCGCGAGGACAAGGCGCTCGTTCTGGAAGTTGCGCATGATGGAGTAAAAGCCCTGTCCCTCCGCGCCGAGCACGCTCTCGGCGGGGATACGGCAACCGTCGAAGACGAGCTCCGCGGTATCGGAGGAGCGCCAGCCGTGCTTGTCCAACTCGCGGGCGACGCTGAAGCCCGGCGTGCCCTTCTCGACCAGGAACATCGTGATTCCGTTGCTTCCTGCCGAGGGATCGGTCTTGGCGGCGACGCAGTAGAGATCTGCGTGGACGCCATTCGTGATGTAGAGCTTTGTGCCGTTGAGCACGTAAGAGTCGCCCTCTCGGGTCGCGCGCATATGGATGGCCTTCACGTCCGATCCGGCATCCGGCTCCGTGATGGCGACCGCGGTGATCACCTCGCCGCTGACAATGCCCGGCATCCAGCGGGCCCGCTGGGCTTTGGTCCCGTCGTGAAAGACATACATGGAAGCCATGTCGCTATGGACCAGCATCGCATCGGCGGCGCCGCCATAGGTCGAGCGCCCGAGCTCCTCGGCGAAGACCGTCGATGCAACCGCATCCATCTCGGCACCACCATACTCGGCCGGGTAGCGGATGCCGAAGAAGCCGAGTTCGCCCATGCGGCGCAGGACCGGACGGGGAACGAACCCGTCCTCTTCCCAGCGATCCGCACAGGGCTTGATCTCCTCCTCGACGAACCGGCGGACCTGGTCCCGCAGGAGTTCATACTCCCCCGTTGTCCACGGCAGCCCCGATCCTCGCGACGGTACCCAAGCGTTGTCCATCATCTTCATCCGCCCCAAGGCCATTCGGAGGGCCGTTCGAAAGCTAGAGTTCGATTTCCTCTCTCGGTCCCTCGAGTGAAGGGGCTCTGGAATCGGCCACCCAGCGCATTGCGTCTATCACTTCCGCCAGTCCGGCCACTGTCGGGCGCTCGAAGAGATTGCGAAGCTGCACGTCGACGCCGAAGGTCTTTCGCATTTTTGACACCGCCCGCATCACCAACAGCGACTGCCCGCCCAGGCCAAAGAAGTTGTCGTCCCGGCCGATCGACTCGACCTGGAGGAGATCGCACCACAGCGCGGCCACCATCTTCTCGGTCTCCGTCGAGGGAGCGGCGAAGTCTTGTGCAGGCTGGATGTTTTCCGCCGTCGGTTCGGGAAGCGAGGTGCGGTCGATCTTCCCGTTGGACGTGAGCGGCATCCGTTCGAGGCGAACATAGTGTGTCGGAATCATGGACTCCATGAGTTCTTCGGCAAGGTGGGCGCGCAGGTCCGCAACGGTCACAGGTTTCGACGAGACATAGTAGGCCACAAGTCGTGCGATGCCGTCTTCGACCGCCGGCGGTTCGACATGGCCGAGTTGTGTCGCCGATTTCACCACCGAGGTGGCGATGGCAGCGACAGCGCATTCCTGAACGTTCGAGTGCTTCAGAAGCCGCGCTTCGATCTCGCCCAGTTCGACACGCGCGCCACCAACCTTCACCTGATGATCGGCGCGGCCGAGAAAGTCCAGGCGCCCTTCCGCATTCCAGCGGGCGAGATCGCCGGTCTTGTACAGCCGCAGCTGCGAAAACCGATCTCGGGGATCGGCGGCCGTAAGGAAACGTTCGTCAGTGAGGTCAGGGCGATTGAAATAGCCCCTCGCCAAGCCGTCGCCGGCAATGAACATCTCACCGACAATGCCGGGGGAGGTGGGCTGATGTGCCTTGCTGAGGACGTAGATGCCCGCATTGGCGGCCGGAACGCCGATCGGCACCGATGAGCTTTGGTCCCGGTCGATGTCAAAACGGTGTATCATGCAGCCCACCGTGGCCTCGGTTGGTCCGTACTCGTTGTAGATCTCGACAGGATGGGGGATGGCTTTCGTGATATCGCGAGCCAATTCGGTCTTGAAGTCCTCGCCACCCACGATGAACTTGCGCAGCCTTGTGGTCCCAAGATTGCGGTCGCGGATCATCGCGAGATGCGCCGGCGTCAGCTTCATAATATCTACGGCATTGTCGTCGATGACCTTGAGAACGACCATGCTCTGGATTCCGGGATCACCAAGATAGACCACGATGCGGCCACCGGTGATGAGTGGCGTGAAGAGCGTCGTCACGGTCAGGTCGAAGGCGAGGGATGAGAAAAGGGGCCATGCGAGACGTTCGCCGGAACTGTACACCCGAGCGGCCCACCAGATGTAATTCACCAGGTTCCGGTGCTCGATCACAACGCCCTTGGGCGTGCCGGTCGAGCCGGAGGTGAAGATGATGTAGGCGGCGCCGTGCGGAGTGGCAGCCGACGGTCGGGCCGAGACCGGCTGAGCCGAGATCGACCCGAAATCGGCGTCGAGCACGAAAATGTCGGCAAGGTCCGGGGAAATGACGGACCGCAAGCGCGTCTGAGTGATCGCCACCGGCGCCCGCCCGTCGGTCCCGTTGGCAATGTCCTTCAGGATTGTTGAGAGACGCCCCTTCGGTGTTGCCGCATCCACCGGCACATAGGCCGCGCCCGACTTCAGGACGCCTAAGATCGCGACGACGACTTCAATGGAGTGCTCCATGAACACAACGGCAATCCGGCCCCGCCCCACGCCGGTCGAGCTTAGATGCGTAGCCATTTGGTTGGAGCGTTCGTTGAGCTGCTGGTACGTCAGCGTTGCGTCGCCGAAGCGGATCGCTTCGGCATCAGGATTACGCATCGCCTGGTCGAGGAAGAGATCGGTGATCGTCCTGTCCGACGGGTAGGGCGCTGCCGTGGCGTTGTACTCGACGACCAGCGCCTGATGATCCGCATCTTTCAGCAGAGGAAGCGCTCCGCCTTCCACCGCGATAGGTAGGACTTCATTCATGAGATGCGCTCCCGATAGCAGATCGTTCAGCTTTTTGGGTTGCTTGGCGATAAAGCTCTGCGATGGCAGGTGCGTCCGGTTCCTCCAGCATAAGGGTATCGTTGCACTCCTCGGGCCCGAAATAGAATTCGGCATGGGGGACCACTCGAAGCCAGCGGTGCGGTGCTGCACCCGATCGCATCCAGGCCTTGTTCGGAAGGAATATGCATACTCGACCCGAATACGGAGTGGGAATGTACCGCCGCAAAGCCGTGATCGCCGCGGATTTGAGCCGAGCTCTGCTCGCCAGCACCGGATCTGACGTGACAGGCTCTTTGCTTCTGCGAATGGGGGTCACGATGGCGCGCTCGCCGAGATTCCGCAGGCGACTGCCGAAATGTCGGAGACGGGCACCGAATGTCGGCATTTTCGCCATCTCTCGCAGGAGTGACTCGGCGCTACGGCTAGCATTGAAATACAGCAGACGCGGCAATTTGCTAAAGGTGGTGGGGTGAAGAGGGCCAAACAGCGCTACGCATGGGATCTCCGCTCCGCGTCCACACAGGATTTTGGCCAGCTCGAAAGCGGTTGCAGCACCGGAGCAGTAACCGGCGATGATGTATGGACCAGTGGGCTGATATTCGACGATCTGGCGGGCGAAGTACTTGGCGATATCTTCGACGCGGTCCATCGGCTCGCTCTGCCCATCGAAGCCAGGCGGCTGGAGTGCGTAAAACGGTTGATCGCCGCCCAGGTGCTTCGACAGGTCCGAGAATGAGAAGGGGGCGCCGATATGCCCGGGTACGGCATAAATGGGCGTGCGTGTTCCACGAGACTGCAGGGGAATGATTGCAGGCTGTTGCCGAGCCGCCGCCGTGGCCATGTTCAGAAAGGCGATGATTTCGCCCTTCCGGTTCCGCAACTGGTCGGAAGACTCCGCCGTCAGTGTGCCAGCTGGGGCGTTGCACCGCAGCCGATCGCCCTCTACCCAGACCTTTATGTCTTTGACCGCGAGGTTTGCGAGAAGCTCCGGGATGTGCATCACGTTTGCCGACACAGGGCCTCCCGAACCACTTCCTTCATGATTCACGACCCGCATCCCAACTCCCTCAGCACGACGGTTTCACCATGAAACTCGTCATCCGTACGCCCGGACATGTGAGTGGAGCGCTGCCCGTTGTGGAGCGCTGCCCCGTTAATGAACTTGCGTGCCCTCGTTTATCCACAGTGCATCGTAAGCGAATGATGGCATCGCGGGCACTTCAATTCCGGACTACCAATTCCGGACTACCACCGTCCCGATGTACCCAGGTTTCGGTACGAACCTACGGACAGCCCAATCCCCTTCATCCCAGGAAGAGGGCTGTCCTAAGCCGCACCCCAGGGCCTTGGAGATAGCCTCCAGCCGGGTCCAGCGCCGGAGGAAGCCCTCCAGCCGGTCTTCGGGACCAAGGGCGGTATAGGACCCATACTCGGAGGCGGAAAAGCAGAGCGCTGCGATCTCGTCCGCTTCGGGCACAGGGCGAACTGCCTCGATGTCCACCCCGACCTCCTGCCTGGTCGAGAGGGCGACGACCGCGACATCTCCGGATCGTGAGACGCTGAAGCACAGATCGCGAGCACCCATGCGGTGCGAGAGGTGTGGTTTGCCTCGGTGCCCATATTCTAGTTCGACCTCGGATGGCGAGATTCCCAGTTTGGAAGCGAGGACCTGACGCAGTCGCCCACGTGTAGCGACAAAGCGCCGGCGGTCCCGCTCCAGTCTCAACCCCTCGGCGCGCCGCCGTTCCTCTTCGTTGAGGCAAACACCTATCTCGCGGACGACGTTCGGCTCCACATCGAGCATGAATGCCAGGATCTCTAAACCATCATTCTCGAGAACCGGCATTATGGTCTCGGGTCTCAGCTCGATTTTACCCAAGACGTTTGGAGGGGGCGGTGCCGGCTCCACAAGAAGCTGACTGACGCCGATTAATCGATGTTCCGGCCGAACCGAGACAGCATGAGAATTCCAGCTCGCGCCCACGCCATGACGATCGTTCCCGCCCGCGTCAGAAAATTCGATAAAGTCGAGCTCAGGGTAGCAGTCAGGAGTCATACGTGGATGCCGATCGCTGGGAGCGCTCATGCGCACAAGTGCAATTCTTTCAAATGAACGGCAGCGCCATTCATGCGGCTTTCCCCGATGAAACAATCACGCAGGGGCGAAAGCAAGGAGCGCCTGGTGGATATTTTGGTGTATGGATGGGCTACGTCAAAACACCCAGACATACCGCTGCTCGCAAGGGGTATGCCCGGAGACGAAACTGCCAAATGTCTCTTGCCGGACTGACAGTGAACTGGCGCTCCAGGGATCTCTTTACTGGGAGGCGTATCGATGGACCAAAAGTACTCGCTCGTCGGGCAGAAGGGGCCGAAATGCCCTTCTTCAACGACCTAAAATGATGGCTCCAGCGGTAGGAGTCGAACCTACAAGCCTGTCGGCGCCGCATCAACAGTGCGGTGCGTCTACCAATTCCGCCACGCTGAAACATAGACTAGAGAGCCCGCCGCGCTGTGCTTCAAACAGCGCTCGTCCGGTGGGCGATATAGAGTGAAGATGGACCCTCCTTCTTTGGTTGGCGCTTCAAGCCATGGCCTCTTTCATGTTCGCAGCAATGGACCCTAGCACTCGCTTGGCACCGCGCAACTTTGCCTCGATGCGGCGCTCTGGACCGTCTCTGCCTATTGCGATCCACTTCATGGGATGCTCCGCATTGGCCAGGTGCGACTTGTGCCCCGAGAAGCCTGCCAGAAAATCGTAGCTGCACTCCCCGCGTCCGATGCTGTCCTCGATAGCCAGAACATGGCTGATAAGCCCAGGCTTAAGCCGGCCGTCGCGCTCAAAGAGAAAGCCGCTTTGGTAGTTGTAAACACGGCCGTCATGCACGAAATTGTACAGGATCCCAATCGTCTGGTCCCCAGCCAACGTCCGCGAGATGCGCACGGTCCCAGTGGGAACTCCGAGTGCAATGAGGTCTTCGTGAAATCGGCGGAAGCTCGGATTGGCAAAGGCGCCCTTGCGTCCCCACCGCGCCTGATGAAGCTCGGCCAGCAAATCAAACGCGGCGAGCGCCTCCAAAGTGCCTTCCATGGTCTGGAACGCAATGGGGCCGCGTTCAGTGTATAACCGCATGGCGCGGCTTACCGCCTGCCGAGTATTGCGGCCCAATGTGGCGCGGAAATTTCCGCCTTTCCGGCGGACTTCTGCGAAATCGATCCACCGCGCCGTATCGTCCGCTCTCACATCGGTAAGGAGCCCGGCCCGGCCCGCAGTGCGGCAAGCGGCCAGCTCAAAGTCCGGATCGATTCCGGAGAGCACCAGCTGGTCAGAGTAGCGCAAGTGCTGCGCTAAGGCCTCGAGGCATGCCACCCTGGTGGCATCGGCCAGGGATCGCTCCGCAAGAATGTTGTTGTACTCGATAAACAATCGATCGAAACGAACATCGCCGGTTTCATTGAGTAGCCAACGCGCCCGCGCATGTGGCCCGAAGCTCCAGGTGCTCCGCCGGCAAATAATCGCCAACCCAACGATTCTGCTTGACGTCCGGGCGACCAGAATATGCGGTTGAGCGCCCCCCGGCAGATGCCGCAGCCAAGTTCCGATCCAGAGCCAGGACAGGTAGAATGAGTGAGTTGCTCGGGCCTCGAGCTCCTTCCAAATGGCTTCAAGTCTCGCGATGTCCGGCAAGGCCTCCACGGTCACATCGATAACAGCATCCTGGGGCATGGCGTGTCCTACAGAAGCCGCACGTTAGGGTTGTGCACCGATGACTGAGACATCGCGAACTCCTGTCCTTGTTGCGCGCTGCTGGTCAGCCATGGAGCGCCCGGGGGTTTGCCCTGTTTGTAGAAGTTTCGTATCGCCGGCGCGGGAAGTGAAGACCCTATTCCTGACTACCCACGGCGGGCAGTCCAAGCCACACTTCGAACTCGGCGGAGACGGATATGCCCGTTCGTGAAACGGCCGAAGCTGTGGGCGAGTGATCGTTGCGGCTCCCACGTCGGCCCGACGAGTTCATTCACGCAGACCATGCCGTGCAGAACAGTTTCCTTGCGGCCATCAATTCGGACCGATTGGCTGCTCCGCCACCTCGCTGCTAGGTCCTGCATCGTTCGGAGTGGACCCGGCCGGCGAGCTCTCGCCGGTCAGGGACGAGGTCGAGACCGGCGAACCGCCCAGCGCGTCTGGCTCGCCTTCGGCCACGATTATGTTGACGAGGTCGCCCGGCTGCAACAGGGTCATCCCGGGGGACTCGATGCTGACCGGCCCGGCTGCCGATTGCCGCACGATTTGGTAGGTTACGCTGTTCGCGCTCACACCCTGGGCGCGGTTCATCGGCAACGTGTCCAGGACGCCTTCGCTGGCGTTCAAGTCGCGCGTGTTGGCTGCGATCTGGGTCTCAGTGGACTCGATCTCAACCTCCAGATCGTTCCTGAGGTCGGCCTGGGTCTGCAACGCCTCAGCCTCCAGCGAAGCAAGGCGCTGCTTGGCCATCGCGTACTGGTTGAGGGCATCCTGCCGACGCTGTTGTGCGTCGGACAACTCGCTCCGGACCTGATCCATCACCGTCATGCTGAGAACGTTGCGATTCACGAGCGTGCGCATGCTGTTGACGCGATCCTCGCGCAGCTTGACGAGCTCGTCGAGCGAGTCCATGTGCCCATACGCGGCAACATCTTGCCTGGCCGCTTCCAGTGCACGCAAGATCGTGCGCTCGCGATCCTTGCGGGTCGTGGCGACGGCCTTGCGCCGGTCGCTCTGCTCGCTGACGAGGTTGGAGGCTTCAGTCGCGCCGGCGATCTCCAGCAACTGGCGCGGGATCTTGGGCGCCGTGCCGTCGCGCTCGGCTTTCAGCACCGCCACGCGGGCGAGCAACTTCGAAATTGCATCGATCGCCCCGCCCCGCCTCTGGGTTTCACGCACGGCTTCAATCTTCTGCCACGGCTCGCCCTGGCTCCGGTCGAGGCCGCCGGCCAGCGCGATGGCGTGCAGAATCGTCATGCCGGGCGCGTACTTGAACGAACCCGAATTCTTGACTGGCCCCAGTACGTAAATGGGCGGGCGCTCCAGCGACAGGATGTTGACCAGTCCTTTGCGGCCCAGCAGTTGTTCGAAGGTAGCCGCCATTTCGGCCTGTACCTGTTGCGCCGACCGGTTGGCGACCGGAATGGAGCCAAGCAAGGGCATGGAAATCGTGCCGTCCTCTTGGACAGTATACTCGCCGCTCAGCTCCGGACGCTGCACGATACCGCGTAGGGCCGAGGCTGAGGACGCGCCCCCCCATTTGTCTTCTTCGAGGTCGACGCGCTCGTAGAACACGATCTTGAGGCGGTCACCGACGCCGAACTGGCTTCCGGTTGGCAGGTCTGGCGCCGTACTGAGGAGGCGCTGGGCACTGTTGGGAACGGCAGGGACGGCGTTGCGTTCGACCAACGCCACGGCCGACGCATCCGGTTCCGTGCTGAGGGTTTTTGGGCGCTCGGTACTGGTGGGGACGGCAGGGGCGGCGCTTCCCAACGTTACGGCCGACGCACCCGGTCCCAACACGATCGCGCTGGGTTCGGCCGTGGCTCGAACCGGTTGATCTTGCCAGCTGTCGATAGCAGCAGACACCTTTAGCACCACGGCTTCGGAGACATCGTCGACCTTCTGCACCACGGCCCCGGAAACATCCTCGACCTTCTGCACCACGGCCCCGGAAACATCCTCGACCTTCTGCGCCGCGGCTCTGGAAACAGCCCCGATGACCTTCCAGTTGATGGGCTCCCAGTTTCTGACCGCGCCCCCTCCCAGGGCGGCGACTCCGGAGAGTCCAAAGACCAGCAGGACGGCCTTTGTCCCCCTGCGGCCGCCGGCCTGTGACGAGGGAGTGACGGGCAAGGAATTGTATTCTGTAGCCATGGCGTGTAGCTTTCACCTTCTGGTGACCATGCCTCCCAAACTGGTCGAGCATGGGTTGACGGAGCAAGACTCTCCTCATCGTGGCTCTTCACCGCCGGCGGCACAACTATCCCTTTGTGGGCACTCCCTATGGATGAAGCACTGACTTGGACGAGCTCGTCCAATGTGCTGCCTGCAGAAGAACCTCTTTGATGGCAAGGCGATCCAACGCAACGAAGAGCCGGCCTAACGACGCAGCTGGCACGCGGGAGCGGCATCGCGGGAAACGCGGGAAACCAAGCCCCGGCAACCCTCACTGCCGCGCGTCCAACGCCACGATGGCGGCGCCGTGGCGCCCGCATCATGCCTCCCCAAGGCCACGGGCTTGTGAAACCCGAGTCTCGATGCTGCCCTACGCCTAAGGGCGGTATTTTGGCTTAGGGTTTTCCTAGCGTAACGTTAACGTTAATGCGGTTGGCGCGCTGAGCGCCTTACCGGGCGGGCTGGGGAGCTACGATGACAAAACAATCCTTTGTAACGGTCCTCGTCGGGCCGAGCGAGTTACTCCGAGAGGGCCTTAGTCGAATCTTGGATACAGCAAAGTTTCGTATCCTTTTTTCTGCGGCTTGTGTTCACGATCTTCTGCAGAAGCCGCTACCCCGACACCGGCCCATCTTACTCATAATGGATGTCGGCGGTACTGATGCAGATGCTGAATTCGCACAGATTGCTCACTTTAAGGCAATTTGTGCGAACAGTCATGTTGTTGTGCTAGCCGATCACTGTCGATCGAGCGATATAGTTTCGGCTTTTCGTGCGGGGGCTGACGCGTATTTGACAAAAGCCGCTCCTTCCGACACGTTCATCAAAGCTCTCGAATTGGTTATGCTTGGACAGATGGTATTGCCTGTGGAACCTTCGGCGTTTATTCAAGATATAAGGCCTGATCTTAAATATGATGCGGTAGCCGATGATTTGACAAGCGCGGCTGCTAAGATCGAGAATGTGGAGAGGGGCCTATCGATTTTGTCAAACAGGGAAAAATGTATTCTACGTTGTTTGGTCGAAGGGGAGTCCAACAAAACCATCGCGCGCGAGATTAGAATCGCCGAAGCTACGGTGAAGGTACACGTCAAGGCGATCCTTCGAAAGATTCGGGTTCGCAACCGTACGCAGGCTGCAGTTTGGGCGATGAACCATGGTGTGCTCACTCTCGCGTCTGGCCCGTCAGGGAACGAAAAGATGACAGGTCCGCAAGATCTATTTGAAGGACAGAAGGGGTACCCCTTTCTCGCGAACGCTCATCCGATGTGACCGCTTTATCGGGAGCTGATGAATTCACGCCCAATACCAGGCTCCGCGATGAGGGGATTTATCAAGGAGGCAAAGCAAAGTTTGCTTCCTGGATTTTGGCTCGACGAGGCCCGAATCGAAACGGTCGAGGGCGGAGAAATTCGACCAACTGGATGCAGTCCTGCTCGGACCGGCGAGGAAGCCAACTCCACGAAGGGCAGATGGTTCCCGACACAGGCTTCGGGTTGCTGAACGGGCAGCACAAGAGTTTGGATACGATTGAGTACGCTATGAACTGGGTGGGCAGATACACGTCCTCTTCGATTTCATCCGGCGGCTGCTAAGGGCATTTGCGGCGGCGGTGTAGGCAGCCTGAATGTCGCCCAGGGCCTGAACAAATAGCCAAAGCACGACAACCCTCGAGCTCCTCAGACTGGTGCTGCGCCTCGCCACGCTGGTCTCGTCCATGCGGCCGGCTTGGTCGGGATCGGCCATGGCAGCCGCCTCTTTCGGAATGGAAGGTGATGCGATACATTAGCAATTCGTTAAGTGTGCCCGGAGGCCAGCCTATGGTGAGCGTAAGGGGTGTGTCGTGGTGAGTTTCAAATCTCTAATCAAGCGGGCCGAGAACGTAGACAAGGAATTTCAGGAATTCCAATCGGACCTGGCCGAAGCAATCGAGGACTGCCTTTCGACCGATGGGCAGGGTTCGGAAGGTGCGGAAGTGCCGGCAAACGAGGACACTGGCCCTGCTGAAGGCGAAAGCGACGCGCCGTCCGTGAGGTTGACACCGCACACACAGACCCGGCTTGCTGCCCTGGAGGCCGTCGCCGGGCTTTTCCGGGACGGGCAAGGCCACCTGGAAGAGATCGAAACCAGATTGGCCGAGATAGCCACCGCGCATCGCATGACGCGCGAGATTCTGAACGTCCTGCATCGCGATACCCTGAGGGCCAACGAGTTGGAACTGGCCAATGTCGCTTTGACCACGGAACACAAGTCCTTGTCGGAACAATTGCTCGACACCGGCCGCAAGCTGCGCGAACTCGACCGTGCAGCCGAGGTCTGGCAACAGCGCGAGGCCGGCATAGTCCAGGACCGCGAGTCGCTGCGTACAGCGCTTGCGAAGGCACGGCTCGAGCTGGTGGAAATGGGCCATGAGAGTGCAAGGCGCGAAACGCAGTTCGGCGAGATCGTCAATGCCCTGACCGTCAAAACCGTCGAGGTCGACAGACGCGCAAGCGAGAACAAGCTGCTGCGCGAAAAGCAGGTCGGCCTTTCGGTCGAGCTCGAGCAGGTGCAAAAGCGGGAGACCGAGGCTCGGCATAAACTGGACGAGTTCGCGGCAACTCACGCCAACGAAAGCGCGCACATAGCCGAGCTGTTGGCGCAACTTGGCAGGCACGAGAAGGAAGGAGCCCGGCTGCAGAAGTCACTGGAGACCACGCATGCCAAGCTCGCCGAGGCAACCGAGGCGGCCCGCATCGTGGAAAGCGACAGCGCTGGCGAACGGGCGCGCGCCCACGCGGAGATGCGCGGGCTGCGTTCCGAGATAGAGGAGTTGCGATCGAGGCTGGAGAAGGAAACCAACAACAGCAGCGAAACCTCCGCCGAGATCACCCTGCTCAGAACCCAGGTTAACGATTTCGCGACCGAGCGCCGGATCGCGGAGGAAAGGCTTGTCGCCCTCAAAACCGAGAGCGAAGGCGACAAGAAAAACCTGTCGGCGGTCAGCACCAACCTATCGGAGCTTTCATTGCAACTGGCTTCAGACCAGATACAGCTCGATATCCAGAGGCAGGAATGCGAAGATCTGCGCGCCGAGATCGTGACTCTTGACGCGCGCATTAAGGAATTGCTGCCCTACGAGCGGTTGCACCGAGTGACCGACGCGAGATCGCGCAAAGACGCTGTGTTGCCCACAAATGGACATATCGTCGAAGCGGCGCCGCGCGCGAGGCGCACATCTCGACGTCAGATGCGCGCTAATGCCGGGTAGCGCAACGCCCGGAACCGGTGTCGCTGCGGGAACATCGCTCAGCGAAGAGCTTGGTCACAAAGCCGCTGAACCAGGCGTGGTGCGCTTGCGTGGAAACGAACAATATTTGGCAGTAATTTCAATGCTTTATAGGTTATTCAAACAATCGAGTGGGAATGATTCACACCCACTCAAACGCCGCCGAAACACGCCGATCTGCGACGTAACTATCTGACACGAATATAAATCCTATCAAGAACAATAAGCGACAATTGGTACGCAGAGATTGGCTCTGACGGACCTCCCTGTTTCCAGGAACATACTTGCCTGGATTGCGTTTCCTATTCCGGACCTTTCGGAAACAGGGAGAACGGTGTCATGGACTGGAACCGCGTGGAAGGAAACTGGAAACAGGTGAAAGGCAAGGTCAAGGAGCAGTGGGGTAAACTCACCGACGATGACCTTGACCGCATCGCCGGCAAGCGCGATCAGCTCGAAGGCAAGATCCAGGAGCGTTACGGCATCGAGAAGGATCGTGTGCGGCGCGATGTCGATGATTGGTACAGCCGGCAAGGTTGGTAGGCGTCAGACCTTGTGCGCCGGCGGTCGCCGCGCCTTTGTAGCGCTCCAGGTGGAACAATATACCGACATCGAAATTCTCCTATCAAAGGAGGCGAGTGATGGAACTCATTGATACTCGGGTGCTCCACCAAGCAGGAGCCGACTGGGTCGAATTCCATGGAGAAGGCGGCGAGTCCGTCAGAGTGACGCTTGCCGCCGGCGACAGGAACCGGACAGGCGATGAAATCATAAATGCCGCCAAAGCCGTGCTGGTGCAGGTCGCGACATTCGGCATGGCGGACGAACAAGCCAATGCCCGCGCGCCACAGGCTCCGGCATTCACCGTTGCCAGGCAGAACTGACATGGACCTGTTTAGACGTGTTGTTGAATTCCTCGGAAGGACGCGGTCGCCTCAAGCCTCCGGTGACATGCTCACACAGACGGGAGCTGGCCCAGCTGTTGCGGCCCACTCAAAGGATGCGGCCTCGAACACCCCGACAGGCCACAATCCGCTGGCCACGGCAAAGAAAGCACGGGTCGAAAGACGGCGACACGGGCTGCTGGACGTTGATTGACACCGCGTCGGGCACAAGCCCGAGGCGCATCTTAGGCGGAATTCGTAGCAAGGAATCGTGCAGTGGCAGAAAATCTTTCGCGAGAGAAGGAGCAACAAGGTACCAGGAGGTTAATGATGTGGGCGGTCGCGGCTGTGGCCGTGATCTTTATAGTTCTGCTCGCTCTGTTCGTGTTCGGCCCTTGGGCGTGATTTGGTGACTTGGCTGTCTTCCTGCCGATCCGACAGGATCGTGGCGCTCGCGACATTAGGAGCGTGGGAAGAGACGCGATCCTTCCGAGAATTTCGCTCGATGCGATTTCAGCCGGAACATATCGGGAAGCGGCCGGTTTGGTGGAGGCAATACGCACAACCCAAGGAGACCCACCATGACCATCAAACTTCTCTCCGCCACTGCGCTTGCACTCGCACTGGCAACATCTGCAATGGCCCAATCGAACGCTTCTGGCTCAAACAACGGGTCGGGCTCGACGCCCGGAACCGTGAATGGTGCCACCACCGGCTCTGGTTCTGGCTCCGGGGCATCGACCACGCCCGTTGACCCGAACGCGACGAATTCGACAACCAATTCGAACGGCATGACCGACCGCTGTAAGGATGCCGCCGGCAACGACACCGACAACAACACCGCCTCCGGCACCACGACATCGAACATGCAGAACTGCAACAAATGAGCCGGTGCCTTAGAGCGCTGCCGGACGCCCCCTCTTGCGACTTGGCGAAGATCCGGCAGCGTTTTTGCGGATGCCATAGCGGCAGACGCAGATGAGCCGAGAGGCCGTCGGGCAAGCGCCATCCCTACTCTTGTGGGTGGCAGGCACATCAGCGGCGGTCGTCATTGCTTTGGCGGTCTGCGCCATCGGATCGGTCCGCGACAACAATTTGCGTGAAACCACCATTGTGCAGGCCATCGGCGGCGACCCTGAACGGGCCGTCCCGGCAATGATCCGCAACGGCTGTGGCGGATGTCACGAAATCCCGGGGGTGCCCGGTGCCCGTGGTACCGTCGGTCCATCCCTGCAAGGCGTCGTCGAAAGAGGATATATCGGGGCGTCGCGAGCCACCCCGGATGCGATGATGCAATGGATCAGCAGGGCGCGGGACGTAGACCCGAAGACGGCCATGCCCAATACAAATCTGTCGCCTCAAGAGGCGCGTGACATTACCGCCTATCTCTATGCGCGAACATAAGGCGCGCCGAAATCATCCCACGGTGCAGGCGTCTTGCCAGCAGAAGCAGCAGCCCAAGCATCAACACGGCGCCGCCCACCACGAGTGATTGAGCCACCAGGACCATGATTGTCTGGCTTGTTGTCGAGCCTGCCCGCATCTGTCGTACATCGGACGCGGTGACGCTGAGGTCGGGATTTCCGAACCGAGCGGTGACGTAATTTGCGAGGGCTGTCACCTGGCCATCGTCCAGCCAACCGCCGAAGGCCGCCATTGATTTGCGCCCCGCGACGTCACCAGCCTTGATGCCTTCAAGGATCGTCATGACGACATTCTCAGGCGTGGCTGCGCCGAGGGCGGTGTTGTGGATCAATGAGGGATAGGACCCGTCAGGTGATCCGCTTCCATTCATCCCATGGCATCCCGAACAGAGCGACCGACAGAGAGTATCGCCGTCTGTGCTCCCGCTGCCCTGCGTCTTGGCTCCAGCACCGCCGGCGGTCACGGGCGCATTGCCCCACGAGAAACGCGGCTGTCGCTCGTCTCCCGGTTGAGCGGGCACATCCCTGAGGTAGGCGACCATGGCGTGGATGTCTTCATCGGAAAGGTGTTGCAGGCTGTTCATGACTGTCTCCGCCATCGGACCGCCCGCATAGGCCTTCCCAGGCACGGCGCCGGTTTTGAGAAATCGAAACAGCTCCTCATCGCTCCAGCCGCCCACGCCCGCGATCTTGTCACCGGTGATGTTGAAGGCTTGCCAGATGCCGGCGGTGCCGCCGGCAAGCTTGCGATTTTCATCCATGCCGAATGTCGTATTTCGCGGCGTGTGGCAGGCACCGCAGTGGCCGAGCACCTCGACAAGATAGGCGCCTCTGTTCCATCCGGCGGTTCGGCTTGGATCCGGCGTAAAATTGCTGGTGCGCAAGTTCGCGAGCTTCCATAACACAAGGATCCAGCGCTGGTTGAATGGAAAAGGCAGGATGTTTTGTGGCCGCGGCTGCGAGATCGCTGGCTGCGCCAACAGATAGGCCCGGACTGCGAGCACGTCTTCGCGGCTCATTGCGGCGAAGCTGTCATAGGGCATGGCGGGATAGAGATCGGCTCCGTCGCGCCTGATACCTTTCTGGACGGCTCGCACGAACTCGTCCGCGGAATAGCGTCCGATGCCTGTGTCCGGATCCGGTGTGATGTTGGTGGAATACACATCGCCAAACGGTGTCGGCACGCGATAGCCACCGGCGAACGGGCGGCTCGGATTCGATGTATGGCAGCCTACGCAATCGGCGGCCCTGGCGAGATATTCGCCTTTCTGGATTTCGTTCGCCCACAATTGCGTGCAAAGCGTCAACGATGCCAAGAAGACCGCTACCGCCTGAGAGGTTACGCCCGGGGTCCCCTTCGGCATCGTCACAATTCGCACCCGCTGAAGATCAGCCCTGCCACCAATTGCGCCAGCAAGATAAGCGTAAACAGCGCCCCGATGCCCACCGAAGCCCTGGCCAGAAACGCGCGCGTCCGCGCCTTCGAGGGTGGGCTTCTACCATGCCTTCGGTCGTGAATGGCGCGCCACGACAGCAGCGCGCCCGCCATTGCGGCAGCGGCGCCTATCAATGAGAACAAGGCAGTGGGACGAAAGCCGGCGTGGCATTGCCAGAATGCAATCGAATAATCGAGCTGCAGCGTTATTGCCCATGCAACTGGTCCACTGACCAGGCCTGCCCAGGAAACGCCGATACGGATCGCCTGCATCTCACATCCTTGGAGCCCAATAGATAACAAGATAGAGCACGACCCATGAGACGACCACGAAGTCCCAGTAGAAGGCATTGTCCGAGACGTCGCTGAAGCGCCGGCCCGCCTTGCCTTGTTGCGTGAACATGAGAACCGCTAGGACGATCGTGTCGCCGACATCGGTAAGAAGATGCGTCGTATGCAGCCCGAGCAGGAACCAGACGATCGATCCGTAAGCGTTCTGATCCCATGAGATCCGCAGCGCCGGAAATTCCCAGATGCGAACGATCAGCGGAAGAATTCCGACGATCGACATGACGACCACGCCGAGGCGAACCTTCGCGAGATCCTGACGGCGCGCCCAAAGTTCGACGAGGTGGTTGGGCACGATGCTCGCAACCAGAATGACCAATATCGCCGTACCCGGCAGCAGATCTGGCGCCGGCGCTCCGATCGGCCAATGCGGGGCCAGCACGGCCAGATAGAAATAGGTGCCGATCGCCAAGGCAAAACCTGTTGCCTCGAGAGCAATGAAGGCAAGGGTTCCCCACCACATCGGGCTCGCCGCTCCGAAATCATATGTGGGCAGATGGCTGACGTCGGCTACGGGGCGGTGCTTCATTCCTCGTCCTCCGGTTCGCCTTTGGGCCAGAACCAACAGATGAAGCCGATCGAAACCGGTATCGCGCCCCAGACCACCGCCCATGGCGTGTAGATCGAGCCGAGAAATGCGCCGCCAACCGCGATGGCTGACAGCAGCGGCCAGATTGAATTGTCAGCCGATGGCACCCTTACTTGCGGCACCGCGTCGGCGACCGTGCCGGCGAGCACCTCTCGTGCATCGACACGCAGACCTTCGACGACGGGGAGTATATCGGGCTCGGCCCAGAGCGGTTCGCGATGATTTACCACCGGCAGTCGCGAAAAATCATAGGAGGGCGGCGGCGAGGCCGTCGCCCATTCGAGCGTGCTCGCCCCCCAGGGATTGTCTCCGGCAATGCGGCCGTTGCGAAGGCTGAGCAGGATGTTGAGGAAGAAAAACGTAAAGCCAGCGACCACCACCAGCGACGAGAGGCTGATGAAGAGGTTCATCTCGCCCCAGCCGCTCGCCGGCGGGTAGGTATAGACCCGGCGGGGCATGCCTTGCAGGCCCAGAATGTGCATGGGGAAGAAAGTGAGGTTGAACCCGACGAAGAGCAGCCAGAAATTCCAGCGGCCCAGCCCCTCCGACAACATGCGCCCGGTGATCTTGGGAAACCAGTAATAGACTGCGCCGAGCAGGGGAAAGACGGCACCGCCGACCAGCACATAGTGGAAATGCGCAACCACGAAGTAGGTGTCGTGCACCTGCAGGTCGAGCGGCACCGAGGCGACCATGACCCCGGTCAGGCCGCCGATCACAAAGGTGAATATGAAGCCGAGCACGAAAAGCATGGGCGTGGCCAAGATCGGCCGGCCGCCCCAGATCGTCGCGATCCAGCAGAAGATCTGAATGCCGCTCGGAATGGCGATCATCATCGAGGAAGCGGTGAAGAAGCTCTCGCCAAGTTGCGGCAGGCCGGTGGCGAACATGTGGTGCACCCACAGTCCGAAAGAAAGAAAGCCGATCGCGACCAGCGACAGCACGATCCCGAGATAGCCGAACACCGGGCGGCGGACGAAAGTCGGCAGGATCGCTGAGACGAAGCCGGTCGCCGGGATGAAGATGATATAGACTTCGGGATGGCCGAAGAACCAGAACAGATGCTGCCACAGCAACTCATCGCCCCCTGCATTGGGGTCGAAGAACTTCGTGCCGACCAGCCGGTCGAGGATCAGCATCGTGCTCGACACCATCACCGCGGGCATGGCGAACAGGATGACGAAAGCCGTGACGAGGACCGACCAGACGTAGAGCGGGATGCGGTCGAGCGACATGCCCGGCGCGCGCTGTTTGAACACCGTCGCGATGATCTCCACCGCGACCGCGAGTGCGGACACTTCGGTATAGGTCACCATCTGGGCCCAGAAGTCGGGGCGCTTGCCGATGCCATATTCGGGTCCGGCGAGCGGCACATAGGAAAACCAACCGGCATCCGCGCCCGTTTCGAAGGCGAAGGCGATCCAGATCATCAGCCCGCCGCACAGATAGACCCAGTAGCTGAAGGCATTGAGCCGCGGAAAGGCGACGTTGCGGGTGCCGATCATCAACGGCACCAGGTAAATGGCGAATGCTTCCATCACCGGCACCGCGAACAGAAACATCATCGTCGTGCCATGCATGGTGAACAGCTGATTGTAGAGATCGGGGCCGATGTGGCCGGCCTCGGGCTGGGCAAGCTGGAAGCGCATGGCGAGCGCCGACAGACCCGCAAGGATGAGGAACAGGAAAGCTGTCACGATATAGCGCCGGCCGATCAGCTTGTGATCGACCGTGACCAACCAACCGTAAAAGCCTTTCGGCGTTCGCCAGGCATGCGCCAGAAAGGCCCGCAGCCTCACATCCTCGAGGCCGGTGTCGCGCACACCTTTCAGAGCCTGTTGTTCATATTCGGCCGATTTTCCCGCAGTGCCACTCATTCGAGGCTTCCGAGATAGGTGACGACCGCATTGAGATCGTCGGCGCTAAGCGCAATGCGCGGCATCTTGGCCCCGGGCTTCATCGACTGCGGATCGGCGATCCAGGCGGCAAGTGCCCCAGGGGTCATCGCCAGCGTATCCGCCGCCAGCGCGCGCCGGCTTGCGAGATGGCTAAGATCGGGTCCAACCGTTCCGCTGGCAGGCGTGCCTCTTATCGTGTGGCAGAGCGCACAGCCGGTGGAAAGAAAGGCTTGCTGGCCACGGCGTTCTTCCTCGCCGGCAGGCGCGGATGCGGCGGTGTTTTGCCTGGATTGCCACGCGTCGAACGCTTCGCGGCTTTCCGCGATGACCGTGATGGCCATATGGGCGTGCTGATAGCCGCAGAATTCGGCACACTGGCCACGATAGATGCCAGGCTTGTCGGCAATGAGCGTGAGCTCACTTGGCCGGCCCGGGATGAGATCCCGTTTGCCGGCAAGGCCTGGCACCCAGAAGCTGTGAATGACATCGAGTGAATCGAGTTCGACCTTGACCGGTTCGCCAACCGGGACATGGATTTCATTTGCCGTGACGATCGACTGCGACGGGTCGTCTTTGGGATAGCGTACCTCCCACCACCATTGATGCCCGGTGATCCGCACGACAAGCGTTTCCGTTCCGCTCAGCGAAGCAATGGATTTGCCCGCGAAGAAACTCGCTGTCGTCAAAATGATGAGCACCAGAACGGTCAACGCCGTGGCGCCGCCGACAGCGTGGGTAAACCGGCGTTCCTGGCGGGGATCGATCTCATGAGCTGAGCGCCCCCTATCCGCCAGGCGGCGCCGCAAAAGCGCTGCTCCCAAGGCGAGCATGACAAGCAACCATGTGCCCGCCGCAACCGCGCTGAAGGACCAGATCAGATCAAATATCTTTCGGGCATTTGCACCATGCGGATGGAGCGCGGATTGCCAGTCGCTGCATCCTGCCAGAACCAGCGTTGGCGCAATGCCGATCCAGCTCGAGACCTGTTTTGGATGGGCGGCCTTTGCTTGAACGCGGCGAGCCGAGCCGCCGCCGGACGGGATTTGCGTTGGGCAGGCGAAGGCAGGCGACAACAATGGGCGTGTCCGCTTGCGAAAGCGGGCCAACGGACTCATGCACCTTGCCATAAAGGCTCCACCATCGTTGCCAAAGCCATAACGCGACTGATTGCAAAAGGATGCTTGGCAACACCGTCCGCCTGAGCGCGGCTTCAGATGATGCGCATCGACGACGTTTGTCGCCGCCCGCTTGCGCGAATCCAGAAAGCGGCCAAGAAGAGTGCGGCTCCGCCATAGATCAGACCGGCGGGGATCCACATCATCAGGCCCGCAAGTTGCTGATCCTCAAGCGGGCTGAGACCCCACAATTGCGAGCCCACGGCATTTTCCGGGTACCACAGCCTGGGCGACACGACGAGCAACGCCCCGAGCAGGCCGGTGTGAAGCGAGGTGAAGAAAAGATGCGCGACCGCAGCGCCACCGTCTTGCTCGCGGCCAGGGCGAGGCAGCAGCACCCACCAGAACAAGAGCCCAGTGCCAAGGAAACTCGCGTGCTGGGCATAGTGCAGGAAGCCCTGCTGGAGCGCAGCCTCGAACAGTGCCGGGACATGCCAAACCCATATCGCGGCTCCATGCAGGACGGTCGCGACCACAGGGCGGCTGATGAACGCCCAGATTGCCCGAAGCACGTTTGCATGCCCGGCCGCGCCGAACACCTGGCGCAGTTGCGCCGGCAGTGCCCACATCATCGCCGCCATCGGGCGGGAAGCGACCAGCGGAGGCGCTGCGAGCGCCATCAGCAATTCATGCTCGATCATATGGGCCGCAAACACATGTTCGCCCAACGCATGGATCGGGCTTACAAGTGCCAACGCCAACGCGGCCCAGCCAGCAGAAAACAGCAAGGCCTGCCTCGATCGCAACGGGCGTCCGCGCTTGCTGCTTCGACGCCACAGCCGGCTGGCACCCGCGATATATAGGAACATGACCGCCAGGAGCGGTAATGTGATGGGGAGCGCCAGTGTCCAGCCAGCCTGGGGCGCGCCGTTGCCATAGCAAATGGAGGTCGAGAAGAGCGCGTCGAAGCTCATGGTTCGCACCCGTCACAAGGCCCGTCACAAGGAAAGGCACAGGAGCTGGACTCCCGGCTCATCTGGAAAGATCGAGGATCGCCCGCGCGAAAGCCTGTGGAGCTTCTCGCGGAACGAAGTGTCCCACATCAGGGAGAAGGCGGCGTTCATAGCCTGCGGTAAAGTATTTTTCCTTGCCTTCGGATGTGATCGGCAGATTGTCGCCGTCATCGGCGCCCTGGAGCATGAGTGTCGGAACGGCAATGTTGGGAGATTTGGCTAGGCGCCGTTCCACATCCTCGTGTTCCGGTGCGCCGTTGGCGTCATGCCAGCGCTGACGATAGGCGTGGAGGCTGATCTCGGCCCAGTCGGGGTTGTCGAGCGACGTTGCCATGGCATCGAACTCGGCGTCCCGTTCCGGCCATCGCGGCGACCAGCTTTCCCAGAGATATTTGCAGAGCCGTCTGCGGTCTTCGCGGTATGCCTTTTCTCCTTGCGTGGTGGAAACAAACCACTCGTACCAATATGATTTTGCCAGGTCATAAGGCATCTCGGTCGGCGACATGGCGGTGGCATAGCCTGCCGAAGCGGCAACAAGGCTCGTCACCCGCTTGGGGAACAGGGCCGCGACGCCATAGCCCGCACGCGCCCCCCAGTCATAGCCGGCGAGCAGAACGTCGTTCAGGTTCAGCACTTCCAGGAATTGCGACAGATCAAGCGTAAGGGCTGCGATGGCGCCGCTACGCATGACGGAACTCTGCAAAAATCGCGTCGGACCAGAGCCGCGAAGATAGGGCGCGTAGATACGAAAATTCCGATTGTCCAGAGTCTCGATCACTTTGTCCCAGCAGCTGATGTCATCGGGCCAGCCATGCACGAGCACAAGTGGTCTTCCATCCGTTGGTCCTGAGACCTCGTAGCCAATATCCAACTCACTCGTTCGACAACTGAGCAGCGATCCTCGTCGCGTGTTTGCCGACCTCCCGTACGAGCCAAATCGGGCCGCTTCGGCCGTTTGCACCTTCTCGACGACTTCGGTCATGTCCTCCTTCCGTGCCCTCTCTGCCTTAGGCATCCATCATCGACTTCGCCGGCTCCCGGGCGATATTTTCCTCGATGCGTTCGCGGCCCGGGGTGTGTGGTAACGCCTGGCGGAAATTCTTGGCGTAGTCGGGCGGCATTTTGGGCGGCATCAGCGGCTCATAGGCATCCACCACCGCTTCGATCACGACCGGACCCTCGGCCGCGAAAGCGTCGTCGAGAATCGTCTCGATCTGATCCGCGCGCTCGATGCGAAAGCCTCTCGCGCCCATTGCTTCCGCCGCCTTGGCAAAGTCGATCGGCTGCAATTCGCAACCGAATTGCGGGTTTCCCAAGAACATCATCTGCTCCCAGGCGATCTGATTGAGCATGTTGTTCTTGATGACCAGAAGCTTCAGCGGGATCTTGTAGCGCACCGCCGTCGAGAATTCGCCGAGTTGCATGGCAAAGCCGCCGTCGCCGACGATCGCGGCGACCGGCCGGCCGGGAAAAGCTATGCCGGCAGCGATGGCGTAGGCGAGGCCGCAAGCCATGGATGCAAGGGATCCGGAAACACCAAACGCTTGACCGTCGCGAAGATCGACATGGCGGGCGGCAAGCTCCGTGTTCTGACCGGAATCGGTGGCCAGCACCGTGTCGTCGGCCAGTCTTTGTCCGAACGCGCGGGCAACGGCTTGCGGTTTCAACGGCTGCGCCTCCGCGTCTTCCGACTGCCTCATCATCTCGCGCCATCTCGTCATGGTCGTCTGGCACCGTTGCAGGAATTCATCGGAGGGCTTCTGTGTCAGGCGCTGGTTGAGCGCACGCAATGTCTCGGCCGCATCGCCGACAAGACCAGCCTCGACCGGAAAGCGCAGCCCGATCCGCTGCGCATCGCAGTCGATCTGGACACCACGGGCCTGCCCGGGCTTCGGATAGTATTCAATGTAGGGGAAAGTGGAGCCGACGATCAGCACCGCGTCGCAGGTCTCCATCGCCTCTTGCGACGCCAGCGTTCCCAGGATGCCGATCCCGCCGGTCGTGTAAGGATGATCGTCCGGCAGCACCGCCTTGCCCAGCAAGGCTTTTGCGACGGGCGCCTGCAGCAGGCGCGCCGTGTCTTCGAGCTCGGCGGCCGCGCCGATGGCGCCGCGTCCGGCCAGGATCGCCACCCGCGAAGCGCCGTTGAGAATGGCGGCGGCTTTGTCCAGCTCGACGTCCAGCGGCATGTTGTGGCCGGCGAACATGTCCTGCGGCGTGTGTGCCGGGCGATTGCGCTTGGAGCGCTTCGACGCAGCGTCCTGCTGCTCCTGGACGTCGCTGGCGATCGACAGATGGGCGACGCCCTTGCGCGCCAGAGCGGTTCGGCAAGCGAGACTGGCGACGTTCTCCATATGCGCAGCATCGGCAACATGAGCGTTGTAGACGGCAACATCGTTGAAGACGCGCGTCAGATCGACATCCTGTTGCGTGAAGGTCTCGATCAGATCGTGGAACTGCATGCCCGTGATCGCCAGCACCGGAGCCTGGTCGAGCTTGGCATCGTAGAGGCCGGTCAGAAGATGCGTTCCGCCGGGCCCGGAAGTCGCCAGGCAGACGCCCAGCTTGCCTGTCCACTTGGCATAGGCGCATGCCATGAATGCAGCCGATTCCTCGTGCCGGACCTGAACGAAGGCTATTTTGTCGCGCCGGGTGCGCAGCGCCTCCATGACGCCGTTTATGCCGTCTCCCGGCAAGCCGAACACAACCTCTACGTTCCAGGCGACCAGTGTATCGACGAGAATTTCTGCTGCGTTTGGCATGTCAGGATGGCTCCAGTGGATGATGTCCGAACCGGTGAATCCCGAGTTGGTTCCTTCGTCACAAGAAATCGTGACATGTTTCTGAAAGCGAGTTCCCGGGAATGTCTATTCGATCTGCTCGAACGTGCATTGCCGTGGCGCCTTGTCGGGCCGCCAGCGAAGCAGCTTGGTCCCGTGGCGGAACCGGTTGCCGGTGACGTGGTCGAAGCGAACCTCCACCACAAGTTCAGGTTTCAGAGGTTCCCATTGTCCGCTACGCTCCGTGCTCCAGCGGCTCGGGCCGCCAGGCGCCTTGCCGGTGAACCCGGGCGCTGATCGCAGTCCTTCGAGCTGGCGCGTGAGCGCTCCTCTGTCGCCTCTGGCGATGGTCGACGTGAATCCGACATGATCGAGCTTGCCGTCGTCATTGTAGAGACCGAGGAGCAGCGAGCCAACCTCACGGCTCTCCGCGAGGTAACGAAAGCCACCGACAACGCAGTCGGCGGTGCGCCTCGGCTTCACCTTCACCATCGCACGTTCGCCGCACAGATAATGGTCATCGAGCATCTTGGCGACGATGCCGTCGGTCGATGCATGGCCGGCTCCCTTTAGCCATCGTGCCGCCGTCGCTGCATCATAAGTGCACTTCGACAGACGAAGATCTGGATTGTTCGAGGAGGTTACGAAATCCTCGATGGCTCTTCGCCTTTCAACAAGGGGTTGGCCCGTGATGATCTCGCCGCCCGGCCTGGCAAGCATGTCGAAGAGGATCAGGGTTGCAGGCGTCTGCGAGCTCAATTTGCGGATTCTGCTTTGTGCTGGGTGAAGTCGCATCTGCAGTGCCTCGAAGGAAAGCTCACCGTCAATCTCGATGACGATCTCGCCGTCGATGACGAAATGCCCGCGCTTGAGGTCGCGCAACACCGTCGTGATCTCTGGAAAATAGCGGCCGAGCGGCTTGCCGGATTTCGCGCGCAGCTCAACCGCATCCTCACTCTTGAAAGCCAGACAACGAAATCCGTCCCATTTGGGCTCGTATTGCCAGCGGCCCTCATCCTCGGGGACCGCGTCGGCAAGCTTGGCTTCCATCGGAGAGGTATCCAGCGGGAGTGGAAAGGCGGTCATCGCTTTATGTCCCGATCGGGCCTCCAAAACCGGTTCTGGCGGAACCCCTGCGTTTCAACTTCGAGGGTCGGCCCTGCGTTCCATCCATCGGTTCGTGCCAAAGCCTCGAAATTCTTCGCAACGGGATTTTCGATTACCGTCGGAACCTGGTGACGGCTGACGGCTTTGATATTCGGCAGCGCGTATGGAGATGCCCATCGATACCTCTTTATGGATAGCTTTCGTCGGAACCGTCATTCTCATGCAGGCGCCGCCAGGCCCCGACAGCATGCTGGTGATGGCTCGCGGCATCGGGCAAGGGCGCGGCGTGGCCCTGTTCACGGTGCTCGGCATGACACTGGGCGCCGGACTGGTGCAACTTCCGCTGGTTGCCTTTGGCCTGTCCTCGCTGGTCCGCGCCTCGCCGCTGGCGTTCAACCTGCTTCGATGGGCTGGCGCGGCCTATATCGTTTGGCTTGGGCTCCGGCTGCTGCTTTCATCCTCGGCAGCGATACCCGCGGATGGCGTCAGGCCGCTGCGGCCGCTTGCCGCCGCCCGCGAAGGCATGATCGCCAATCTGAGCAACCCTTGGCCTTTGATGTTCATGGTTGCGTTCCTGCCGCAATTTGTCGATCCGCATAGGGGCTTCGTCACGTTGCAACTGGTACTGCTCGGCGCGACGCAGAAGATAACCGGGGTGCTGGTGTTGGGGACCTATGCGCTTGCATCGGGCGCGATTGGCGCGTGGATCATGCGGCACCCTCGTGCAAGACTTTGGCAGCAGCGCCTCGCCGGCTTTTTCATCATTGGCCTTGGCGTGCGGATGGTGATCGGTGGCAGCACGAGCCGATGACGAAACGAATGAACCGCTTTTTCGCCCCTGACTAGTGGCATCGACGCCAGCGTTCTCCAGAATAGAGGCGTGCGTTTGCCGTGATTTTCGGCGCTAACGAAAGAGCCGCGTCAGACGAGATCGCGCTCGTCGCAACAGCGCTCTCCAGGAACAAAAAGCCTGACCAAAGGTTCGAGCCTCGTCTTAACGCAGCTTAGAACCCGCTTTGTGAGCATCCGGCTGGAATGTTTGTCATGACTTTTTGCGTGCCTTTGACAAAAACGCGCTTCCAATGAGCGGGCCACCTGATGCGGGCCAAAGGGCAGGCGAACGAAAAGAAGGCGGTGTGGTCCGGGCTCTCGGGCTGGGACTGATCACCGGGGCAGCCGACGACGACTGTTCGGCCATTGGCACCTACGCAAGTGCCGGGGCTCGGTTTGGGCCCGACCTGCTGTGGACGGCACCTGTCACGCTGCCGATGATGTATCTCGTCGTCTATCTTTCCTCCAAACTTGGTCAGGTTTCCGGCCGTGGGCTTTTCAAGGCCATATCCGATTTTTACCCACGTTGGCTGCTGTGGTCTGTGCTGGTGGGGGTACTGATTGGCAATACGATCGAGGCAGCCGCCGACCTTGGTGCGATGTCCGCGGCCATTATCTTGTTCGTTCCTCTGCCTGCTCCGCTGGTCGTCATTGCCATTGCGATCGTCATTTTTACCCTGCAGGTGTTCGGATCGTATAAATTGATCCGCAATGTGTTCCGGTGGCTGGCATTGGCTCTGCTCGCCTATGTGGTCTCCGCAGTGCTTGCCAAACCGGATGCGGCCTCGGTCCTGCGCGGCACGCTGTTGCCAAGGATAGAGTTCAGCCGCGAATACCTGTCCATTCTCGTCGCCATCGTCGGGACGACGCTCTCCGCATATCTCTACACGTGGCAGTCCAACCAGGAGGTGGAGGAGGAGATCGCCAAGGGCCGAAAGAGCCTCGAAGAGCGCAGGGGCGCCACTGAGAGCGAACTGCGCCGATCTCGCCGCGATATTCTGATCGGCATGACTTTTTCCAATCTGATCATGTATTTCATCATCCTTTCGACGGGGTCCACGCTCTACAAGGCCGGCCAGACGCAGATCGAGACCGCGGCGCAGGCGGCCGAAGCGCTGCGGCCGCTTGCCGGCGATGCGGCGGCAATTCTTTTTGCGGCCGGCGTAATTGGTGTCGGCTTTCTGGCTGTTCCGATCATGACGGCCGGCGCCGCTTTCGATTTCGCTCAGGCGATGGGATGGAAGAATGGTTTGAATGCCAAACCGCGTCAGGCTCCTAAATTCTATATGGCGATCGGGATGATCACGCTTGTGGCCGTCGGGCTCAACTTCTTCGGCTTCAATCCCATGAAAGCTTTGGTCTGGTCGGGCATCGTGCAAGGGTTTTCCACACCGCCCCTCCTGCTTCTCATTCTCATCATGACCAACAACCGCAAGATCATGGGAGACAAGGTCAATAGCACAAGCACGAACATCTTGGGCGGTGTGACGACGCTCGCGATTTTTGCGGCATCGGCCGGACTGGTGGCAAGCTGGTTCCTATAGTTCGCCGCGCGTGAAGGTTCAGGCGTGGTGGAACATCGGCGGTCAAATGTCGTTGAGATGCTTGTGGGAGAAAGGACGTTGTCCATGTCAAAATTCCAGGCCGCCACTCCGGATCGTCTACGGCAACTCAAGCTTGAAGCCTCGGCTTATTTTACTCCGCTGATGCTGCACGAGGCATTGCTGCGCCTTTCCCACGCCTGTGGAGCTGAAGCCCTTGATCGGTTCGAAAAAGCCATGGTCGACCGGATCGAGGCGACGAAGGACGACCGGGCCGATTTCGAACCAATCAAGGAATTCGCGATCGAGCAGCTTTATGCCTTGGTCCGCGATGCGAAGGATTCGCCAAAAGGGAAACAGTCGCTGGAGAAGATAGACACGCGCAGAACGCCCGGTCGGTCCGAAGAGCCCCAGACGCTCGAGGATCAACTGCAGTCGGGCTTGGAGGATTCTTTTCCGGCGAGCGATCCGCCCGCAGTGGTATCCACGACCATTTCAGGCGGAGCAAAGAAGCTGGTCGGAACCGACGAGGTTCTGAAGAAGCAGCGGCAACAGGCCGCTGGAAAGGACAGTCGATCATAGGTGGCCGTGGCAAGCCGAGGCCTGGGGCAGCCCGGGTCCTGCGGACACCGCCGGCGGTCCAGCCGATCAAAGCTTGACAGCTGCCTCCCGCGCCCAGAGCCGCAGTTTCCGGCAGGCCTGCACGAACGTCTTTGCCGAGGCTGCCGAATCCAGCCGCGTCAGCCCCTCATCGGCATCTGGTGCGACGCCCGCCTTGGCCATAAGCGGCTCGGCTCCCGGCGTGAAGCCGATGAACTTGCAGTGAGCGAAGGCGTCGGACACGAAGTCCTTCGCGGTCGCCTCGTTGAGCAGCAGCCCGGCGCCCTCCTCGGAGAGGAGCAGCACCACCGCGTCGAACAGGACCGATGGACCGCCGTCGATCATGTGCCTGGCCTCGATGTGGGTACCGTCGGCGGCTTCGACGCCGCCCACCTTGGGTGCAACCACCTCCATAACGGCGCCTTCCGCTTCGATGGCGGAACGGAGTGCCTCGAACAGGGTGGTGTCGGTTCCATCGCTGAGCAAAACACCGACTTTGCGGCCTTTGAAACTGTCGGGTCCGTTTTCGATGATGCTGAGGGCCGGCGACGGCGGCAAGTCGTCACGTGTCGGAACGGCCGCCTCGGCGGGTTCGGGCATGTTGCGAATGCCGAGCTTGTCGGCGACGGTGGTCGCCAGGTTTTCGTCGATGTTCAGCAAATGCGAAACCATGCGTTCGCGGATCGCCGGTGCCTGGACCTTGCTCAATTCGAACGTCAACGCCATGGCGATGTGACGCTGCTCCGGCGGTGTCTGGCTGTTGAAGAATTGCCGGGCCTGGCTGTAGTGATCGGCAAAGCTCTCGGCCCGCAGGCGTACTTTCTGCCCTTGCTCGGCATCGGCGAAGGAACGGAAGCCGCGTTGCGGATCCTCGCGCGGTCCCAGTCTCCATGAATTCGGTTCGTAATTGGCGCGACCGACCGGATTGCGCATGGCCATGTGTCCGTCCTGCTGAAAATGGGCGAACGGGCACTTCGGCGCGTTGATCGGGATATGGGTAAAGTTCGGGCTCCCCAACCTTTTCAATTGGGTATCGAGATAGGAGAAGTTGCGGCCCTGGAGGAGCGGATCGTTGGAGAAGTCGATTCCGGGCGGCACATTCTGCGTCATGAAGGCAACCTGCTCGGTCTCGGCGAAGAAATTGTCCGGCATCCGATCAAGCACCAGCCGCCCGACCGGGATCGGCTCGATGACCTCTTCAGGAATGATCTTCGTTGCGTCCAGAATGTCGAAGTCGAAGCTGTCGGCAAACGCTTGATCGAACAGTTGCACCGTCAACTCCCATTCCGGGAAATTGCCGGACTGGATAGCGTCCCATAGATCGCGGCGATGAAAGTCGGGATCGGCGCCATTGATCTTGACGGCCTCGTTCCAGACCACAGACTGCATGCCGAGCTTCGGCTTCCAGATGAACTTGACGAAGGTGGATTCGTCCTTGGCGTTGACGAGGCGGAATGTGTGCACACCAAAGCCTTGCATGAAGCGGAAGGAGCGCGGGATCGCGCGATCCGACATGATCCACATCACCATGTGCATCGATTCCGGCATCAGGCTGATGAAGTCCCAGAAATTGTCATGTGCGGTCTGGGCCTGCGGGAAGTCGCGGTCCGGCTCCTGCTTGGCGGCGTGGATCAGGTCGGGAAACTTGATGGCGTCCTGGATGAAGAAGACCGGGATGTTGTTGCCGACCAGATCCCAATTGCCTTCCTTGGTGTAGAGCTTGACCGCAAAGCCGCGCACGTCGCGGGCGAGGTCGAACGAACCCTTGTTGCCGGCAACCGTCGAGAACCGCACGAAGGCCGGCGTCTTTTCACCGGCTCGCTGGAAAATGTCCGCACGTGTGTATTTGGCCAGTGACTCGTAGGTCTCGAAATAACCATGCGCGCCATAGCCGCGGGCATGAACGACCCTTTCCGGGATGCGTTCATGATCGAAGTGGAAAATCTTCTCGCGAAAGTGGAAGTCCTCGATCAGGGACGGTCCGCGTTCGCCGATCCGCAACGTGTTCTGATCGTCGGAGACAGGCGTTCCGAGCGCAGTGGTGAGAGTGGGCGTCTCGCTTCCAACGATCTGGTGCAGCTCCCCGCCATTTCCGCGCGCGCTATTTTGGTCCAGTCCACTTGCCGATTGACGAGCGGAGCGATGGGCGGATTTGGCCATGACATGTCCTCGGTCGATGACGGAAGGTTGATGCACTTGGTTCACCAAACCGCCGATGCGAGGCTTTGTTCCCATGAAGGAATGGCCGCGCCGGACACGACCGTCGGCTGGCATCCCCGTGCTTGTCGAATTTCCGAAGAGTTGTTTCCAGCAGCCGGAACGAAGCAAACCTCCATGCATTTAGCTCTGACTTCGTTCATTCACTCTTTCTTCTGGGAGCTGGACCATTGTCATCCGGAGGCTACCTTTTGGCCGACCAGGAAACCAATGAAGTTTCCATCGTTGACCTGATACCTGCCCTGCGCGCCTTCGCGCGCACCTTCTGTCGCGTTCCAGACGACGCCGACGACCTCGTGCAGGAGACGTTGACCAAAGGGCTCGCCAACATCGACAAGTTCGAACCCGGTACACGCATGAAGTCTTGGCTCTTCACCATCATGCGCAACACTTATTACACCCGTGTCAAGATCGCTGCCCGGGAAGCGCCGGGCCTGCTCGATTGCGCGTCTTCGAGGCCGATTTCGGAAGCCACCCAGGAATGGACCGTTCAGAGCAAGGAAGTTCACGGCGCAATTCAAAAGCTGCCTGAACACCAACGGGAGGTCCTGATGCTGATTGGCGTTTTGGGAGTGAGCTATGAGGAAACCGCCGAAATATGCGGCTGCGCCGTAGGGACGGTCAAAAGCCGGCTGAACCGTGCCCGCGCCAACATTCTGGAGCTCCTTGGGGAGAGCTCACTACAGACATTGATGGAAAGGCGAAATCAGCTGTCAGATGGCCAGCTTGATATCGAGATCGACAGTCGCAGATAGTCAGTTCCTCACATCGCGCCGACGTTTCTCGACAAGCGCGTTCTGCAATTCGATCGCCAGCTTGGTCAGCCGGTCTGGAATCTTTTCCCGCTCAATGGCGGCCAGGAGGGAAGCAATCTCCTGATCCACTGCCATCTCGACATGCGGATCCGTGGTATCGTCGTTCGAACGAGACATCACATTCTCTTGATAGACAGCGGTCCCTTGATCGTAGTGTGGTGATAAGCGCCTGGCATTACAAGCTGATGTCCACCGCTGAGAATGTCACGGGCGGTCCTTGCACAGGTTATTTGTATGACCTGCATCGTTGCGGACCACGCAGAGGGCGTAAGGCCGTTTACTCCTTGGGCAAATGGTTCGCGGCGTGATCCTGATACTGATCGGACTTGATTCGATTGCCGTCCAGCCCACGTTCTTCGCTGTGCTGCTTCTTGTCGCGATTGGACAAAACCGCGTTCTCTTCGATCTTGTCCTTGGGCAGATTGGTCATTGCGCCGGCGCCGGTACCCTTACCCTGGCTGCCGCGTCCGAAATGCTTTTTGCCGTCGGATGCCATGAAAATCTCCTTCGAATTGGGGACGCTCTTAACGTGCCTTTATTCGACGTCCGAACTGGCATCGCGCTGTAATGTTCCGTCTCACCCGGCAAGCAGGAAGGCGTCGCCGTCCCATGACCGAAACGGCTTCTCACCGTCGATGAGGACCCGCAACCGGTGAGCTTGCGCCAGGCGACCGATGTCGGCGCGGTCTAAAAAAAGCGATCCCCGATAGGAATAGTTCAGCAACGCAAGCCAGCCCGGCCGTTTCAGAACGCGCGCAATTTCCTCGAAATGCCGCTCAGCCATGCCGGCCAGCACCAGATAGGGAAAGCTGTCGACCGCCAGCACGCAATCGAAACTGGCGTCGCCGAATTCTGTCAGGTCGAGACCGGAGGTCTGCCGCAGCTCGACATTGCTGAGTTCGGCGCATTGCTGGGAGGCGATGGAGATCATTCGCGAGGATATATCGATGCCGACCATCCGCCCGAAGGATTTGGACAACGCGCGCTCAAAACGCCCAATGCCGCAACCGATGTCCAGAATATTTCGGTCGCTTCCGGTGAATTCTAGCGCCTCCAGCCATGCAACGATTTCATCGGTCGTCGCTGACAATCTTTCCTCATCGCCAAGAGACGCCAGTTGCACACTTGCGGCTCCCGAAATCGCTGCTGCGGCATCAAAGCTCGAGGCCAGCCGCGTGACGACGGCGGCATCCGTCTCACCCTTGGCGCGTTCATGCCGAACGGCGCCGCCCGTCGCCCGCAACATGGTAAAGATGCCCGGCTTGCGGTGCAGCAGTCCGGCGATTTTTCGCAGTTTTTCCGCGTCGTCGGTATCCGCCGGACGGATTTTCCGCATGAGCTCCACCAATTCCGCGGCTCCAATCGTAGGCGGCAGGTAGAGCGCCAACCGGGCGAGAACAGCTTCGGCGCTGACCCCATCGCCCATGCAGTCTTCGACCGCGAGCCTAACCGATCTCCGGCGCTGCGCGGATCTCGGCACGTTTAAACCCATGGCATCAACTCCGTGTCCAGAGCTTGCGCATCGTCCACCTGTCACCGGCTCCCCAGCCATATTTGTAAGCCTCCTGGCCTCGCAGGAAATCGAACTCGCGCGCACCTTCGCGGATCGACTCCGCGATCGCGTGGCCGATCAGGATCGCGCCTGGGCTCTCCTCGGCGTAGGCAGGATCGAAGCCGCCGAGATAGGCATAGGCACGGCCGCGGTGGTGAAATCCATAGTAGGCGCCGACAGTCGTGCCATCGATCGCGAACAGCCAGCATCGCACCAGGCCGTGAGCATCGAGCAACGGAAGCGAGAGCCGATGGAATTGCTCAACGGCAGCATTGGCCAACACACCACCGCCATGTCCAGCCCAGCGCGCATCGTGCAGGCGGATCAGCTGGTTCAGGAAGTTTTGGTGATCGCTCCGAGGTGACGAAAACGCAATCCGGCCGCGTTTGGATGCGGCCCGGCGCGCCCGGCGCAACTGGCGCCTGCGCCGGGCGGGGACGCAGCCGGCCAATGTTTCGTCGCCGGCGATGGCAAGCACGGGACAGGCGGCATGATTTACTGGCGCGTCGATCTTCAGATCGGGATGCGCGATCGCAAGACCGACACTGTTTTGCGGCAGATCAGACAAGATCCACTGCGACCACTCGACCGAGAGGATCGCTTCGGCGATTGCGGCGACGACTGCCGCCTGGACATCCTGGACAGCCAGGACATCCAGATAGTCGCTGAGCGAAATGCCGACCGGAAGCAGCTTCGAACCGGACATCCCATGCTCGAGATAGAGCGGCGCCAGCCCGACCAGATCGCCGCCATGCCAGACCGCGACTGTCGCCAGTTCACCGGGTGCGAATGCGTGCCACCAGGGCACCAGCCAGGCGGGGGACTGAAACGGCGTCGCCGAGGAACTCTGCTCCCACAGTTTCCACCAGTGCGGCGTCAAGGCCTCGAATTGTGCGGGGTCACCGATGATTTCGCAGCGCAGCACCGCCTTGCTCACGGTGCCGCAACGAAGCGCCGGCGATCGGTGCCAAGTTCTGCCAGCGCCCGATAGGCGTCCATATAAGACGAGATCATCCGTTCCAGCGAAAAGCGCCGCCGCGCCTCGGCCCGGCATGTCTCGGCGTCCAGGCTGGACGCAGCAAGAATGGCTTGGGCCATCTCGTCGACAGTGTTGACGAGAAAACCCGTCCTGCCGTGCTCGATCACATCCGGGAGCGCACCGTTTGGAAAAGCGACCACCGGCGTGCCGCAGGCGAGGGCCTCCATCGCCACAAGCGAACTGGTCTCGGCGGCGAGGCTCGGAACGACCAGACAGCGCGCTGCGTTGAGAAAGCGCCGCTTGGCGGTAAAACCGAGCGGGCCCAGGAAGCGGCGGCGGCCGTCGAGACGAGATTGGACCTCGTCGTTGAAGTAGCGCGTGTGCGTCTCATAGGGATAAACCTTGCCGCCGATGACCAGTGGCACACCCGCCTGCTTGGCCGCATCCAGCGCCAGGTGAATACCTTTTTCCGGGCAGACGCGGCTCAGAACCAGGGCAAAATCGCGCTTCGGCTGAAGCAGGTTCAGCGCTTCGATGTCGACGCCGTTCGGAATCGGCGCCGCCAGTCTGGCGCCTGGTGGCGCGGTCTTGTGCTGGGCGGCTGAGACCGCATGGAGCCATAGGTCGTCGCGCGCCGGGCGCAGCGCCTCGGCCGGATACCAGTCCAATGGCAGGTGGAGGCTCACCAAGGTCGGACCATCGTCGGGCAGATAGGCATCGAAATCGATGCCGTGCAGATGAACCACATCAATCGGCCATCGGGCGCGGGCAGCGGCGATCGCCTTGCGATGAGCCTGTTGCGCGCGATGCTTCGCCGCCTCGTCGAGGACGCCGTTTTCAGCCGGTGTTTCCACAAGAGTGCCGCTCGCGCTGGAGCCACGGCAGCCAACGACGATAGAGCGGTGACCCGCGCCAACCAGTGCCCGATCGAGCATCGACAGAACCTGTTCGGCACCGCCGACAGCGTCGGGCCCGACAGGCGCGAGAGGGTAGGCGACATTGAGGACGGTGAGTGTGGTGGCTGTTCGCGTCCTGGTGCCGTATGCCGCATCGCCACCCATCGACGGTCCCGCGAATTCGTCCAATGTGTCAGGCGCCTTGTGCATGGGCAGCACGGCACTTTCACGCGGCAGACGCCGGCCGCGTCGGGAGCGAGGCGGATGTCATGGCAGGCGCATAGCGGCGGATCATGGTTGCGCAGAATTCCGCGAATTCCTCCGGTACCAGCGGCGGGCTCGTGTGGTGGGGCATCATTCCGCGATGGTCTGGTGTGAAGCAGAAGGTGACCGTCACGTCGAAATCGGCGAGTGCTTCCATCTGCCGGTCGAACCAGTCCAGCGCATTCGGCCGGAAGCTGTCCGCCCAGGAAAGTCCGGTGCGCATGTTGGTGACGCCCAGCCGCTTCATCCAGGCAACGGCATCATCCAGCCGCGGGTCCTCGAAATGGAACCACTGCACCAGCCCCATCGCGGGTGTATAGCGCAGGAATTCCTTCAGCGCCGGTTTTGGCGTCCCGTCCTGGCGCAGCAGCCCCATGTGGAAATGACGATAATAGGAGGAGCCCTCCGCTTCGCGATGCCGAGTCGTTGCTTCCCACTCGCGCGGAAGATCATAGAGGCTGTACCACTGGATGCGAGGCGCGTTGCCGAGCAGCAAATCGGCGGTGCGCTTGAGCCCCCAGACCTGGATTTCCTCGGCGCCGAAGGTCGATACGCCGACTTCGCTGACCCAGATGGGAAGATCGGTGACGGTCGCGATCTCGCCGATCTTCTGCGGCCACTCCTGGATCTGCCACAGGTTCCAGTCGAGAGGAAAGCCGTGTACGGCGACGGCGTCGACATGGTTCAGCACGCCCAATTCCTTCATCCGCGTGATGAAGCCGGGATCGATTGGCGAGATGCCGCCAAGCACTTTTGTCAGAGCCGGGTTCTCGGACGCGATCGCGTCCGCCGACAGGATCGCCATGCTGGCAAAGCGGCTCCAATCGGGGTCGAGCTCGGGGTCCCAATGTGACTTGTTGTTGGGCTCGTTCCAGATCATCGCGGCTTCAATCATGGAGCTTTCCTTTCGACGGATAGATCGCGCCGCCTCCGCCCGGCTCGCCGGCAGCGCGGCAGAAATAGACCTCGTGCTCAGGATGCAGAACGATCTCGAAACCGGCGCTGCGCAGCATCGCTTCGGTGCAGGCGCGGTTGGGAATCCACCAGTTGGTCGGATCATCGGCATAGCGGTGTTCGATGAAATGGAGCTTGGGAAATTCAGGCCGGTCGAACAGGTCATGCGTCCAGAAATGATAGTTCTCTTCCAGCTCGGGCAGATCCGCGCTGCCGCGTTGCATGGATTGGAAGATCATCAGGTCACCGGCGACATGCTCACGGATCAGGTCGAGCGCAAGCAAGGGATGGCGCAAGTGGTAAAGCACCCCCATGAACAGCACGACATCGAATGTCTCACGTAGGGCGCCGACGTCGTAGACCGAAAGTTTCTGGAATTCGATATCGCAATCCGCGATCTCGGCGGCAAAACGAGCCTGCGCCAGATAGGCCTCGTCGAAATCAATGCCGAGGACACGGGCAGCACCTCGCCGTTTCATCTCGATGGAGTAGAAACCGGCATTGCAGCCAATATCGAGCACCGTCTTGCCGGCCAGATCGGCGGGAATGGCATCGGCGAATTTGCGCCATTTGATCAACGGATAATTGCCCAGAAAATGGTCGGGGGCGGTTTCGACACCGGCCAGTTCCATGTTGTGGAACCATGGCCCGAGCGCATCGATGCGGCGGCGGATTTCAGCGTCGGAGTGCAGCATGGTTCAGGCTCCTTCACCCGGAACGACGGGCACTTGCGGGTGTGCCCCAGGCACAACAATGGTGGTCTGATGTTGTTCGGATGTGGCGCCGTCCTCGAGCAGCCGAAGAGCCGTGCGGTAGCCGTTGAACGTACCGACATCGACGTAGGAGACACCAGCCCTGACACCGTAGGCTCCACCGCCGGCAGCCAGGTAGGCGTTGATCAGGGTGCCGATATATTCGTCGCATCGGTTCCGTTCGCGCCAGAGTGCCTCAAGCTCGTGCAAGGTCCGGCCCGGCATCTTGAACGCCCCCCAGATCCAGTTTGTGGCAGCATCTTGCCGCTTGACCTGGATTTCCTTCACCCGATCTTTCTCATCGAGAACCACCGCATCGAAGAATTCGGGGCGGTCCACGGGGAAGAGCAGAAATGACAGGGAGTTGTCGGGCAGGCGGGAGAAGCCGTCCTCGGGAAACCAGATCGTGTCGGGAAGGCCGACCAGGACGACCTCGTCGGGCGCGACGAGGGGGGCTGCCCGGAAAATCGCATCGCAAAGCCCAACTGGGCTGGGCTGCACGACAAAAAGGGCCGCGGCGTCACCATAACCGGCGGCGTAGTATTCGAGGATGTCGGATTTGCCGGACCCGATGATGAAGCAGATCTTGTCGACGCCGGCGCGCACCATCCGCCGCACCAGATATTCGCTCACCGCGCAGGGACGCTCGGTCTGCCCATCGACCCGGCTGCCGACCGGCAGCAGCTCTTTCGAGAAGCCGAGTGGTTGAATGCGGCTGCCACGCCCGGCAGCGGGCACAATGCCCAACATCAGACTGCTTCCTTCATCGGTTCGCCGGGAGATTTTTGAAAGGCGTCGCTCAGGATGCGATCCAGTTCCGCCGCGCGCCGGGCGGAAGTGTGTTCGCCCAAGACCCTCTCGCGGGCACGCCTTCTAATGAGGTCGAGTTCGCGCTCCGGCAATCGCAATGCGGCGACCACATCATCCGTGTCGTGCGCCAACAGGATTTCGCGACCGGGTTCAAAGAATTCCGCGAGGCCGGGCCATGCATCGGTGACGATGGCAGCCCCACACGCGGCCGCTTCGAAGAGCCGCCCCGACGGGCACCAGCCCTTCTGCGCCATCGCTTCGCGGGTGACGTTCAGTGTCAGGCGCGACGATGAGAAGAAAGCCGGATGATCGGCGGGCGGAAGATGCCTGACAAAGAAGATGTTGTCGCTCCATGGGAATTCCTGCGGATATTGCGCGCCGCCAATGATGAAGCGGTGGTCAGGCAGGCGCGCGGCCGGGCGGACCAGCAGCTTTTCGACGCCGGCCTGGCGATCCGCTGCGTAGGTGCCGAGATAGGAAAGATCGCCGGCGAATTCGGCCCGCTTCTCTGCCGGCCGGTGTTGGTCGGGATCGACATGCCCGTAGAGCGGCACCACGTGGCGGGCGCCTAAAACCGACTTCAGCGCGTCGACCGCCGAGCCGCCGGTGTAGCTCAAGACGAGGTCGAAATCGGCAAGACCCTCTGGCCCGAAATAGGGAGGACGCTCGCCTTGTTCGATGCGGGCTAGCGTGACCGGCGTGTCCAGATCGTAGAAGACACGCAGTCCGCGGCCTGCCTGCTGCGCCAGCCGCGAGGCCTCCACGGCATCGGGACAGTAGGAGGTGACGACGACCACATTCGCTTGCTTCATCGCGCCCTCAGCAACGCGGCGGATGTCTTCCCAGTCCGGGTAGATAACGACGTTGCCGCCATCGAGATGATCGAGATCACGCGTCCCGGCATAATAGGGGGTATCGCGTTCGAAGAAGGTGATGGACCATCCCAGTCGGGCGAGGGCGCGGATCAGTCCCCTCCATAAGGTGGCATGGCCGTTACCCCATGAAGACGTGACGGTAAGACCGAAAATGACCATCTGCATCCGGCAAATCCTCGTCAGGCAATTTCATTCAATCGGATCAGCTTCGCCCCCCAGTCACCGGACACGATCGTCGTGATCGAGGCGGGATCGATATCGAAGCGAAAGCAGTCGCCGGCTGGCAAGCCAAGGACATTGCAGACCGCGGCCTTGATCACATCGGCGTGGCTGACCAGGGCGACACACCGATTCTGATGCCGCTCGCGGACGGCGGTAATCAGCGCGACGATGCGCTGCTGGACATCCAGCATGGTCTCGCCGCTCGGTGTCCGGGCTTCCTGCCGCTGGTTGTTCCACGCTCGCCAGCCGGCGTCGCCATTCAACTCGTCGAACGTCTTTCCCGACCAGTCGCCGAAGTCGATCTCGTCGAGTTCGGCGCAGATCGCGATTTCGCCGACGCCGCAGGCAAGCGCGATTGGCACGGCCGTCTCTCGCGTTCGCTCACGCGGGCTGCAAAAGATCGCTCCAATCGGCTCCCGGGCCATGCGGCCGCCAAGCTGTGCTGCCTGCGCTTTGCCAGTGTCGCCAAGGCAAACGCCGTCCATCCGTCCTGCAAGATAGGAGCCGACATTGTCGTGTGCCGCATGGCGGATCAAAAAGAAGGTTGTCGTCATTCCGCGGCATCGAGCAGGGGCTCGTCCTTGCCGGCGATGAATGCAAGCGTGCGCTGTCGCGCTTCGGCGTCGGTGAACTGTTCTGGAGGCGACTTCATGAAATAACTGCAGGGGCCGGTCAGTGCGCCGGCAATGCCGCGGTCGAGCGCCAGCTTTGCGCAGCGTATCGCATCGATCACCACGCCGGCTGAATTTGGAGAATCCCAGACTTCCAGTTTCAGCTCGGCGTTGAGCGGCACGCCGCCGAAGGTCGTGCCTTCCACCCGAATATAGGCCCACTTGCGATCGGTCAGCCACGGCACGTGGTCGCTGGGTCCGACATGGATATTGCCCGGTTCCAGAGGAACATCGAATTGGCTGGCCACGGATTGCGTCTTGGAGATTTTCTTCGATTCCAGCCGCTCGCGTTCCAGCATGTTGAGGAAGTCGGTGTTGCCGCCGAAATTCAGCTGATAGGTGCGATCGATGCGCACGCCGCGCTCGCGGAAGAGATTGGCGAGCAGCCGGTGAACGATGGTCGCTCCGACCTGGCTCTTGATGTCGTCGCCGACCAGCGGCAGCCCGCGTTGCTCGAAGCGCCGGCGCCATTCCGGACGTGAGGCGATGAAAACCGGTATGCAATTGACAAAGGCGCAGCCAGCTTCGAGCGCGCACTCGGCATAGAAGCGCGTCGCTTCCTCCGAACCCACCGGCAGGTAGGAGACCAGCACATCGGCGCCACTGTCGCGCAAGATCTCACTGACATTGGCGACCGGCTCCGGCGCCTCCTCGATTTCGTCGCGCAAATACTTGCCGATCCCGTCAAGTGTCGGTCCGCGCTCGACGCGAGCGCCGGTCGTCGCCGCATCGGCAAAGCGGAACGTGTTGTTCGGGGGGGCGTAGATCGCTTCCGCGACGTCGCGGCCTACCTTGCTTTTGGCGACGTCGAATGCACAGACAATTTCGATATCATCGACATGGTAGCCGCCGAGGTCGGCATGCATCAGTCCCGGGATCGGTTCGTTGCTTTTTGCGTGGCGATAATAGGACAGGCCCTGCACCAGGGAGGATGCGCAATTGCCGACTCCAACGATACCAACACGAACCTTTTTCGATCCCACGAAACTGCCGCCCTATGCTGTTCAAAGGTAAGTTCCTGGCGCCGAACCGCCAGCGTGCCGGAATGTTCCTTGGCCCGTCGAAAAATTGCGCAAACCACCATGGATCGAAGCTGCACCCGCTGCGTTGCCCGCACTGCAATCCTTGGAAAACCGATCGATGATCGTCTACGGCGACCACAAGCGGACCGAAAACGCACAGCGGCTTCGCCAGGCCGTGATCGACATGGCCGAAAGTCTTGATCGCATGCCGCATGGCGTCCGGCGCCATGCTGCGTTGGTCGGGCTATTCATCAGCGTGTCGGAACTGGTTCAGGCGCTTGCCGACGCCGATTTCGAGACGCGCGGCATCGACATCTTTTCGACGCGTGAACAGCAAGGTGCCAAGTTGCTGGTCGGACTTGCGGCAGAGGTGGCGAAGTCGTGGCGAAACGGCTTCGCCATAGGTGGTGGCATTGCCCCGGGACTTCTCCGACTGCTTGCCGGGCTCGACTGTCAAGCCGAGGTTCTGACCGGTTCCGCCGAGGGTTATGCGCATTATGCGCTATATCCCGAAAGCTATTTGGGCGCGGCGCAGGAGTCAGGTCTCGATGCGAACACATGCGTGATCGGCATCCGCAGCATCGGCCTCGGCCTTGCCGCCATGGTGGCCGCCGCGATTGGCGCGCCGGCGCCATTCAGCGTTCGTCCGATCGGCCATCCCTTCCGCAGGCATGTCAACGCCGATCCACGGTCGATCGCCGCCTGGAAGGACAATCCATCGGCCCGCTTCGCCGTTGTAGACGAGGGTCCCGGCCTGTCCGGCAGTTCGATGCACGCCGTTGTCGCGTGGCTGCGGGAACTGGGTGTCGATACGGACCGCATTCACCTGTTTCCCAGCCATTCAGGCGCCCCGGGCATCGAAGCGTCGCCGGAGGCAAGGGAGACATGGTTGCGCTGTCCGAAACATGTGGCGACGGCGTTTGAGCACACCTTCTGCGAAAGCTCGAAAAGTCCCACGCTGCGCGATTGGGTGGCCGAGGCGGTCGGCAGCCCCGAATTGAGCCTGACCGAACTATCTGGTGGCGAATGGAGGAGCGTCCACTACGTCGACGAGAAGCGGTGGCCGCCGAGCCCGCGCCGCGCCGAGCGGCGCAAATTCGTGGCGTCTGCGGGACATGATCGCTGGCTCGTCAAATTCGCCGGCCTCGGCGAAACCGGCCGGCGCAAGAAACGCGCCGCGGAAATGTTGAACGAAGCCGGGTTGGGACCGCAAGTGGTCGCGCTTTGCCACGGCTTTCTGGTCGAGCGGTGGATTGACGGCACCACGATGGATCAGGCGCCTCTGCCCAGAGCAAGAATGATCGCGGAAATGACACGTTACCTAACGTGGCGTGCGCTTAATCTTCGAACCTGCGAGCCGGGTGCATCATTGCTCGCGCTTGCGGAAATGGCTGTTTCCAATTCATCGGAAGCCTTGGGCGAGAACTGCGCGGCGAAGTTGCGCGGTTGGCTCGCGAAACGGACCCCTGTGCAGGTGTTGCAGCGAGTTGAAATCGACGGAAAGCTTCACCCGTGGGAGTTTCTCGTTTGTGCCGACGGCACGGTGCTCAAGACAGATGCTGTCGACCATTGCCGGGCACATGATTTGATTGGCTGCCAGCCGATAGAGTGGGACATTGCCGGCGCGCGTGTCGAATATGGACTATCCGACAGTGATGTGACGAGGTTGGTCGAAGGGATGGTGCTCGACGTTGACAATGGCCACATCGATTTTTTCGAACCTTGCTACCTGGCGTTCCAGATAGGCCTCTGGAGCACGGCTGCCCAATCCGAAAACGGCGGGGAAAAAACCAGGCTGGCTGCGACGGCGGATCGATACAAGCTGGGGCTGATACGGTTTCTTGACGAATGCCAGGCGTGACCGTTTCGATCAGTCCAGGTTTCGCAGCATGTCTGCTTCCTGCTCGAGAATAGTGGCCACTTCCTCCCGTTGCAAATGCGTCATCATCAGGCTGACGCAGCACTCGAGATAGGTGATGGAGGCGCGCCGCAGATAGGCAGCCGTCTCTCGTTCGGCAATCTTGTCGATATCCCTCACGGGTCGCTTGGGTCGCATAGGGACGATCCTCCGTATCGGCTTCTCAAGCCAAACCAAAAGATCGGGCGGATGTTCCGCCCGATCTTGTGAGGTCCAGCGCCCCATCATGCAGGAAGATTCTGCAGCCCGCCTGATGCGGGCCTCGCACTTTTGGCAAGGCCTGTCATTTGATCGCCGATGCGGCTGCCTTCGAGCTCCGCGAAGTAATTGATCGTCAGCTTAAGCCCTTCATTGAGGGGGACCTTCGGCGTCCAGCCGAGCAGCGCTTTTGCACGCGAGATATCGGGCTGCCTGCGCCGAGGGTCGTCTTGCGGCAGCGGCAGAAATCTCAAATCCGATTTGGTGCCGGTCATCGCCTTTACCAATGCCGCCAGTCGCACGATGGTGAATTCTCCGGGATTACCCAGATTGACCGGCTTGCCAGGATTGGGATCGATATCCATCAGGCGCATCAATCCATTGATCAGGTCGGAGACATAGCAGAAAGATCGCGTCTGCAGGCCGTCGCCGAATATCGTCAGCGGACGTTTCTCGAGCGCCTGCATGATCAGATTCGAGACGATGCGACCGTCCGCCGGATCCATTCTCGGACCGTAGGTGTTGAAGATGCGCGCGACGCGGACGTCGGCCTTGCCGGCTCTTAGATAGTCGAAGCAAAGCGTTTCGGCGGTACGCTTGCCCTCGTCGTAGCAGGCACGTGGGCCGGTGCAGTTCACATGCCCGACATAATCCTCCCTCTGCGGGTGCTGTTCGGGATCGCCATACACTTCGCTCGTCGAGGCCTGCAGCAGTCGCGCGTCCTTACGGACGGCGAGTTCGAGCAGGTTGAGCGTTCCGATCACGCAGGTTCGCGTGGTGTGTATCGGGTCTGCCTGATAACGCGGCGGTGAGGCAGCGCAAGCCAGGTTGAAGATGCGGTCCACGGGCTCGCCGAAATCCAATGGCCGGCAGATATCCTGCTCGATTAGCCTGAAGCCCGGCTGGTCCATGATCGAGATGATGTTCTCCATGCGTCCGGTCAGAAAATTGTCGACGCAGATCACGCGCCAGCCACTGCGGAGCAATGCTTCGCAAAGATGCGAACCGAGGAATCCCGCACCGCCGGCAACAAGCACTGTCTTTGCCCTTCGCGCGTTTCTTGTTTGTCGCATCGCCGTTTTCTCCTGTCTGCCGGTCATGCTGCACTTCCGATGTCGAGATCGAGGGCTGCCGCTCTCGGCTGGGTCAGCGCCGCCACGAATTCGCGGGCCCTGGCCGCGCCGGTGTGGGCTGCGAGGACGAGTTCGCGGGCCCGGTCAGCCATGGCGAGGCGTGCGCGCTCGGACTCGCCGAAGAGGATCTCGACGACATCGTCGGTCCCCGCGGCGGTGTGGATCGTCGATGCGGGAAAGAAGCTGTCGAGCCCCGGCCAGCGATCGCTGATGATGGGCGTGCCGCAAGCCGCCGCTTCGAACAGGCGCACGCTGGGCGACCATCCCGCCGCGATCATAGAACTCCTTGTGACATTCAGCGTGTAGCGCTGACGGCTGTAGAACGCGGCATGATCGGCCGGTGGCAAGTGTTCGATGCGCTCGACATTGTCCGGCCAGATAATGTCGGATGGATATTGGGAGCCGGCCACGACGAAACGGCGGTTCGGCATATGCCGTGCGGGCTCGAGCAGCAGAGCGTTCAGCGTTGCCTGCCGATCGGCGCTGTAGGTGCCGAGATAGCCGAGATCCCAGCAGATCGGATCGCCAGTCCGGTGATGGCGTACCGGATCGACCGAACAATAGAGCGGTTCGGCATGGCGCGCGCCGAAATTTTGCGCCAGACGGTCGAGCGTTGGCCCGCCGGTGAAGGAGAAATAGACATCGAAATACGGAATTTGCCGCCAGCTCAAATAATCGCAATCGTCTGCCGAAAGCTTTGCCAGGGTCACAGGTGTGTCGATGTCGTAGAAGCAGAGCTGCCCCCTGCGAATAGAGGCGACGATGTCGATGACCGAGCGTCCTTCTGGAACGAAGGATCCGATGACGATGATGTCGGCCTGCTCCAGGCACTGTCCGTAGCCGCGTTGCAAGTCCGCGGTGGTCTCGTAGTAGCGCAGGGCGCAGAAATCCGGATCGCGCAGATCGCGGTGGTTGGCGTACCACGGCACGTCGCGCTCCAGAAAAGTCACGCGGTGACCGAGTTCGTGCAGGCCTTTCAGCAGGCCCCGAAAAGTCGTGGCGTGGCCATTTCCCCAGGATGAGGACAGCGACAGGCCGAGAAAGACGATGTCCAGTTGCTTGGTCATTCCGCTGCCTCCACGGTCCTATGTTCGAAATGACGTTTGAAGACGGCATCCGCCACGGCCGCCCGCTGCGCGTAGGTATGGTCCGCCAGCACGCGGCGAAGTGCGGCCTGGCCGATTGCCTTGGCCCGCCCAGGTTTCAGGGAGCGCATGATCTCGGCGACATCGCCGCCGTCGCGGGCCACCAGGATCTCCTCGTCTGGTTTCAGGAACAGTTCCACGCCCAGCCATGCATCCGTGATGAGGCAGGCGCCGGCGCCGGCCGCTTCGAAGACGCGCGTCGCCGGTGAAAAACCGTTTACAGCCATGCTGTCGCGGCTGATGTTCAGCACCGCCTTGGGTGTGACGTTGAAGGCATTGTGGTCGCGGGTACCGACATGGCCGAGCCAGTCGACATTGGCCGGCAGCGGCTTGTCGCCCCAGCCTGATCCGCCGAGCAGAAAACGTTGCCCGGGCAAACGGTTGGCGGGTTCGAGGAAAAACGCTTCGACACGAGCCTCGCGGTCCGGAAGCCTGTTTCCTAGAAAGGCCAGATCGCAAGCAAAACGCGTGTGACCGGCCACCGGATGGTGCGTTTCGGGATCGAGCGCATTGTAGATAGGCACGCATTCCTGAGCTCCCATGGCCCGGTAAGCCCAAACGACCGGGTCGCCGCCCCCATAGGTCAGCACCAAGTCGATTTCTTGCAGGGCGCGATGGAGCGGCTGGTCCGGTTCGTCGCGCAGTTGAGCAAGTGTTGCTGGAGCGTCCACGTCCCAGAATACGACGAGCGCGTCGCTGCGGGCGTGGTCGAGCACGGCGCGCAGCAGCGCCTCGTCCTCGAAACCGACGCCGCTCGCCTTGACGACGATGTCGGCGCCGGCGGCGCGTGCCGCGACCTGCTTCAACGCATGCGGGGTCGCTTCATAGACGACGACAGCGCACCAGTCGGGCGGCTCGATGTCGCGGTTCTTCTGCCGGTCGTAGACGTCGGGTTCGTAGAAAGTGATCTCGTAACCCAACTGCGAAAGTGCCTTGAGCAAACCGCGATAGTAGGTCGCGGCACCGTTCCAGTAGGATGACAAAAGGCTCGATCCATAAAATGCGATCTTCATGCGACAGCTTCCTTTGCGGCGGTCGGGAGTTGGTTCGTGCATTCCGCAAGCACGGCGAACAACTGCTCGACGCGGTGGCGGCAAGTATGTCGGGAGCGGATAGTCTCGAGGCCCGAGGTCACAAGGGAGGCCGCAAAGTCCTCATCGGCCAACACGGTCCGCAGCTGTTGCCGCATTTTCGAGCCATTCTCGGCAAACAGAAAGTCGACACCGGGCCTGAACAGCTGCTCGACGTCGGACCATGGCGCTGAAACCAGCGGAATGCCGCAGGCGAGTGCCTCGAACATGCGGATCGTCGGAATTCCGGGCAGACCCTCGCGATAGGGGCGCCGTGGGATGTGGACTGTGACACGATGCGCGGCGAACGCCTTTGGCACGTCGGCATTGGCGATCCATCCCTCATAGCGAAGTCCGGCGGTTGCCAGATCCGCAAGTGCGGTCTTGGGGTAGCGTACGCCGTGAACAGCGGCATCGAGCCCAAGAGCGTGCACCGGCTCGACCAGAAATTCCTTGAGTTCGGCGGTCCGTTCGTCATCGCCCCAGTTTCCGATCCAGATCAAATCGGAGGTGGGATGGATTTCCGGGTGCGGCTTGAACAGGCGATCGTCGGCGGCTTCATGCCAGGTGAAGACGCGCTTGCCCCAGCCCGCACGCAGATAGCTCTCGCGCAAGGCTTCGCCAAAGGCGAGAACACCATCATAGTGCTCCAGCCGGAGCGCCGAGATTGCCTCGGTTGCCGACACCGCCCGGTGATGGGTGTCATGGAACAGAAGGACGAACTTGCCGCCAGCGGCCCTGGCACGGCCGATGCGTGCAACAAGCTCCGGATCCGTCCACTCATGGACGATTACAACGTCGGCCTCGGCGGTCCAGGCCTCGTGGTCAAACCCGGCATCGTAAGTTACCGGCATCAGTTCGGGGAAATCCCTGCGGAAGCGTTCGATGGCAAAGGTTCCCTGCTCGGTCAGCAGATTCGATCGGCTCCAGCCATCCGCCGGCTCCAGCGCGATCGCCTGATGCCCGCGCGCGACCAGTTCTCGCATGACACCGCGCAGGAAATGGGCATTGCCGTGGTTCCAGTCGGAGACGACCGAGTGGGTGTAGAACACAAAGCGCATGTTCAGCGCTCCGCCATCGCCAGGGCCGCTTTGTCATAGACGCCGCGCATGGCCGCCGCCTGCTTGGCCAGACTAAACCTGCGGCTGCGTCGGATGGCCGCCTGGCCGAGCTCTCGCCTGAGCGCAGCATCACTCGAGAGGCGATTGAGGCAGGCAGCGAGATCGTGCGGATCGCGTGCATCAAAGAACATCGCGGCCTCCCCCCACAATTCGCGATAGGTTGCGATATCGGAAAGCACCAGGGGCGTAGCCGACATGGCCGCTTCCAGCGCGGCCAGGCCGAATGGCTCGTAGATTGATGGCGATACGAAAATGCCGGCGCGCGCCATCAACGAGCGCACCTCGTCGGAGGGCACTGCTCCGAGAGGAACAGCATGGCTGAAGCTGACATGGTCGCCGTTCGGGCCGTGCATCGAACCGGCAGCGAAGACCGGCCATCGCGTCAGCGAAGCCGCCTGGTCGACCACCGCCGCATTCTTGCCCTCATCCCACCAGCGGGCGGCGGCAAAGACGAGCGGTTGGTGTTTTTCGGTCTTCGGCACCGGACGGGCACCATTTCCGACCACTGTCAGGCGCGCGATCGGGCCATAGCATGTCTCGAGCATGTCGGCATGGCTGCGGCTCGGCGCGATGACTGCGTCGGCCCGATCCATGCCGCGCCTGTTGCGCTCCTTCTGCCAGGCCCATGCGCTGTCCAACGCCTGTCCTCTGACGGCATGGAACCATGTCGTCACGCAGGAATGGGAGACCACCACGACCGGGCACAGCGCGTGGAATCCCGCTGCCTGCGTCGGCGCGTTGAAATGGACAAGGTCGATCGCGTGGTCGCGCATCGGCGCATGCAGCTCCCGCGGCAGCGCGTCGAGATCACCGCCATTGCGGGTCATCCAATCCGGCGGCGTATTCAGCCAGATCAGCGTGGTGAAAGCCTCTGCCTCGTCGGCCTGCTGCCTGGACGGCGGTGGACCGAGGCCGGCAAGCACCACGCTATCGCCGCCGTTGACCAGTTCGCTGGCCAGGTCAAGCGCATAGCGCCAGACGCCGCCCACGGCATCGACCGTCATCAGGATGCGCCGCGAGCGCGGCGTCAATGTCCGCAACATGTCGCCTCCAGTTCTGCCAGCGGACGCGGGCGCCTTTCCTGGATGTCGCTGAACTTCTGGAATGATGCGAGATAGTGATCATGGGCGCGCTCCCAGGCGAGGTCGTCAGGTTCGCCCCAAAGCTCGCGATAGCTGGGCGAACTCGGATATGGATAAAGCGGCACGGGTTCATTGGCCCACACGCCATTGTCGATCAGGTGGGTTCGCCAGTGGTCGACCAGGGCAGGATCATCCTCGACCACGCCGATCAGATTGGCCTGGACGAAGGGAACGTGGCGTCTGGCATTGACCAGCAGCGCGGCGAGTTCCTCGGTGCCCAGCCGGCAGCGCTTCGCCAGCATGGCCCGGCCTTCCACCGTCAGGCTTTCGAGGCCGGCTTCGATGGAGACGCAGCCGGCCGCGCCCAGCAATTCCAGCAGTTCGGGCTTCCACAGGTCGATGCGGGTCTGCACGCCGAATTTCACGTCGCGATCGATCAACGCTTCCAGCAACGCTTTTTGCGGCAGGAAGATTTCATCGATGAAGTAGATGTAGCCGACACCCTGGGCAATCAGCCGATCGATTTCCGCGACCACCGCCTCGTGGTTTCGGCGGCGATAGGCATCGCGAAAATCGATCTTGGCGCAGAAGCTGCAATTGTAGGGACAGCCGCGTGACGCTTCGACTTCCGCGCCGAACCCAACCTGATTGTCATCGAACCGGTGATGATGGTGCGAATGGGCTGCGATCCAATCCGATGGCCATTCTAGTGGCGGATGGTCGACAAACGAACTCGCGTGGACGCCGCCGTTCGAAACCACCTCGGCATCCCGCAGATAAGCGGTCGATGGTATCGTGCTCCAATCGTCGTACCGGGCAAGCTGATCGACGACTTCTTCGCATTCGCCGCGCACGACGATGTCGACGCCGAGCTTGCGCAAGGTTGGCGCCGGCGTGGCCGAGCCATGCGGCCCGACCGCGACCGTGCGTCCGCCGCGCCCGTCGAGGCGATTGAGGAAATCGGCCGGCACGCGCAACTCCGGCGGCGCGCAGCGCCAGAACAGATAAGTGGGCGCGGTGCTGACGACCGTCATTGCCGGCGCGAAATCAGCCACACGGTCGCAGAGGCTGGAATTGTCGAGCTTCTGCAACTGCCCATCCAGCATCAGCACCTCATGCCCGGCTTTTTCGAGCAGGGATTTCGAATAGCCGAGTTCCAGCGGCAGATGGGGTTGGCGGCAGCCGAAATAGATGCTGTCGTCATAGGTCCAGAACGGGTTCACCAGGGCGATCTTCATGCGACGTACCTCACGGCTTCGGGGCGAGGCTCGAGCCGATGGCGTTGCAGCCAGTCCGCGAGATCGCGAATGCCTTCGCGCCATGAAACATGGGCTTTCCAGCCAAGCGTGGCTTTGATTTTACGGGTGTCGGCGACGAAGAAGGGCTGGTCGCCGGTGCGTTCGCCATCATGGCGGATGGAAAGCTCATGGCCGGTCAGGTTACGGATTTCGCTCAACAACATGCGCAGGCTGAGCGCATTTTCCGGGCCGCCGCCCAGATTGAATGCCTGGCCCTTGGTCGTATCGATGCGATCGAGAACGGCCCTGTAGGCGGCTACCGCATCGGCGACATGCAGGATGTCGCGCACTTGTCTGCCGTCGCCGTAAATGGTGATTGGACGTCCCGTGAGCGCACTCAGCAGGAAGTGCGCGACCCAGCCCTGGTCCTCGGTTCCGAACTGGCGCGGTCCATAGATACAGCTCATCCGCAGCACCGTCGTCGGCAAGCTGTAGGATTTGGCGTAGTCGAGCACATACTGGTCGGCAGCGCCTTTGGAGCAGCCATAGGGCGTGCAGAAATCCAGGCCGCGCGTCTCGTCGATGCCATTCGCTTGAATGATGCCGTCGCAAGGCAGGTAACGATCTCCATCCTTGCGAACCGCGACGTCGGGAAGGCTGCCATACACCTTGTTGGTGCTGGCGAAGACCACCGGGACAGCCCCACCGCTCAGCCGTGCCGCCTCCAGCACATTGAACGTTCCGCGAAGGTTGATGTCGAAATCCTCGCCCGGCTGGACCAGGCTTGTGGTGACGGCGGTCTGCGCGGCCAGATGGAAGATTGCCTTCGAATGCGTCAAGACAGGCGCCAGGGCGTTGGCGTCCCGCACGTCGATGGTCTCCACCGTGAGGCGACTGCCGTGTTTCTGCGCCAGCCATTCAAGGTTCTGCTCGACGCCCGGACGGCTGAGATTGTCGATCACCAGCACTGGCTCGCCGTCCGACAACAGGCTGTCGGCCAGGTTCGATCCTATGAAGCCGCTGCCGCCGACGATGGCGACCGGCGCGTCGCGTCCATTGCGTGTGTTCATGATACCAGCCCGCGTTCTTCAAGTTCGCGTTTCATGTCGGCGCCGCGGTCGACAGCGGACGTGTTGCGCACCCAGGAGACGAAATCGCCGAGCGAATTCTCCAGTTGCCGCACTGGCTCGAAACCGAGCAGCTCGCGGGCCTTGGAAATATCGGCGAAGCAGTTGCGGATATCGCCAGAGCGGGCCTTGCCGAGCAGCTCTGGCGAACGCTTCGGCGTTCCCATGGCTTCGGCCAGCATTCGCGCTACGTCGCTGATTGCATAGGCTCGGCCGCTGCCGATGTTGATGACGTGACCTTTTGCCTGGCGTTGCTGCAGAGCAAGGCGAAAGGCGCGGGCGACGTCCTGCACATGGACGAAATCGCGCTTCTGTTCGCCATCCTCGAAGATCATTGGCCGTTGGCCGTTGGCGAGACGCGAAGCGAAGTTGGCCAGCACGCCGGTATAGGGATTCGACAACGCCTGACCGGCACCGAAGACGTTGAACAGGCGCAGCGCGACCGCATCGATGCCATAGGCTTCGCCGAAGATCAGCACCGCACGTTCCTGGGCGTATTTTGTCAGCGCATAGATAGAGGCGAGATCGACCGGCTTTTCTTCGTCGGTGGGCAGCGGCGAGAGGGGTTCTCCCTGTGGCGACAGCGGGTTCCATTGCCCGCTCCTGATGTCGCTCGCCTTGCGCCGGGCATTGTCGACACGCCGGCCATCTGGTGTCGCGTAGAGGCCCTCGCCATAGACGCTCATCGATGAGGCGACGACAATGCGTTCGACCGGGTGTTTGATCAGCGCCTCCAGCAGCGTCGCGGTGCCGAGATCGTTGGTGCCGACATAGCGCGCGATCTCGTACATTGATTGTCCGACGCCGACTTCCGCCGCCAAATGAATGACCGCATCGACGCCTTCCAACGCCTTGGCGACTGCCTCCCGGTCGCGGACGTCGCCCTTGATTAGCTCGGCCCCGGCGGGAAGCGCGACCGCCTCTCCTGCATGCACCTGCTCCAACAGCGCATCGAGGATGCGAACCGAATAATCCTGCTCGATCAGTTCCTGGGCGACATGCCTGCCGATGAAGCCACAGCCTCCCGTAACCAATATGCGTTTCACGATGACTCCTCAGACAAGTAACCTTGGCGCCCCGAACTTTTCGGCAAAAGGTTTGTTCCCTGCGCTTCAACAAAGTTCCTTTGGCCCGGCTGCGTTCGAAACGCGGCACATCGGGATCAGGGCGCGGTGCCGGAACATTGCTGCCCTTGTGCTGTTAGGGCGCCCGACAGGACTGCGCTGTCCGAGGTTGGCAACGCCGACGATCAAAGGAGTTTTTCAATGTCCCAGTCGCAAACGACCACCAATCACGACGAAATCCGCAAATGGGCCGAGGAGCGGGATGGGCGGCCGGCCGTGGTGCGCACCAAAGGCGAGGGCGGCATTCTGCGGATCGACTTCGGCGACCCCGAGGAAGCATTCGAGCCCATCGAATGGGACGAGTTCTTTCGGATATTCGACGAGAACGATCTGGCTTTTCTCTATCAAGCCAAGACCGGCGACGGACAAGCCAGCCGTTTCAACAAGTTCGTCGAGCGCAATCAGAAGCGCTGATGCCGCACGTCCAGTGGGCTCATTTGCCTGAACTGAATCTCAGGTAAATTTTTTCAGATGCGGTGGAACAATTGAGAGCCCAGTTGCTTCGGCCGCTGAACCAGGGCCGCGACGATTGACCAGGACCGGCGAGCTTTTAGCGGTAGGAATTACACCGGCCAGTTTACGGCGCGGTGGGCGATCGCGGCGGGCCTTGGCTGAACTTCCGTTGGAGGGGCAAACTAATGCATGAGTTTTGCGCCGCGGGTTTTAGCCACCTCTCGCATGATCCCGTTGAGCCAGTTTTCGGTGGACTGTCCAAGCTGTCTGCGATCGACATCCCGGATCGCCTGCTCGAGCGTCTTTTCGACGAGCCGGTCGGACGCATCGACATCTCCCAGCAAGAGACGCGCCGCAAGTCGCAGTTTGGGCAAAAGCGCGAACACGTCGTCGGAGGTGTCCAGCATGGGGCCGGGCCGCCCGGGTGCCTGCGGAAAGAGGGCATTGAAAACAGCCTGGTTTCCTGAGGACTTCCGCAAATTGCTGGCGTAGCGCAGATGATCGGGAATGGCGATGTGGTTGTCACCACTGAAGAATACGAAAGGCACTCCGCGGCGCATCAGTTCGTCCGCTATCGGAAACACCCTGCTGCCGTTGAGGTTGACATCGAGGATCGCGGCTTCAGCCGCCTCGGTGTGTTTGGAAGCCTGTTCCACGGTCGCTGCAGGCCCAAGAACGATAGCGCCCATATTGCTGAAGAACCGTGCAAGATCTCCGGCAATCGTCCATTCGTCTTCGACAATCAGGATACGCAGCCCGCGCAGATCGCGCACGTCGTCATCCTTTCCTCAAACGGAGTTTAGGCTGCTCCGAATTTTCTTCCAGAGTTCGGTCGTCCAAGGCGGCCTGCAATCGTTTCGCAAGCACCAGAATGCGATCCGGGACGGGCCCTGCGTCGGAGCAGCCTGGTGGTTCTGAAGCCCTAGACACCGTTGGGGCGAGGAGCCTTATATCAGAAGAGCGTTTTGTCATTGAGCCCGCCATTGATACGGCGCTCAACGTCATTGGGGGCGACTTGTTCCATCCTATTTGCGCGCTATATGGTTATGTCCTGTCTGATCCGACCTTTGAGGATGTCGGACCAGGCGAAAGGGGGACGTGCCGTGACAGCCCAGCCGAAAAGGTTTCCCATCGTCGGCGTCGGCGCGTCCGCGGGTGGCATCCCCGCGATGGAGGGTTTGTTCAAAGGCGTGACCAGCCAGCCTGGCATGGCTTTCGTCATCATCACGCATCTCAGCCCCAAGCGGGAAAGCCTATTGCACGAGGTCATCAGCCGCTACACCGAAATGTCAGTGATGGTGGCCGAGGACGGGATGGCCGTTGAACCCGACCACGTCTATGTGATGCCGCAAAACGTGACATTGGCCATTGAAAAGGGTGTTCTGCGCCTGCGCCGGCCAAATGGACTTTCGCAGCAGCGAAAGCCGATCGATATATTTTTCAGCGCACTGGCTGAAGACCAAGCCGAATATGCCGTTGGCGTTATACTGTCCGGCGGCGACTCCGATGGAACATTGGGCGCCAAAGCGATCAAGGAGCGGGGTGGGTTTACCGTCGCGCAAGCGGCGGACGGCTATGGGCCGCGCAATCCCGATATGCCGCAGAGCGCCATTGCCAGCGGGCTCGTCGACGTCGCCGTGCCCGCCGAGGAGATCGGTGCGAAGCTGGAAGCTTTCGCCCGCGGCTTCGACACGCTGGACGGGTTGGCGGACGAAGATGGCGACCATACGGCCGACATCGATAAGGTGCGAGAAAAGATATACGGGATCTTGCGCAGCCACTCCGGCCACGATTTCTCGGGCTACAAGACCAAGACATTCCTGCGCCGTGTGAAGCGGCGCATGCAGATCGCCCAGGTCCATTCCATCGGCGCCTATATCGACTGGCTGAAGAAGGATGCTCGCGAGGTAATGAACCTGTTTCGCGACCTCTTGATCAATGTCACCAACTTCTTTCGCGATCCCGATGCGTTCGAATTGCTCGAGCGAAAGATCATACCGCAACTTTTCGAAGGCAAGACTGCCAGCGATACCGTCAGGGTCTGGGTTCCCGGCTGCGCCACCGGCGAGGAGGTGTTCTCCATTGGCATTCTGCTGCGTGAACACATGGGGACGCTGACGGCCGTTCCGCGCGTCCAGATATTCGCCACCGACATAGACGAGCCGGCGCTGGCGGTGGCGCGGGCGGCACGCTATCCGGAAGCCTTGCTGCAAGGTCTTTCTCCGGAACGCAAACAACGGTTTTTCAACGGCGATGGCGAAAGCTACATCATCAGCAATGAGATCCGTGAACTGTGCATCTTCTCGCCGCACAGCGTCATTCGCGATCCACCCTTCTCACGGATGGACCTGGTTTCCTGCCGCAATCTGCTGATTTACTTCGGCCCGACCATCCAAAACCGTGTCATCCCTGTCTTCCACTACGCGCTGAAGCCCGGCGGCTATCTTTTCCTCGGCACCTCCGAAAGCGTCGGGCAGCACGACAATCTGTTCGCAACTGTCGACAAGAAACACCGGATATTCCAGGCGCGGGAGCATGCCTCGCCGCACATCAGACTGCCGGGCCTGATCGGGGAAAGCCATTCCAATGTCTTTCCACCCGAAAGCGCTGCCACGAAGAAGGGCCTTGTCGGCTATCCCCTACGGCAGGCGGTAGAAGCGCAGGTGCTGGAACGGTTCGCGCCACCGCACGTCCTGGTCAACGCCGAGGGCGATGTCGTCTACTATTCGGGCAGGACCGGAAGATATCTCGAGGCGCCGCAGGGAATCCCCAGCCGGCAGCTGCTGACGATGGCACGGCGTGGACTGCGGCTGGACCTGCGCGCTGCTTTGCGCGAAGCGACGACAACGCGCCGCACAGTGGTGCGGGAAAACCTCGCCGTGGAGGAAGATGACGAACGGGTTCAGCCGATCAGGCTGACGATCGAGCCGCTCGCCGAACGTGGCAATGGCGAACCCCTTTACCTTGTTCTCTTCGAGCCGTCCGGCCCGACGCTGGCCCGCTCTGACGAAGAAGGCGGCAGCCATGACAGCGATAGTACCGCCGATCTTGAGCGGGAACTGCGCGATACCAGGGAACGCCTGCAATCGACCATCGAGGAATACGAGACCGCGCTCGAAGAAGTGAAGTCCTCGAACGAGGAGCTCGTCTCCGTCAATGAGGAGGCGCAATCGACCAATGAGGAACTTGAAGCCTCGAAGGAGGAGATGCAGTCGCTCAACGAAGAGCTCAACACGATCAACGCCGAATTGACGGCCAAGATTGAAGAGCTCGATCATGCCAATGGCGACCTGCGCAATCTGTTCGAAAGCACGGACATCGCGACCATTTTCCTCGATCGGAACCTTGTGGTCCGCACCTTCACGCCGGCGGCGTCATCCTTCTTCAGCCTGCGCCCCTCCGATGTCGGCCGGCCGCTGACGGATCTGTCGAGCCAGCTCGACTATCCCGAGTTGAAGCAGCATATCGACAAGGTGTTCGAGACGGGCGAGGTCCTGAACCACCATCTTGCGCGCGATGCCAGGGGCCTTTTTCACATGGTCCGCATCAATCCTTACCGGGACAAGGGCAACCGAATCCAGGGCGTGGTGGTGACGCTGGTCGACGTCACCACGCTGGCACAGGCGGAAGAGCATCAGCAGGTGCTCATCTCGGAACTCAACCATCGGGTCAAGAACATGCTGGCGGTAATTGCCAGCATTGCCAGCCGCACGCGGGAAAGTTCCTCTACGAAGGATGACTTCGCCGATGCGTTGATCGGCCGCCTGCATGCCATGTCGCGGGCCTATGGGCTGCTGACCCGGGAGAGGTGGAAGGAAGCCTCTGTTAGGGAACTTCTCCAGCAGGAACTCGAACCTTTCGGCATCGAGCGCATCGAACTTCACGGCGAGGATGTGAAACTTGGCCCGCAACAGGGGCTTTCCCTCAGTATGGCCGTCCATGAACTGGCCACCAACGCGGCCAAATACGGCGCTTTGTCAAAAGCCAACGGCAAGGTCAACGTGCAGTGGTCGATCGAGCACGACAGTTTCACGTTTGGCTGGCGAGAGAAAGACGGGCCTGCCGTCAAAGCGCCCTCGAACAACGGCTTTGGTCTGACCCTGCTGCAGGGAGAGATCGGTTACAGGCTCGGCGGCCACGTCGAGACTGCTTTTGAAAGGGACGGTCTCAGCGTCCACCTGGCTTTTCCGGCCAACGGCAAGGAGCCATCGTGAGCAAGGGCGCACGCGTTCTGGTCGTCGAGGACGAATGGCTGATCGCGGAAGAAACTGCGTCTCGCTTGCGGATGGCGAACTATCAGGTGGTTGGCCCGGTTTCGTCGGTTGCCGCGGCGCTTGGGCTCGTCGATGCGAACCAGGTCGACTTAGCGTTGCTGGACATTCAATTGAACGGCGAAACGAGCCTGCCAGTCGCGGAAAAGCTGCTGGCTCGCGGCACCCCCTTCGCGTTCATGACCGGATTTGGGCCGCGTGACGTTCCCGGGCCCTTCCGAAATTGCAAATTTGTCCCCAAACCGGCGAGCGAAGCTGACCTTCTCACCGCCGTGGCTGACCTGGCATCGGTTCGCGCAGCCGGGAAACCGTCATGATTTCAGGCGGCCGACTCGCCGCGCTCAATCCAGCGGCTTATCGGTAGGCCGAGGCGTGGTGCTCGCCTGGCGTGGCCGTCCCGTGTTTCGATTGGCCACAGGATTGTCCAGTGGAGCACTCGATGGTCGGGATGCACCGGCGGTCTTTGGCGTCAGCGGTTTTGCGCCGGCGTCGGTAGCGTTGGCATCCCGCCGCGGGTGCGGCAGGCCACCGACGTTCGGAGTTCGGACGCCGGGCTTGGATGTGGAATTCTCGTTGCTCATGGACAGCCTCTTTCCTTGCAGTGGGCAGGGTGCGGCGCTCTCGCCGCCGTAGATTTGTTCTGCAGGTCAACCACCGCCACTGCCGAAAGTTCCGGAACCGCCTGTAGCGGTGATTCCCACCTGTGGCAGCGGACTTGCGCAAGGCAGATCCGGTGAAGGATGCCGACACCTCAGCCGTGTGGCCGCATCACCACTTTGATGCAGCCGTCCTGCTTGTCGCGGAACGTCTTGTAGAGATCTGGCCCATCTTCGAGGCCTGCCCTGTGCGTGATCACGAAGGACGGGTCGATCTCCCCGTTCTGGACCTTGGCCAAAAGTGGTTCCAGATAACGTTGCGTATGGGTTTGACCCATCCTGAAAGTCAGGCCCTTGTTCATCGCCGCACCGAAAGGGATATGGTCGACAAGACCGATGTAGACGCCGGGAACCGAAACGGTGCCGCCCTTGCGGCAGCAATAGATTGCTTCGCGCAACACATGCGGCCTGTCGGTGCCGAGGTAGACGGCAGCCTTGACCTTGTCGAGCATGGCGTCGGCACTCGCGCCGGGATCGGACTCGGTGCCGACGCAGTCGATGCAGCGATCCGGGCCGCGGCCATCGGTCATCGCCATAAGGGCATCATAAATGTCGGAATTGCTGAAATCGAGTGTCTCGGCCTTGCCATGCTCGCGCGCCATGGCCAGTCGTTCCAGAACCTTGTCGATCGCGATGACGCGTCCGGCGCCGAGCATCCACGCACTCTGGATGGCGAACTGGCCGACCGGGCCGCAGCCCCAGATGGCGACGGTGTCGCCGGGCTCGATGCCCGCGTTCTCGGCCGCCATATAGCCGGTCGGAAAAATGTCGGATAGGAACAGCACTTGCTCGTCGTCAATCCCGTCCGGCACCTTGATCGGGCCGACGTCGGCGAAGGGCACGCGCAGATATTCGGCCTGTCCGCCCCAATAGCCGCCGACCAGGTGCGAATAGCCAAACAGTCCGGCCGGCGACTGTCCCATCACTTCCGCCGCCTGTTTGGCGTTGGGATTGGACCGGTCGCAAAGCGAGAACAGCCCGCGCGTGCAGAACCAGCACTCGCCGCAGGAGATATTGAACGGCACCACGATCCGGTCGCCCTTCTTGAACTTGGAATGGCCGCGACCGACGTCCACCACCTCGCCCATGGTCTCGTGGCCGAGCACGTCGCCGGATTCCATGGTCGGCATGTAGCCGTTCATCAAATGCAAGTCCGAGCCGCATATGGCGCAGCAGGTGACCTTGATGATGACGTCACGATCATCCTCGATGGCGGGATCGGCGACCTGGTCGCATCGTATAGCGCCTTTGCCGTGCCATGTGAGCGCCTTCATCATATGCTCCTGAGTTGGAAGAAGATCGACGGGCGGACGTCCCGTGCGAAGGTCGAATGCATTTCGGGAACGCAGTCGCCCCTCGGTGAAATCGAATGATCAATCCTTGGCGGCCGAACCCGGCTCGGCCATCTTGCGATGCTGTTCGGCCAGCGTGCCCGCCGGCGTGACATGCGCGGCGGCAACCTGCAGCTTGTTCTTCCAGCCGCTGACGACTTGTTCCTCGCCCGCCATCATGGCTTCGTAGCCGGTCCTGGCCACGTCGGCCGGGTTGTCTTTCTCGTCGGTGCCGACCTTGGTGTCCATCATTTCGGCTCGTTCGAAGAACCGCGTCTGCGTGGCGCCGGGCATCAGCACCGTGACCGTGACGCCGGTGCCCTGCAGTTCATGGCGCAGTGCGATCGCGAAGGAGTCTATGAACGCCTTGGTGCCGTTGTAGACAGCCTGGAAAGTACCGGGCATGAAACCGGCGATCGATCCCGTAAACAGGATGCGTCCGCGCCCTCGCCGGGCCATCCTGGCGCCAAGTTCATGCGCCAGATAGACGGTTCCTGTGATGTTGGTGTCGATGATGCGGCGAACCTTTTTCCAGTCCTGATCGACGAACCCCTCGCCAAGCCCGCGTCCGGCATTGAGGAACAGAAGGTCGGTGTCGCGATCGCCGATCCGGGAGATCAACTGGTCGGCACCCTCGACGGTCGCCAGATCGGCCTCGATGGCTTCGACCGTAACATCGTGCGAAGCGAGTGCCTCGGCGGCCTGCTGGATCGCGGGTTCATCGGCGGCTATGATGAGACTGTAGCCGTCCTTTGCGCATAGTTTGGCTAGTTCCTTGCCGATGCCGCTGGAGGCCCCGGTCACCACAGCCAATTTTGCGATTGCCATTGTATCCTCCGATTTTCGTCCTCGCCGAACCACCGGCGGCCGCCAATGTTCCGTGACATCCTTATGCCTCGGACGGCTTACCGCGCCTGATCGTCACTCAGTTTGGGGGGCGTGCTCGGCGATTTCGTCGACCCGTCGACACGCCAAGGATGGTGAGGGTCTCGCGCGCTTGTCGAAGTCGGTCCGCAATTAATTCTTTCAAGCTGGAACAAGCGAAGCCGATCCAAGTTCGACATCATGCGGCGTTGTTGTCCTCCCATCTCTGACGCTGCGCGATCGGGCCCGCCGCTGGCCTGATCAGCCCGCGCTGTTCCCTTTAGGGAGGCGCGGGCTTTGATGCTTCTGAGGGAATGCGTTCCTCAATCAAAAGCAGGAACATCTTGCAAAGGCGGGAACATCCTGCCGGTCCGGCAGTTCGGCGCGGAGGAGAAAAAGCAGAGATGCAATACGCGGAAGAAATCGCGCTCAGGCGCGTTAAGATGCTGGTCGAACAATACGTTCTCGCCAGAAGCAAGCGATATGATTTCGTCTCGACCGAGCTGGCCTGCAAGGCCATTCGCCAAGTGGTCCAGAGCCCGATCGAGGACATCGCCCTAGACCATTTGCTGGCCGAATTTGCTGTTAAACAGGGGCTTTCAGTGCGGTTCGACCGAATAGGTCATTTGCCAGCTGCTTCGCCCGAACTCCCAGCTGCTTCGTCCGAACTCCCCGAACTCAATGAAGGAGAATTGGCATGAGAGCAGCGTTGCTAGCATCCTTGGCGTTGCTCTTCCTGGCGGGGTGCAACAACAACACCGATCCGGTCAAATCCAAGACGGACAATGTCAATAGCCAGCCGGTTGACAAAAATCCGACGACGGACACCAATCCCACACCACAGACCACCACCGGCGGAGACCAGCAGGGCACGCAGCCAGCCCAGCCGGCGTCGCCCAAACCGAGCGGCGGCTAGAACTGGCGACTGCTGCTTGTCCAACTGCCATGACGCCGACGAGATTTTAACCGCGCGCGTCTTTGCCGCTTGAGAGACTTTGGTCTCAGCCAAGAATTCTTACGGGAACGGACTTGACGGCTGGCACGTGGGCTTTCTTGGCGCGATGCCACAGCGGCACCAAAGGGTTGAGCTCCGGATAATAGCCGGCACAGTTGCCCTGAGGCACGGAATAGGGTGTCACGCGCAAGCCGCGCACGCGTCGTTCGACACCGTCATCGGCATGCGTTTCGAGATCGACTTGTTGCCCGGCGGTCAATCCGAACCGCTGGATGTCGGCCTCGTTCATCAGCAGCACCATGCGGGTGCCGTGAATGCCGCGCAGCCTGTCATTGTAGCCGTAGACGGTCGTGTTGAACTGGTCATTGGAACGCACGGTGATCAGCGTCAGCACATTGCGGCCCGAGACATCGATATCGGGGTTTGTTTCCAGCGTCGTCGGCAGCTTGAAATTGGCCTTCTTGTTCGGCGTTTCCCAGATTCTTTTCGAGGCCTTGATATCGCGGTGAAAGCCTCCGGGTGTCAGGAACCGTTGATTGAACTGGCGGAAATGCTGCGGAAAACAGCGCTCGATCTCGTCGCGAATGAGAGAATAGTCGGCAATCCACTTGTCCCAGGGGATCGAGCTCATGCCTGGCACGGTAGCCTTGGCAAGCTCGGCGACGATCTTCGGTTCCGAAAGCAGATTTGCCGAAGCTGGCGGGCGCGATCCAAACGAACCATGGATGCAGGCGGTCGAATCTTCCATGGAAACGGTCTGGTCGCCGCTTGCCTGCCGATCTCTTTCCAGCCGGGACAGGCAGGGCAACAGATATGTCACTGCCCCGGGGAAGAGATGACTGCGGTTGAGCTTGGTGGCGATCTCGACATGCAGGCGAAGTCCCCGCCAGGCTTTTTCGACCAGGCCGGTTTCCGGCACGGCGCGGACGAAATTGCCACCCAATCCGACAAAGCCTTTCACCGAGCCGGCGATGACGCCTTCGCAGGTCTCGACCGTATCCAGCCCCTTCTCGCGCGGGGGTTCGAAGGCGTAAAATTCCGAGAATTTGTCGAGTGGGACGAGTTCGGGCTTCTCGGATATGCCGACGGTGCGCTGGCCTTGGACGTTGGAATGGCCCCGCAGGGGTGAAATGCCGGCGCCGGGTTTCCCCATGTTGCCGCGCATCAGCAAGAGGTTGCACAACATCTGCACGTTCTCGGTGCCATTCCTGTGCTGCGTCAGACCCATGCCGTAGTTGCCGATCACCGCGTTGGACCGACTGTAGACCTCGCCGACACGCTCCAGGTCCGGCCGCGCGATACCCGATCGGGTGACGATGTCATCCCACTTGGCCGCGCGCAGATAGGCCTCGAATTCGGCAAAGCCGTGCGTATGCTCGGCGAGGAACTCGACATCGAGGACACGTGAACTTCCCTGTTCGCGGGCCGCGTCATCGAGAGCGAGCACGGCCTTGGCGATGCCGGTCATGGCTGCGATATCGCCGCCGCTGCGGACCTGGAAGAAGTCGCTGGACATCTTGGTGCCGGGTCCCGGCGATAGCATGTCAACGGGATCCTGCGGGTTCTTGAAGCGCTTGAGCCCTCGCTCCGGCAAGGGGTTGAAAGTGAACACCGGTACATTGCGTTCACGAGCCTCCTGCAGCGGGTGCAACAGGCGCGGCGCCGTCACGCCGGTGTTGTGGCCGAAGAAGAACATCATGTCGCATTGGGCAAAGTCTTCGAGTTGCACGGTCCCGACCGGCGAACCGATCGATTCGGGAAGGCCGACCGAAGTCGATTCGTGACACATGTTGGATGAATCGGGCAGATTGGACGAACCGTAGATGCGCGCGAAAAGCTGATATAGGAACGAAGCCTCCAGCGAGGCCCGGCCGGATGTATAAAAGACGACTGACTTCGGATCGAGGCGCCGAAGTTCCATGCCGATCTCGGTAAAGGCTTCGTCCCACGAAATCGGCTCATAGCGGTCGGTGACCGGATTGTAGCGCAGCGGATCCGTCAGCCTGCCTTGCTTCTCCAGATCGCGATCCGGCCAATCCAGCAGTTCGGTGACCGAATGCCGGGCAAAGAAATCGGGGCCGCAACGCAGCTTCGTCTGATCCCACATGGTCGCCTTGGCGCCATTTTCGCAAAACTCGAAGGGCCGCGGCTCGGCCGGCTTGGCCCACGAGCAGGAAACGCACATGTAGCCGTCCGCCTTGTTCTGCTTGAGCAGGGTGCTCCAAATTCCCGACATCAGCAGGCCCTCGCCATACGCCTTGCGGATCAGGGAGGACAGGGATCCCCAGCCGCCCGTCGGATGGTCGTATTTCTTGATTTCGACATGATCGGTAACGGCGGGTTTCATGGCAGGTGGTCCTCGCGAATGCACAGCGAATGCACACCAAACCGCGCCGATCGTTGATTGTTCCCCTAACCAGCGAAGACAATGTCGCTGGCACGATCGCGGCCGCACTCAATCCGGACCTAGCCGTAGCTTGGGGCTGGCACCAGCGAAAGCCGATCACGCAAACCCAGCGGCTTGTGGAACTATTTTCATCATTGGCTGTTCGGCACGCAAGGAGCCGGACGATGGTGCGACGCAACCAAATCATCTCGCTTGTGGTGGCCGCGATCATCATCGCCGGCATCCTTATTGGAGCCCGTTTCCTCGATATGGGCTGGCACACCTCGCCGTTGAAACGGGCGCCAGAGCAAAATCAAGGCGGCAACGCCCCTGCCGATACTTCGCCGGCTGCCGGCGTTCAGAAAAATCCCAAGGAAAACACCGAAATGCCGGGACAGTGATCAAGAACTCGTTCTTGAGTTGACCCCAAACAGGCCAAAGGCGTCATGGGTATCCTTTCCGACCTCGACAAGAAACTGACGGACAATCTGTATGAACATGGTAGCCAGTTCACCGATGCGGTGGCGGATTTGCCGCGGGAGGCGGTGGAAACCGTCGACCGGCTGATGCCTTTCATCCAGCCTGAAGCGCGCGAGACAGTCAAAAGCCAGATTCTCGGCCTGATCCACGAATACAAGATCGAAGCTTCCGACCGCGGGGCCGAGTAGAATCGCCGGCCCGAATTACCCGTTCTGGTCTATCGCATGAGGCGCAGGCTGGCTCCCCACACCGTTGCTCGCCTCACGGCTGCCAAACCACAACCAGGCCGCGATGACCACGACTGCCACGATCGCTATCCAGGCTATGAGACGAGGCATTGCGATTCCTCCGGCAGTCCGTTCGCACCGATGCGGCGAGCAGAGGGCTGAAGCCGGCTCGCCTCCTCCTAATCCAGCAAGCGATCCTTTGTTCCGCTTGCATTGCTTTCTGTCTTAGCCGGCTGGTACCTGTCGCGGTCCCATGTGCTTTGCATCCATGCCATCCGATCGGGGCCTTGCGTCGACGGGCACGCGCTCTAGATCAACTTACCTCGAACATTTCTTCGTTCGGCTCAGGGGAGGCTGTTCTCGTGGCGTACCAAACGCCGGCTTTAACCTTCGGTGGCCGTCATTTCAGGCTGGTTTGTTCGTGCCTTGTGCTGTTCTTGGGCGCCTCGGCGGGATGCTCGTCTTCCGATCAGGTCGAACAGCAATCACGAACGGCGGCGTCATCTGCGCAGACCGTGTCGATGTCGCTTGAAGCCTGGATGGCAGGGGCGGCGCCGTCCGCATACACGGCCGGCACACTGCGATCGATCAGCAGGACGCTGGCCGATGCCGAGGCGCAGATCCGATCAGCCGGCACGGCTGAACCCGCCGAGCAAGCTGCCTTGACGACAGCGGTCAGGGATTTGTCGGGCGCCGTGGCCCGCGCCCAGGCGGGATTGCAGGCCGGTAACCGGACTGAGGTCCAAAACGCGCAGCAGGATCTTCGGCTGGCTTCGCGCTCGCTGAGCACGGCCTATGCCAGATATTTCGCGCCGAAGTCATGAAGAAGCTCGTGGAAATATCGCTCGGCGTCGTTACCAGCGTTGGCGGCTTCCTCGAAGTTGGATCGATGGCGACGGCGGCGCAGGCAGGCGCGACTTTCGGTTTCCAGCTGATCTGGGCGGTGGTTCTCGGCACCATCTGCATCATCTTTCTGGTGGAAATGGCCGGCCGTTTCGCGGCCGTGAGCCAGCACACGATCTCCGACGGCATCCGCGAAAGGTTTGGCTTCAATGTCTTTCTGTGGCCGCTGCTTGCCGCCTTGCTGGTCAATTTCATGGTGCTTTCCGCCGAGATCGGCGGCGCTGCCATTGCACTCGAACTTGCCACCGGCATCGGCTTCCAGTGGTGGGCGCTGCCGGTGGCTTTCCTGGCATGGCTGCTGCTCTGGAAAGGCACGTTCGGCTTCATCGAGAAAGGCGTATCGATCCTCGGCCTGGTGACGCTGTGTTTCGTCGTCGGCGCCGTGATGCTGAAACCTGATTGGACAGCGGTCGCTGCTGCCGCCGTGCCTTCGCTGCCGGCCCACGATGCCGCCAACTACTGGTTCATGGCGGTCAGCATTCTCGGTGCCTCCATATCGCCCTACCTGTTCATGTTCTATTCCTCCGGGGCTATCGAGGATCAATGGGATAAGAGCTATCTCGGGGCCAATCGGGCCATAGCGGGACTGGGGATGAGCTTCGGCGGCACCATTTCGATCGGCGTGCTGATCGTGGCCGCTCTCGTGCTGGCGACGCACGGCATCGACCAGGTGGACGACTATCACCAGTTGCCATTGATGCTGATCCCGATATTCGGCTTCTGGGGTTTCGTTCTGTTCGTGGCCTCTCTCGCCATTGCCTGCTTCGGTGCTGCCCTCGAAGTCGGACTGCAGCAGGCTTACCTGGTCGCCCAAGGTTTCGGCTGGAATTGGGGCGAGGATCGCAAGCCGCGCGACGATCCGGGCTTCAGCGCCGTCTACACGGTGTCATTGTTGCTTGCCGCCATCCCCATCACGCTTGGCCTCGATCCCCTGAGGCTCACCATCTTCTCAATGGCACTGACGGCGGCCAGCCTGCCGCTGACGGTGGTTCCATTCCTGTTTCTGCTGAACGACGAACGCTATGTCGGCGAGCATCGAAACGGCATTATCTCGAATGCCGCGGTCATCTTCATCATCGCGCTTGGCTTCGTGCTGGCCGTGGTGACCATCCCGCTGCAGATATTCGGAGGCACATGATGAAGTTGTTGCGTGATCTCCTGGACAAGCAGGTGGTCGACCGCGAGCAGGTCAAGATCGGCAAGGTGGACGGCCTGGTGGCGGAATTGCGGCCGGGCAAACCGCCTAGGATTGTTGCGATTGAACTCGGCTCCATCACCTTGGCGCGTCGCCTTGGAGCACGGCCTGGGCGGTGGATGGCGCAACTCGCGGCAAAGCTGGGTGGCAAGCGGCATGGTGAGCCACATCGGATCGACTGGCACAAGGTCAGGGATATTGGCGTCGATATCGAATTCGACATCGACGTGCGCGAGACATCGATTTTCGCCTGGCAGGACTGGTTGCGCGATCACGTCATCGGACGCATTCCGGGAGCCTGATGATGACCACCGTCAATCTCGAGCATCTGGCGGGACGAAGCGTACGCTCGCAGCGGGGCAAGAACATCGGCTACATCGAGGAGATTCGCGCCGAGCGGGATGGCGACGATTTCGTTGTCACCGAATTCCATGTCGGCGTCTACGCTGCGTTCGAGCGTCTTTCGGCGTCGGCCATAGGCGTGGCGATGCTGGATCTTTTTCGGCTGCGTCGCCGCGACGGCCTATACCGCATTCCCTGGGACAAGCTCGACATCTCCGACCCGACGCGGCCGCGGCTGCTGTGTCCCATGACCGAACTCTCAGGCATGAAGAGCGCACCCGATCTCGAGGAATAGACAGTCGCACTGCATCGTCGTGAACACTTTCAGCGCAACATGCTTGCCGCCAGAAAAACCGCGGCTGCTATCAAGACGACAGCCGCGATCACCAAGAGCGGCCAGTTACTGTGAGGCCGCAGCTCTGGTTCGCTCTCGACCGGGCGCATCGCATTGGCGAAGCTGGCATCGTTTTCGAATTTTGGGCGCGAGCGTGGCGGACTTGTCTTGGAAGTCGGGTTTTGGGTGTCAGCCGCCTCGGCATCGGTCTCCAGCGGGGCAATGGCGGGATCGAAGCCCGGCGTTTTGTCCCGCGTCGCTCCCGCCTGAATCTCGCCTCTGCCGGAAGCGGTAGGATTTGACACCTTGGCCATAGTCTCTCTTTCAGGTCGGACTCTGCCAGACTTGCAGGTGCCGGCGAAGCCTGGGCGTGCTGGCCGCCAACGGCTAAATCTGGTCGCCGAGCAGAATCCGGGCGTCCTTGGCCGCAACGATAAAGGCCTGTCGTGCGACCCTGGGAGGCTTTTCGCCTCGCATCACGGCAAGGCATGCCCTGATCGCGGCAAGACGCCTTTCGGATGTTGGCTTTGGCCAGTCCCGCAACAGCACTTCGGCCGCATCGGACACCGAAACCACAACCCTGTCCCGGTCTATGCGGCCAGGCTGAATGACAATCGGCTTTCTGAAATGTCCCGTACGCACATGCCTCTCCAGGGAATGCACTCTATTCGCTGCAATCTGCCCATCGCTGCCAGCCCCTATCGCTGCAAGACTGCCCGTTGCGATGCGCCGCTTTAACTCCGCAATCGTCGATTTGTTCCAGAGCACCTGGCGTTTTGCAGTTAGCCGATGGCCATCCCATGCGCGCCCTGTCCCAATACTTACAGCAGGTCCTTGCGAAGGAAGATGCGTGCATGCCCTGGAATTGCGAACTCCACTTTGCCGAATTCCTCAAACCCGTGCCGCATGTAGAAGAGCGGTGCCTGGAAACTGCTCGTCTCCACGACGGCTTTTTTGCAGCCCCGTCTGATGGCTTCCTCCTCGATCGCGCCGAGAAGCTGCGATCCGAAGGATCGGCCACGCAATTGCTCGGGCAGGAAGAACATGTCGAGAAACAGGAGCCCGAGTTCCGTTCTGCCCCAAAGCCCGCACCAGACTTTTCCTGAGGCGTCACGCAGCTCCGCTCCAATGACAGCCCGGTCATCGATCCCGGTCCGCGCAATGTTGTGTTGATAAAGCGCCTCGGCGGCCTGTGTTCGCGCATCCCCACTGTAGGCCAAAGCGATTGTAAATCCCTCGGGTCGAGATGGCATGCGTTCTCCTCCTGTCTCGGGATGACGCATGTCGCCCAAAAGTGAGGAGACATGCATGGAGGTCCAATGCGCTTCCCTTGAATCCGTTTCGACGCGACGTGCTTCAGGCAGAGATTGAGGGCCGAGATCGTGGTGTTGGCGGGTGCGCCGGCATGTCGTCTCGGCATCGGAACAAAGCGCATCTTGGCTTGTTAGGAGGCATCGCAAATTCGCGCACCGACAGGGACAAAAGCCAATGAAAACACGACACCTTCTCGCATCGCTCACAGTCGCTTCCATTGTTTTCGCAATGCCCGCCTTCGCTGCCGACAGCGCCCAGGACTTCGTCGACAAGGCTGCGGTCGGCGGCAAATTCGAAGTCGACTCGAGCCAGCTTGCGCTGAACAAGGTCCAAGACCAGAGCATCAAGGATTTCGCACAGAGGATGATCCGCGATCACGGCGCGGCCAACACCAAGCTGCAGGCGGTCGCCGGCGAACAGAAATTAAAAGTGCCGGCGGCGCTCGATGCCCAGCACCAAGCCGATCTGGACAAGCTCAAGAATGGGCAGGCACCGATCGATCCAGCCTATGTCGACATGCAGCGCAAAGCGCATGACGAGGCCGTCAAGCTGTTCGAGGATTATGCCAGCAAGGGTGACAACCCGGCTCTGAAAACGTTCGCCCAGCAGACGGTGGATACGTTGAAGATGCACCGGCAGATGATCGAAAAGATCGCTGCCCGGCAAGATTCCATCACCGGAGCGACAACTCCGGCGGTGAAGACCGACAACACGCCCAACGCCGCCGCCCTCGTCCCCGGCGCAAACAGCTTCACCGAAGCCCAGGCCAAGAGCCGTATCGAGGATGCGGGCTACACCAACGTATCGAAGCTTGCCAAGGACGACCAAGGGATCTGGCGTGGGCAGGCAACGAAGGCAGGTGAAAGCCTCGCCGTCGGCCTGGACTATCAGGGCAACGTCGTCGCCAGCAAGTGAGCACGGGATCAGGAGAAATCAGATGAAAACGGTAACTGGATTGTTCGACAACTATGACGATGCGGCCGACGCGGTCCGCGAACTGGAAGCCACGGGCGTCCCGCATGCGAACATCAGCATCGTCGCTAACAATTCGGACGACTGGTACGATGCCGACCGTTCGGAGGCTGCCGAGGATGCCGGGGCAGGCGCGGGAATTGGAGCCGTGATCGGCGGTGCCGGCGGATTGCTGACAGGGCTGGGGGTCATGGCCATTCCGGGCATAGGACCTGTGGTCGCGGCGGGGTGGCTCGCCGCCACCGCGACCGGTGTCGTTGCCGGGGCGGTAGCTGGCGGCGCGGTCGGAGGCATTGTCGGCGGTTTGACGGGGGCCGGGGTGCCTGAAAGGGACGCACACGTATACGCAGAGGGCGTACGCCGCGGCGGCACGTTGGTTACGGCCAAGGTGGACGATGAACTCGTTGCTAACGCCGAGGAGATTCTGGGACAATCCAGATCGGTCGACCTTGACGAACGTCGCAGGGCTTACGAGGCTGGCGGCTGGACCGGCTTCGATGCCAATGCCGGCGAATATATCCCTGACGAGACCGATCGCGACAGCGCTCGGGCGATCAATCGGCCCTGATCGGGGAGGCGTGGCCGCATTTACCGAGGACGAGGCTTCACGAAGTGTTACTGCTGGGAACATTCAGCCTTCAATTTCCTTAGATTCCCGAGGCACTTGTCGCCTCATTGATCAGTAAGGAGAAGAAGAATGCCTAACCAAGGTGGTAGTCACGAGCAGCATGTGAAGGCGGGCCAGCAGAGCCACAAGAACATGGAAAACAAAGGTCGCCAGCAGCAGCAGGCAGCTGGCGGCAATCCGCGACAACAGGGCGATGGATCCGGCACCCGCGGCGGTACGCATGAACAACATGTCAAAGCCGGCCAACAGAGCCATAAGAACCGCTAGCGGTAGGCACTGCCGCAAGCCCACCCCGAGCGGGTGGGCTTTATCCTATTTCTGTGACGGTCTCGGCGAACCGTTGCAGCCGAATCGCAGAGCGTAGCGAGGCCCGACCCCGCGTTACGCCGAAGCGACGATCAAGCGCCAGCCGAATTCCCGATATTGAACGAGCTGAAAATTCCGCCGCTCCCGGTACTGCGGAACCAGGTGGTGTTCATGTTGTTACTCAACGAGCGACTGCCGCTTGTCCGGATTCGGAGTCATCGTTCATGACCAATGATCCAGTGCCTGAAAACGTTCTGGTTTCGCTTCCCAGGATCGACCCAAAGGCGGCGCCGACACTCAAGAACGCGGAGGCGGAGGTGTTCTACACGGAAGCAATCCACGAGCTTACCGCCACGGACATTCCGTTTCTGGTCGCGGGAACCTACGCGGTCAGCGCCTATACGGGCGTCATGCGGCAGACCAAGGACCTCGATATCTTCTGTAAGGCCGGCGACTATGCCCGGATCCTCGCCCATTTCAAGCAGCTTGGATATGCCGTCGAGATCGAAGATGACCGGTGGCTTGGCAAGGTGTTCAAGGGGACGCATTTCTTCGACGTCATATTCGGCTCGGCCAACGGCATGATGCCTGTTGGCGACCAGTGGCTGGAACACGCCCGCCAAACCGAGCTGCTGGGCAGCCGGGTGAGGGTAATCGGCCCGACCGAGCTCATCTGGTCCAAATGCTTCATCCAGGACAGAGGGCGGCATGATGGCGCCGACATAACCCATACGATCCTCAAGGCGCATGACCAGGTCGATTGGCACCGGCTGCTTTCCTATCTGGAGGTTCACTGGGAGGTGCTGCTGATGCAGCTTCTCAATTTCAGATGGATCTATCCGACCGAGCGCGACCATATTCCTGCCTGGCTGCTCGACGAGTTGCTCGACCGCCTCGCCAAGCAACGGCAGTTGCCACCTCCAAGGATGAAGATCTGCCGTGGGCGCTTGCTTTCGCAAACCGATTACGAGATCGACGTCAAGGAGTGGGGTTTTGCCGGCGTCGGCGGCGCGGGAGAATTTCGCGATGGTTGACGACATCAAGGATTCCACGGCGGACGGCGTACGCACGCTTAGAATTGCCGCGATGGGCGACCTGCATGTCAGCGAAGATGCCCAGGCGTCGTATCGCGACCTTTTCAGCGAGATATCCCGGGAAGCCGATGTTCTGGTTCTCACGGGAGACCTCACCAATCTCGGCAAGCCGCGTGAAGCGGAGCTGCTGGCGGAGGATTTGCGCAACTGCTCCATCCCGGTGGTGGGAGTGCTCGGCAATCACGACTATGAGTCCGGCGCAGTGGAAGATGTCACGAATATATTGCGCCAAGCGGAGGTTCGCCTTCTCGACGGGCAGGCGATCGAAATCGAGCAGGTCGGCTTTGTCGGCGTGAAGGGCTTTGTCGGCGGCTTCGGGGCGCGCATGCTCGGCTCCTTCGGCGAGCCGGCGATCAAGGCGATGGTCGCGGAAAGCGTGAACGAGGCGATGCAACTTGAAAATGCGATGCGCCAGGTGCGCGCGAAGCGCACGTTGGTGATCCTCCACTACGCGCCCATAGCTGACACCGTCGCGGGAGAGCCGCTGGAGATATTCCCATTCCTGGGCTCTTCACGGCTGGCCGAAACGATCGATCGGTTCAAGGTCAACGCCGTCGTGCACGGGCATGCACATCGCGGTTCTTACGAAGGTCAGACGCCCGGCGGAGCGAAGGTCTACAACGTCGCCATGCATGTCGACAAGCCGAGTGGCCGACCCTATGCCTTGCTCGAAATCTGATGCCAACGGCATGCATCTCCGACTGACATCTTGCCTGGATTCAGTCGGTCGCGTTGATCGACTTCGCCAACTCTTCTAGCTTCCTGGGGTCGTTGCCGTGACGACGCACCAGTTCGCGGGCCTGCCTGGATGGCAAATCGGTCGTCGCCGCCAGCTGTCGTCCCTGCCGATCGTCGATGGCGACCTGCGGCAATGTGTGGTCGATATCGGCTGCCTTGTCTTTCATGATGGTTCTCCTCGATCTGCTGAGGCTCGTTTCTTTCTCGCGTTGGGGAGTCCTGACCCTTGACGGTGAGGCTTCGTGGCGGTGGGGCGCGAAAGTCGCCCCGGCGCTTTGGCACCGGAGCGATTTTCGGTCACGCAGCTTGCTCCAAGGCGCGTTCATTGACGCCGCCTTCACCCAGTCCGGAAAGCGCTTCGTCCGTCGCAACCTCTTCTTTCAACGTATCCTTGAGGAGCTTGACTATGTCACTTTTGCCAAGCTGTTCAGCCCACGCCACCAACGTGCCATAGCGCGCGATCTCATAGTGCTCGACGGCCTGTGCCGCGCCGACCAGTCCTGCATCCAGCGCTGGATCGCCCTTGTACTCGTCAAGGATTTCCGATCCTTCCTCGAGAATGCCATCGATCGCCGGGCAGGTCTTGCCGCGAGCCGGTTTGTCCATAAGCTCGAACACCTGCTCTAGGCGATCGACTTGGCCTTCGGTTTCGACGCGATGTTTTTCAAAGGCCGCGGCCACCTCCTCGGACTCAGCGCCCTTTGCCATCTTGGGCAAGGCTTTGAGTATCTTCTTTTCGGCGTAGTAGATGTCCTTCAGCCCATCGAGGAACAAGGCCTCCAGCCCTTTTGTCGTCGCTCTTTTTGCAGTCGCCATGGTTCTGTCTCCCTAGGTTGTCGTGAAAGCTCACCGGCGGTGTAGCCGTGGACTAACTATCCACGGAAGGGGTTGTTCCCTGCGCGCGACGCGGAAGGGCAGCACGTCAAAATCCGCTCGTCGAAATGGAGCTGATGTCAACGACCAATGGCGATCACGGTGTGAGGTCGGGCGGCGAGGAGGCCACAGAGCGAGGGAATCGTTGCGCCATCTTGACGGAGTTCGAACTCCTGCGAAAAACAAATCACGGTCGCGAGGCAGAGCTTCGCGACCGTGATTTTGCATCCGAAATCACTTCCACCAGTCGGTGGAACCGCCAGGGTTCATTGAATGACTTTCACGATCTTACGCGTGTCGGGATCGACGAGGACCGTCTGGTTGTCGACCACCACGTAGCGGTATCGAACGTTGGGGACTTCGTGAAGTTCGACGGTGTCCGGCAACGTCGAACCCACATTGAGTTCGACGCCCGGTACTTTGACCGATGCAAGCGGCTGCTTCTTCACATATTCCTTGATAACGGTTTCCTGCTCCGGCTGGATCACCACATCCTGCGCGACAACAGCGCCGGCGCCCGCCAAAAACAGCGCGGCGGCCGTTATTCCCATAAAGTATTTCATGACTGTCTCTCCATCGAATGTCCATCGGGCCACCCGCGGCGGCAGGGTGCCGGCTACGGGACCGTGCCCGAACTGCGCAAATGGCCATCGGTTCCAATGGGTGCGGTAAATATTAGCTGCACGTGGAACAAAGGCTTGAAAGGTCAGTTCGCTTGTTGAAGGAACAATAGGAGCAGACCATGAAACATCAGACAATCGACCAACTGCATGCCGTCGCCACGATCGAAATCTCGGCGCCGCATTCCGAAATGACACGACAGCAGCGCATCGCGCGTTGGGCTGAACTTCTCGAACAGACCCCCGAGCGATGCCTCGGCGCGTTGACAGGCACCGAACATTTGCACCCGGAAGCACGGGCCATGGCGCGCTGTGAAGGATCCGCGATTACAGTTGCCTTTGAAGATCCGATCCTGCGGGAATCGGGTCTAAAGGACGACACATATGGCGAGGCAAAGCGCTTCTTCGAATTGAGCGACTGGCAACTCCACGACATCGTCTGCGATTGCCACGTCGGCGCTACCATGAAAGCGCGCTGGGCCGGCGCCCGGGTGCGCGGGACGGTCGGTGGGGCTGGCTTTTTTGCCTGGTTGTGGCAACGGATAATGCACTGATCGCGAGGGATGGCAGCAAGCCGCCTCAGCGACCCGCTGCAGTCCCGAATGCAGGATCAGTTGTTTGTCCTAGCGGTAGAGTTGGTTGGGGGTCGCTCTCCCTGCGTTCCGCAAAGCCACGGTGACGGCCTTTAGCAATGTTAGAGCCGGAAGGTCGACCCAAGGTGCGTAGGGTGGTTCGCGCGCCTAAGAAGCATGACGCTGTTCTCGTCCATGCGGCCGGCTTGGTCGGGATCGGCCATGGCAGCCGCCTCTTTCGGAATGGAAGGTGATGCGATACATTAGCAATTCGTTAAGTGTGCCCGGAGGCCAGCCTAAGGTGAGCATAAGGGGTGTGTCGTGGTGAGTTTCAAGTCTCTAATCAAGCGGGCCGAGAACGTAGACAAGGAATTTCAGGAATTCCAATCGGACCTGGCCGAAGCAATCGAGGACTGCCTTTCGACCGATGGACAGGGTTCGGAAGGTGCGGAAGTGCCGGCAAACGAGGACACTGGCCCTGCTGAAGGCGAAAGCGACGTGCCGTCCGTAAGGTTGACACCGCACACACAGACCCGGCTTGCTGCCCTGGAGGCCGTCGCCGGGCTTTTCCGGGACGGGCAAGGCCACCTGGAAGAGATCGAAACCAGATTGGCCGAGATAGCCACCGCGCATCGCATGACGCGCGAGATTCTGAACGTCCTGCATCGCGATACCCTAAGGGCCAACGAGTTGGAACTGGCCAATGTCGCTTTGACCACGGAACACAAGTCCTTGTCGGAACAATTGCTCGACACCGGCCGCAAGCTGCGCGAACTCGACCGTGCAGCCGAGGTCTGGCAACAGCGCGAGGCCGGCATAGTCCAGGACCGCGAGTCGCTGCGTACAGCGCTTGCGAAGGCACGGCTCGAGCTGGTGGAAATGGGCCATGAGAGTGCAAGGCGCGAAACGCAGTTCGGCGAGATCGTCAATGCCCTGACCGTCAAAACCGTCGAGGTCGACAGACGCGCAAGCGAGAACAAGCTGCTGCGCGAAAAGCAGGTCGGCCTTTCGGTCGAGCTCGAGCAGGCGCAAAAGCGGGAGACCGAGGCTCGGCATAAACTGGACGAGTTCGCGGCAACTCACGCCAACGAAAGCGCGCACATAGCCGAGCTGTTGGCGCAACTTGGCAGGCACGAGAAGGAAGGAGCCCGGCTGCAGAAGTCGCTGGAGACCACGCATGCCAAGCTCGCCGAGGCAACCGAGGCGGCCCGCATCGTGGAAAGCGACAGCGCTGCCGAACGGGCGCGCGCCCACGCGGAGATGCGCGGGCTGCGTTCCGAGATAGAGGAGTTGCGATCGAGGCTGGAGAAGGAAACCAACAACAGCAGCGAAACCTCCGCCGAGATCACCCTGCTCAGAACCCAGGTTAACGATTTCGCGACCGAGCGCCGGATCGCGGAGGAAAGGCTTGTCGCCCTCAAAACCGAGAGCGAAGGCGACAAGAAAAACCTGTCGGCGGTCAGCACCAACCTATCGGAGCTTTCATTGCAACTGGCTTCAGACCAGATACAGCTCGATATCCAGAGGCAGGAATGCGAAGATCTGCGCGCCGAGATCGTGACCCTTGACGCGCGCATTAAGGAATTGCTGCCCTACGAGCGGTTGCACCGAGTGACCGACGCGAGATCGCGCAAAGACGCTGTGTTGCCCCCAAATGGACATATCGTCGAAGCGGCGCCGCGCGCGAGGCGCACATCCCGACGTCAGATGCGCGCTAATGCCGGGTAGCGCAACGCCCGGAACCGGTGTCGCTGCGGGAACGTCGTTGCGACGAGATATGGTCGCTCGCTGGAGGCAATGCTGAATATCACGGAAGTGCCGCGACGTGCCGGCACATTCTCAGACAGTGAGAACGGCCGAAAAATTGCGAAGTTCACGCCGGCTCGGATGAGAATACGATAAGGGGCGATCGCGAGACTTTCTTGGACGGACGCGGAGCACGCCGACTGCACCCCCCGCACATGCTTTCCTGCAAGATACACCAACTATGTCGACTCTTTACCGCAACCAGTCGCATCACAAAGCACGTTGCGCCTGATGGTCGCTGCCGGACTGCCGGAATAACCGCCACCATGGGCTAAATGCCGAGTCCTCGCTGCCGTCCCAACCGCCAGGACATCGATCCGCCCCGCACGATGCCGTTGGCTTCGCGTCCGATCTGGCAGTCGGTGACCGGCCGCCACGGCACAAGGGTGAACTCGTGCGCCTGCTCGAGCACGGCGAACTTGCCGCTCGATAGCTGAACGGTCCCGGTGAGTTTGCTGCTGACGGTCTCGCCATCGAAGTCGAGGTGGCACGATGGTTCTGGCGTTCTGCCCAGCAGTTTTCGCGCGTCATCCACCCATTTCCAGCAGCATGTTCTGCTTCAGTATTTCGATGCTCCGCAAGCCGAGCAGGCGAATGGCGCTTTTGTCCTTCAGGCGGGTGAAGACCCGCGACACCGTCTCGATGGTGAGGCCGAGATAGTCGCCGATATCCAGTCGCGACATCGGCAACTCGATTTGACGCAGGCCACCCTGACGTTCCGCCATGTCGACCAGGAATGCTGCGACGCGTTCGATGGCATTCTGGCGGCCGAGGACCAGCAGATGCTCCTGGGCCCTGATCAAACCCTTGAGTGCAAGCGGCAGCAACTGACTGGACATATCTGCTGTTGAGGCGATCCGGAAAACGCGAATGCCGGTCGCACCGATTGCCTCGGCGAAGAAATGGTGTGTGGCATCGGCCTCGAAGCCGAAGGTTTCTCCGGCCAAATGAAAGGCGCTGATCTGCCGGCGGCCGTCAGCCAGCAGCCGGTATACACGAACGGCGCCGAATTCGATCTGGTAAAGAGGCCCGGCCTTTTCGCCTTGGGCGTAGATCTCTGTGCCGGCGGGGAAGAAGCTGACCGGCTGTGCCATGGCCCCATCGAGAAGCACGAACGGGCTCGGCTGCGATGGCAATTCAATCTTGGCGATTTGTTGAGCGTACATGGCTGTGTTCCCGGTTGTTCCGCGAAGACAGCAATCGCGCGATTCCGGGCCCGCCGAAATTCGGTTATATCCCTAAGGAAAACTACTTAGGTGTTCGCCGGGATGTCTGGGCCGTTGGTTGCGTGCGACCTGATAGTGTGCCGTTGCGCCCGATGGACGCCGCCCCGAGCACGCTAGCTGTCCACTGCTTCCCGCCCCGAAACCGTGGCGACCAAAATACGGAAGAAGACGTGTGGAAGATCGGTCGCAACCTCTGATTTCTCAGGTTTGAGAGCGCCAGGCTCCCACCAATCGGCGTGCTTGCTCAGCAGCGCCCAGGCATGATCGCGCTGCACCTTGTGCCCAATCCGGTCGGGCAGTTCCTCGTAACGGCCATCGGCGACAACGCTCCTCCAGCCTCGTCCTTCGCCGTGTTCGTCAATCTGAACAGACACCAGCGGATTGGCTCGCATCCATTCGATTTTCTTGCCCGGCATGGAGAACGCGTAAAGATGAGCATCCGAATAAGCGTAATGGAGGGGAACGACATAGGGCTGACCGTCCTTCGCGCATGCAAGACGGGCCACGCGGTTGGCGCCCAACAATCTGGTACATTCCAGGACGGAAAGTGTGCGGATCAGCATCGATGCGATCTCCTGTTCTTGCCTGATCTTGCATCAGAGCCAGCGATATGCCGGCCGGTCTCTAACCGCCCGGCGGTCCAGGAACTGGTCAGTCCGCTGGCCACAGCTGACGAAGCGACTTCTTCATGGACGCCCTTACCTGCACGATCTCGCCGTGCGATATATGTCGATCGAGCAGCATGAAAACGGCGTTGACCGCTACATCGAAATCCACATCTTCATCATATCCGAAGCTGTTGCGGACACTGAGAACAAAGTCGCGCTTCTTACGACCATGGGCTGCGGCCGATGGCTTCCAGCCTTCGAAGTACATGCCGCGAACCAAGACAGGCAACTGTGCTGAAAGATCAGCCATTTCCGTTTCGGACAGCCAGTCCCGCAGCGTGTGCAGAACGCATCGCAACAGTCGGCAAGCACTTGGTTCGCTCCAGCGGAGATCCCTGGCAAGCTCCTTTACCCACTGTTGAGCCTGCTGGGCGGCGTGGTTCAAATCGCCAAAAGACGTCTGGGACATGTGGCTCATGGTCTGCTCCTTGGAGGTTTGTCGTCATCCTGGAGCTACGCCGAGATCGGCGCCTTGCGCCTGATCAATGTTTTCTCTTGGAGAGTTTTTCAATTGCGGCTTTCAGCCGCCTGACTTGGGTACCAGCAGCGGCACGATCCGGTCGCTCCTGGCGACAGAAGGCCGGCCGGCGGAACCATAGGGAATGCCCAGCGCATCCCAGGTCTCGACCAGCGCATCCTGCAGTCCCGCGATCAGTTCATCGGAATGGAAAGGCGTCGGCGTGATGCGCAGCCGTTCCGTGCCGCGCGGCACGGTCGGGTAGTTGATCGGCTGGATGTAGATGCCGTGCACGCCAAGCAGGCGGTCGCTCGCCATCTTGCACAGTTCGGGGTCACCGACCAGCAGCGGCACGATATGGGTCGGCGATTCCATCACCGGCAGGCCGGCGGCCGCCAGGATCTGCTTGGTCCGGCTCGCCTGCTGCTGCTGGGCGTCGCGCTCGGCCTGCGAGCGCTTGAGATGGCGGATCGAAGTGGTGGCCGCGGCGGCGATCGCCGGCGGCAGCGCCGTGGTGAAGATGAAGCCCGGTGCATAGGAGCGCACCGCGTCGATCACCGCACTGGTGCCGGTGATATAGCCTCCCAGCGTGCCGAACGCCTTGGCCAGCGTCCCTTCGATGATGTCGATGCGGTCGGCCAGGCCCTCGCGCTCGGTGATGCCGCCGCCGCGCGGCCCGTACATGCCGACCGCATGGACCTCGTCGATATAGGTCATGGCGTTGTGGCGCTCGGCCAGTTCGACGATCTCTTTGATCGGCGCGATGTCGCCATCCATCGAATAGACGCTTTCGAAGACGATCAGCTTGGCGCGTTCGCGGCCGGCCGCCTGCAGCAGGCTTTCCAGATGCGCGACGTCATTGTGGCGGAAGATCTTCTTTTCGGCGCCCGAACGCCGCACGCCCTCGATCATCGAGGCGTGGTTCAGCTCGTCCGAGATGATCAGGCAGTTGGGCAAAAGCCGGGCGATGGTCGAGATCGAGGCTTCGTTGGAGACGAAGCCGGAGGTGAAGACCAGGCCTGCCTCCTTGCCGTGCAGGTCGGCAAGCTCGTGCTCGAGCTCGACCAGCGGGTTCGAGGTGCCGGAAATGTTGCGGGTGCCGCCGGCGCCCGAGCCCATCTTGCCGGCCGCGTCCTGGAAAGCGGCGATGACGTCGGGATGCTGGCCCATGCCGAGATAATCGTTGGAGCACCAGACGGTGATTTCCTCGGCGCGGCCGTTGGACCGCCATATGGCGCGCGGAAACTTGCCCGCGATGCGCTCGAGGTCGGCGAAGATGCGATAACGCCGCTCGGCATGGAGCTGGTCGATCGCTTCTTCGAAGAACCGCTGGTAGTTCATGTCAAACCTTCCTGAATGAAAAAAGCCGAGTGGCCGTGAGAGCATGGAAGCTCTTGGCGTCACCTTTGCAGCGGCAAGACAGGCTCGCATTGAGCCAGGTCAATTTTTGCTAGCGCGCTCGACGGTTCGGCGAAATGACTTCCTTCCTCCAGTTCGAAGAACGGACTCCCAAGCGCAAAAGCATGTCTGAGCACTGCCACGTTGGCCGGGCCCAACCCACCATTACAAATAGCATTTGGCCGCCGCGAAAATGATTCAAATCAAAGCGCTGCAGGAGTCCTTCTTTCACAGTGGCGCGATGTGGAATCCGATCGCAAGCGCGCCATATGGCCGTAGCCTCGAACTGGCCGTCATCGATGATGATGGCTTGCACACGCTCGTATTCCCCTGTGAAAAAGGTAAGGAAGGCTGGAAGGACGCCGCCACCGGTGCTCGCGTTGGCATTCGGCCGACCCACTGGCGGCACTGGAAGCCAGAACACAAGCAGACAAATTCACTTCCTGCTTAATGCGTGGAGTCGGCGATCATCGCCATGCGCACGAGGTGCGACAGGCTGCCCGCGCCCATCTTGCTCATGACATTCGCGCGATGAAAAAAGCGCTGACCCTCAAGCTCAGGCAAGGCCTCCCGCACCGGTTTTCCGATGACCTGCCGCTGACCGATCAAGCGTTGATAGGCGGCGTTGGTCAATTGGAAAACATGGCCGGGCTCGCTCAGCAAGGTCATGAACCCGGGAGCTTGCTCAAACATCAGGGCAAGAAGCTCATGTTCCCGCGGCGCCGCGCTGTTCCTCGCGCTTACCATCGGAAAGCACTGCCGCCGCGGTTTCGCGGCCAGATGGGACTGGCGCCTTCTTGCTCACATGCAGCCCTTGGATTTGAGAACCGGCAACGCTGGCTGACGTAGCACTCATCCCTTCGCAGGCATACCGCTCTGGAACGAGTAGAATCGCCCCACCGCCGCGACAATCAAGACGCAGTCCTTTGACCCGCATCAAGGTGTCGGAGGCCGAAGCATGCAATTGGCAAGGCATTCCACCGTCTTCAGCGCGAGGAGTTTTCATGTCCTACAGGTCGATAATCGTCAATCTCGCAGTAGACGCGGATCCGGCACCCATCGTGAAGCTCGCTGCGGGCCTTGCCGAGCGCTTTGACGCTCATCTGATTGGCCTGGCGGCTGCGGATGTCCCGCCACTGGTCCGAACCGGCGAGGGGTTGGTCTACGAAGGTGAGGTCATGCAGATCCAGCGGACGGAAATCGAAAAACGCCTCGCCGAACTGCGCGGCGAATTCGAGCGGCTGGTTCCGTCCGCCGTCAGCAGCGAATGGATGCAGCAGGTCTGCAGTCCGACCCGCCTGCTTAGCATTGCCGCCCGAGCGGTTGACCTGATCGTGACCGGCGGTGGTGAAGGCGGTAATGTCTTCCGCGCCGTCGATGTCGGTAGTCTGGCGCTTGGCAGCGGTCGACCCGTCTTTGTCGCAGCCGACAATGTCGAGCATGTCTTGGCAAAGACCGTCCTTGTCGCTTGGAGGGATGCCAGGGAGGCGCGCCGGTCGATCGCTGATGCCTTGCCCTTTCTGTCGAAGGCCAATGAGGTGGTCGTCGCCACGATAGACGACGATGCCGATGACAGTGTCCGCAACAGCCTGGCGGACGTGGCGGTCTATCTCGAGCACCACGGCATCATGGCGAGGACGGAAATACTCACGGGCGAGGCCAAAGCAGAACGGCTCGTGGCGTTCGCGCGCTCGATCCGCGCTGATCTGATCGTCTCTGGCACCTATGGTCACAGCCGATTGCAGGAATGGGCGTTCGGCGGCATCACCCGCACACTGCTTCGGGAGAGCAGCATCAATCGGCTCATGTCGTACTGAGGCCATGACCTGGCTGCTTACAATTATAGGGCACGAAGTCACAGTCCGGATCGAACCGATCCTTCAAGAGAGCCTTTGACCGTGATCACAATTGCTGGCTCGGAAATCAGAAGCGGGGGACTGGACGCCGACGAAGCAGTTTGTTGACCGAGATCAATGTCATGGCGCAGCCTGCAGGCAATGATTGGCGTGTGCAGGAGCAAACCACATGACCTTTCTCGACTATCTGATTTCGGTTGACGCCAGGACGGCGTTGATGGGCCGCATGATGCGGACACTGGGCGTCGACAGGCAATTGAAGGTCGTGCCGGATCACGCGGCTGTCACCGACCGGGCGGCAAACCGCTGCCGTGCCTGCGGCCATCAAGACGAATGCTCGACCTGGCTCGACGATCACCACCAAGCTGACGAGCCACCGGCCTATTGCCGCAACAGCGACCTGATCGCTCGGTTGCAACACGTGTCTGGCGACCGATAGCCTTTCAGCTCATCTGGACAGCAAAATGAAATGAATGCGGATGGCGAAAGCCGCGAGCGATCACCGCCAGCGGCTCCAGGCACTCGGCCGGTCTGATCGCGCTGACCGCTGATCTTGTTGGCGAGCATCAGTGCTGCCGCATCGGCGACTGACGCAGACGGGTCAACCGCGATCACCGGCGTGGTCATTATCGCTTCGGCTTGCATGGCTGCCTCCTCGGATATTTCCCCACGCATATCGAAGTCTCGCTCGCGGCGTCCTTGATCTGAATCATTTTCAGGAATCGGCAACGTCGGCGGCAGGTTGCGAAAGCGCAACGACCGCAGGGTTGCCGGGATGTATGATGACACTCTCAACTGCGGAGGCGACCGTGAAGAAGTCCGGTTCTATCAGACCCGACATGGTCGTGGACGAGATCATGAGAAAATGGCCGGCAACGGTGCCGGTGGTGCTGAGCTACAGAATGCTTTGCGTTGGCTGTCCGATCGGCGCTTTCCATACCGTGGCCGAAGCATGCCGCGAGCATCAGGTCGACGAAACCCGATTCATTTCGGACCTGGAATCGGTCGTTCGAGGAGAACGGTGAGGATCACCCCTTGGTCCGGCTCTCGGCGAGAACCACGAGGCGATGCGCATCCTTGACCGTGACTTTCTGGCGTCCGCTGACGATTATTCCGATGTCTTCCCATTTGCTTAGCAGACGGCTTACCGTGTGCAGCGTCGTGCCTGTCATCTCGGCAATATCCTGCCTGGAAATGGGGAAGTCGATTTCGATGCCGCTGTCGGTCTTTCGGCCGGTCTGGTTTGCCAAACGCAGCAACGCATGCGCGACCCGCTGCTCGACCTGCTCCGTCGACATCTCGACCACCCGCGTCTGGGTCTCCTGCAGCCTGGTACCGACGGTCTTGTAGGTGGTTGCTCCAAACGCCGGAAATCGTCGCACCAGCTCCGGCCAGAGTGCGTTGGGCCAGGCCAGCACCACGCAGTCGACCGCAGCGACGGCGCTGGCGGGATAGGTTGTCCGTCCCAGCGCGGCGGCGACGCCAAAGATCTCGCCTTCGCTGATGTATCTGGCGATGACTTGCTGTCCATCCGGCGTGGTGCGGACGACCCGTATGTGGCCCGAAATCAGCACGAAAAACGAATGAGCCTCGCGTTCCTGTTCGAAGATCGCGGACTCCTTGGCATAGCGTGACGATCGAGCGCTTCTGAGGATTTCGTTTTGCTCTTCGGGAGCCATCCCCTGGAAGAGCGGCAGCTGCGATATCAGCGATCGGTCCAGCGCAGCCAAAACGAATTTCCTCACGACCCGAGACGCTGCGCCAATCGCGCGGCAAACCTTTCTTAGCGCGAGTTTGCGCCAGCGCAAATTGTTCGCAGCCGCATCGGGCTAAATGACGTGGAACGGCGCAATGCCGCGAACATGAGACAAAGGATAAATCGATGAAATTCTTCCTCGCTGCTGCAATCTCCCTCCTCGCGCTCGCCGGCGGCGCAAGCGCGGAAGAGCATGTCGTGCAGATGCTCAACAAGGGCGAAAAAGGCGCCATGGTTTTCCAGCCGGCCTTCGTCAAGGCCGCACCCGGCGATACCGTAAAGTTCGTGCCGACCGACAAGACCCATGACGCCGAGTCGATCAAGGGCATGATTCCGGATGGCGCCGAGCCGTTCAAGGGCAAGCCGAGTGAGGAGATCACCGTTACGCTGACCAAGGAAGGCGTCTACGGCGTCAAATGCGCGCCCCACTATGGCATGGGGATGGTCGCTCTGATCGTTGTCGGCAAGCCGGTAAACCTGGATGCGGCGAAAGCGGTCAAGCACGTAGGCAAGGCAAAGACGGTGTTCGCCGACCTGTTCACCCAGGTTGCGGCCAACTAGCCGCAATCAGACAGCCTGCTCGCCGCAAGTCGGAGTGGGCAAGGGCCGGACGGACCGAGGGCGGCGGTTCATCCGGCCCTTATCATTTGAGGATACAAGTCATTTGGGGACACAAGTCATGGCAATTGCACGTCTGCGGCGCTATTCCGGCCCCGCCTTTCTTTCCTACGGGTTCAGGCCCTTCTTCTTCCTTGGGTCATTGTATGCCGCGCTCTCGATTCTGCTCTGGCTGCCGATCTATGCGGGCGAGATCGAGGCCCACAGTGTATTTGTTCCGATCGATTGGCATATCCACGAGATGCTGTTCGGCTATCTGCCGGCGATCGTTACCGGGTTCCTGCTGACCGCCATCCCCAATTGGACTGGTCGGCTGCCCGTACAAGGCTTGCCGCTGCTGGCGCTGGTTGTCCTGTGGCTTGCCGGGCGCGCCGCTGTCTTCTTCTCGGCTGACATCGGCTGGCAAGCAGCCGCGGTGATCGACGGCTCATTTCTGTTTGCGGTGGCTGCCGCCGCCGCCCGCGAAATCATCGCCGGGCGCAACTGGCGCAACCTCAAGGTGCTGCTGCCGCTTGTCGTGATGGCCTGCGCCAACGGTGCGTTCCACATCGAGGCCCATGTCCAGGGAACGTCGGACATCAGCCGCAGGCTCGGAATGTCCGCGGCGATCCTGCTCATTTCGCTGATCGGCGGGCGCATCATTCCAAGCTTCACGCGCAATTGGCTCGTGCGCGAAAATCCTGGCAGGCTGCCGACGCCATTCGACCGTTTCGACATTGCATCTCTGACCATTTCAGCCATCGCTCTGGGCGGCTGGACGTTCGCCCCCGACAACGATATCTCCGGGCTGCTCCTGGCGGCCGCCGCCACCAGCCAGGCATGGCGGTTGGCGCGGTGGGCTGGCGATCGCACCTTGCGGGATCCGCTTGTTCTCATTCTTCACCTCGCATACGCCTTCGTGCCGGTTGGACTTTGGCTGATTTCGGCGTCGATTTTCTTGCCTGCGATCGTGCCGGTTGCTGCAGGACTCCATGCTTTGGGCGCCGGCGCCGTCGGCTCGATGACGATCGCGGTGATGGCCCGCGCCACGCTTGGCCATACCGGTCGGCAACTACGGGCCGGACCGCAAGCGATTGTTGTCTTCGCCGCGATCCTCATCGCAGCCCTGTTGCGCATACTTGCTGTTTTTATACCCTATGAGGGGATCGTTCATGCCGCGGGCGCTGCATGGATTCTGGCGTATGCCGGCTTCCTCCTGACTTACGGCATGGCCTTGACGACGCAGAAGGCCAGGTAGCGATGCGACGGAAGAGACTGTGACGCCAGCCCCTGCCGCCACAGTCAAGGCGGCAGGGCGGCGGCTGCGCTTTCATGACACGCATGCCCGTCAGCTTACAAATGCGTAAGCTTCCGGCCACAATTCCAGGAGGATTCGCGCCCGGTGCTCCTCGCCCGGCGGACCGCGGGCCCGTCTGGATGCAGATCGCCGCGCGTGGATCGCACGGCCTTTTCTATCTTGTCTTGCTCGCAACGCCGATTGTTGGGCTCCTCGCTTCATGCCTTGGCGGCACTGTTGCACCAATACTGACTTCGCGACGGCACGCTGAAGCGGATGCTGTCGCCCGGCCGGTAGGACGGGTCTGGAAATTTGTCGCCCACGTCAAAGCCGTGCCTGTTGGCATACTCAGACGGCGCCTGCCGTCAGATCATGCCCAAATGGGAGAGCAGATCGCTCGCCCAGCCAGGGCGATCCCGAACCAGCCTGAACCCCAGATTGTCGGGGGGCAGGCCAACAGCGCAGCCTCCGCTTTTTCCGTCGCTGACGAAGTTCGACATATAGGCTCTGTGAAGGCCTTCGAGGACGTGGACGCCGCAATTGTCGACCGAACTCGCAACACCGCTTCCGTCTTCGGCCAGCGTCGTGCGGACATAACAAGTCGAAGTCCACTCCCAGACGTTGCCGGAGAAGTCGGCCAGGCCGCGCGAATTCACACCAAAGGAGCCTCGGCTCCTTGGCAACGGGTCCGGTTTGCGATTGAGGTCAAGTTCTGCCTGGTAGCTGGTGAGCCAACGTCTGGCCGGGTTGTTGGCATCGTTTTCGACACCCTCGAATTCCCCAGCGAACCGCTCCGCCGCGGCAAAGGCCCACTCTTCGTCGGATGGCAGCCGCCACAGGCTGCCGGTCACGTCAGAATACCACCGGGCGTAGGCAACGGCGTCGAGGTAGCTCACTCCTGTTGCAGGTGCATCGCGCGGGATTGAGCGGGTCTCCTCCGCCGGCCGACAGACGCCAGCCGACACACAATCCGCGTAGTCGGCAGCGCTGACCTGAGAGGTCATGATCTCGAGCGGACCGTTGAGTTGCCGCTCGACTTTGGGATTTGCTTGCGGGCGTCCGCCCCTAAGGTACTCGCCCGGCATCGGATAGATGATCGAACCTGGACGCAGGCTGACCGTCATGGCAGCGACATGGGACTGTCTATGGCCACTGGCTGCCTGTATCGATAGCCCAACCGGCACGGCTGCGGCCATCATGGCGATCGGCATGAGTTTCAAGATGAAAGCCGACATGTCTTTTGTCCATGCCCGGACAGCATTGCTGTCCGGGCAAATTGAAAGTGCCGTTCAGTTGATGGCGATGGGTTTGGGCGCTTCGACCTGCGTCATCAGGTCGTCATTCCAATCGCCCTCGACCTTGAAGTGAGCGGTTGCTCCGAGTTCCACGGCCTCGATCAGATTGTGATTGACGTAGGCGTAGACGCCCGGCTGCAGGAATGTATAGAGCGCCGCCCCCGCAGAACCGCCGCGGATGAACCAAGTCTCCAGATCCTTGGCCGGCGGGTTTGCGAATTTGCCCAGCTCCCAGACATAATCGCCGTGGCCGCCGATCAAATGGGGCCGCGTATCGCGATTGGCCTGAGAATGGACGATGAGCACCGTTTCGCCGACCTTGGACTTCATGGCGTTGTCGCCGGTCAGGGATCCGACCTTGCCGTTGAACACCACATGGGTCGGAATAAGCCCACGCATCACCTTGACGGTGTCATCGTAGCCGTCGCCGGCGGATTCGTAGCTCTTGAAATTGCCCTTCTCGTCGCGCGGAATGTAGAAGTCACTCTCGCCGATGTAGAAGATCTTGTCGTACTTGACCGGTTCGCCCTTTTCGTTCCTCAGCCCGTCGCGCGGCAGCACCATGACGGCACCGTTCATGCCGGACACGACGTGCCAGGGGATCATCGCGCCGCCAGGGGCGCAGTGATAGACAAACGTTCCCGTCCGCGTCGCCTTGAAGCGCAGGGTCACCTGTTCGCCCGGATTGATCAAGGTCAGGCCGCCGCCACCCAGGCCGCCGGTCGCGGCGTGGAAGTCGATGTTGTGGGCGAGCGAGTTGGTGTCGGGATTGATGAGCGTCAGCTCGAGGTAGTCGTCCTGGTGCACGACCATCAGCGGGCCTGGGATCGAGCCGTTGTAGGTCATCGCGTTGAGCTTTGCGCCGTCGGCATCGATGACGACAGGTTTTTCCTCGATCGTCATGGTGAACTCGACGATCTTCGGCCCGCTCTTGGCGATCTGGTCATGCGGATGCACAAAAGGCGGTGCCACGAGCGTAATCTTTTCACGGGGCAGCCCGCGGATCTCCGCCTTTGTGACCGTTGCCGACAATGCGGGCAGTGCCGCAACGGCGGCAGCGCCGAGCGCTGCTCCGAAGAGGGCTTCGCGTCGCGTGATCATGTCAATCTCCTGTGTCTCGACCGTTGCGGATGAGAAGAAAGCTACAGGACCTGACGCAGGGTTTCTTTGCGCTGGCGCAAATTGATGGGCGTTAGTCGGAGAAATAACAGCCTGGAATACAACGATCTCGCGCGCCACGATTGAGGTGAAGAGGTTGGTGTCTCGGTCTTCTTCCAAAGGAGAGCTGTCGCCAACGATTATCTTTAGATCAGTGGACGCTTTTTCTCTTCTGGATCGATGAGAATTCGCTCGGCTGCACCGTCGAGATCTTCATACTGGCCACTTTTCAACGCCCACAGGAAGCCGCCCAAGCCAAGCGCGCCAAGAGAGAGAGCGACGGGTATGAGATAGGTGAGGGTGGTCATGACGACCGGGCCAGTTCGTTGAAGTCGGACAGCCTGTCACGTCGAACATTTTTGGCCCGTGAAATGGGCTCGGCGGTTCGCAGTCTCAACGCATTTCCGATGACAAGCAGTGATGAAGCGGACATGGCAATTGCCGCTATCAAGGGCGTGACGTGCCCAAGTATGGCGATCGGTACTGCCACCGCATTGTAGACGATTGCGACTGCGATGTTCTGCCGGATCAGATTTCCTGCCTTGTGCGAGATGTCCAGCGCGAGCGGCACCGCCAGGAGGCTTTCGCGCAGGAAGACGAAATCCGCGGCGTTGCGGCCAACATCGGCGGCGGTGGCCGGTGCGATCGAGACATGCGCTGCGCTCAGCGCCGGCGTATCGTTGAGGCCGTCGCCAACCATCAGAACCTTGTGCCCAACTTTCGCGAGGGTCTCGATGCGTTCGAGCTTGCCGGATGGCAGCAGACACGGAACGAAGTCTTCGATTCCGAGTGACTTCGCAACCTCGGCACAGGCTGCCGCGGTATCGCCTGACAGCATTTCCACGGGAACCCCGGCGTCGCTCAATTGATCGATGGCCGCTCTGGCGTCGGCGCGCAACGCGTCCTCGAAAACGAAGCATGCGGCGATCATCCCGTTTCTCGTCAGCACCGTTCCGCCGTAGCCGTGTTTGCCTTCACCGCCGGTTCGAGCCTTCCAGCCAGCCCATCCGCGTCGGCCCAGTCGCCAGGTACTTCCCGCGCGCCAGGTGCTTCCCGCGTCAGTGGCCTCGATTCCAAATCCCGGATGCTCGGTGACGGCATCGAATTTGAGCTGCCCGCCAGGAATGGCAAAGCCGGCTATGGCCTTTGAAAACGGATGACGCGAGTGCGCCGCGAGGTCGGCTGCGACTGTCAGCATGGCCGGATCGATCGACGGCGCGTTGATGAGCCGGGGCTGGCCAAGCGTCAGCGTTCCGGTCTTGTCGAACACCGCAATGTCCACGCTTGCCAGGCGTTCCATGGCGGAGCCGTCCTTGACCATGATGCCGTTCTCGAACAGGCGCCGTGCGGCGACCACCTGCACGATCGGCACCGCGAGGCCAAGCGCGCACGGGCATGTGATGATGAGGACGGCGATGGCGATCGTCATCGCCCGATGCCAGTCGCCGGTCGCCGCTATCCAGCCCAGGAATGTCACAAACGCCGTGAGATGGACCACCGGGGCATAAAGCGCTGAAACGCGGTCGGCTATACGGCGATATTGCGCGCGGCCGCCCTCGGCGGCCTCCATCAGCCGGACCATTTCCGCCAGGAATGAATCCTTTGCGGCGGCTGTCGCCTCAATCGTCAGCGGGCCGGTAAGATTGAGCACGCCGGCCTGTACCGCTTCGCCCGGCGCCACGTTTTTCGGCGTGCTTTCGCCTGAGGCCAGCGAGCAGTCGAGATCCGACGTTCCCTGGATGATCTTGCCGTCGACGGGGATCCTCTCACCGGCCGCTATCAACATCCGCATGCCTGGTTCGATCTCGCCGACCGGCAGATAGTCGCGCGCGCCATCGCCGCGCAGCACCATGGCGCCACGCGCGGCCAGCTGAGACAGGCCTTTCACGGCAGTCCGGGCACGCTCCCGCATCACATGATCCAGCGTGCGTCCGATCAAAAGGAAGAACAGCAGCGATACCGACGCGTCGAAATAGGCGTGGTCGCCATGATTGATCGTCTCATAAAGGCTCATGGCGTAGGCGAGCGAAACACCGACCGCGATGGGCACGTCCATATTCATGCGGCCATGACGCAGGGCGTTCCAGGCCGACCGGAAGAAGATGCCGCCGGCGAAGGCGAGGGCAGGAATGGCGATCAGCGCCGAGACCCAGTGAAACAGGTCGCGGGTAGCACCTTCGGCGCCGGACCAGACAGAGACCGAAAGCAGCATGATGTTGCCCGCCGCAAAACCGGCAACAGCGACGGCGCGGATCAGTTCGGCAAGCGTCTTGTCCTTGTCGTCGATCTCGGGTGCGAACAGATGCGCCTCGTAGCCCAGCCTGCCAAGCGCGGCGACGAACGGTGGCACCTCGTCTCCACGCCACCGGACCGCGACCCGTTTCGTCGACAGGTTGACGCGCGCGCTTTCGACGTAATCGAGCTTTCCAAGTGCCGCCTCGATCGTCTGGATGCAGGCGGCGCAATGAACCGTCGGCACTGAAAGGTCGGTCTGCCGAAGATCGTCGCCAAGCGATCGGCTCGCCAACCTGATTTCCTGGCTGGATGGCAGGACCGATGTGGCGCCGTTCAGATCCAGCGCCATTTCAGCGCCCGGTGCACAACAGCTCACTGCAGCGCTCCATGAGAAATCATGATCCTGCGGACGTCGCGATAGGGTCGCGCCAGGCCGGCATCGGCGTCGACTTCGACGATCCAGACGCCGTCCTTCGGCATATGCTGCGCTGCGAATTCCTTGCCTGAGGCGAGGGCGAGCGTGACGGATTCGTCCTCTTTCTCGTAGGCGGGATGACGAAACAGCACCTTGACACCGTGCAGAGGAACCGGCTTGCCGGCTGCGTCGGAGAGGCTGTAGCGGACTTCGCCCCATGCGATGGTCAGCTTGCCGGTCCAACCGAGCGCTGCTTGGGCGCGGCCGGCCTCGGCCTCCTTGTTGAATTGCTGGCTGGCCACATAGGTGTTCTCGACGACGAGGCCGGTCCAACTCGTATTGGCGAGCGTGGCCATGGTCAGGTTGACCGCGATGACCACCCCGAAAAAGGTGAGAATGATGGCCAGCATGTGCCTGCCGGTGAATTCGCGAGGCTTTTGGGCATTGGCGGTCATTTGGCGGCCTCTGGCGCGTTGAATGTGGCGGTGTACTCGTTCGACTCGAAGCTCGCTCTATCCTCGACACGGAACTTGAAGGTCTGTGCCGGTGCGTGGATCTGGTCCGCCGGCTGGCGAACGAAGACCTTCAACGTTTTCAGGCGGTCGGGCTCGACCGGGATGGCGAACGACCGGCCGGCCGGGATGTCGTCGCCGACGACGACCATATCTGCACCCTCCAGGCCCTCCATGGTGACGACGATTGTCCTTGGCTCAGGGATCATGTTGAGCAGCTTGACGGTATAGCCGTTGCGGATGGAGCCATCGGATAGCGTGACGAATTGCGGATTGCGGTCATGCAGCACGTTCAGCTCCAGCCGATCGCGCGTCAGCAGCGAATAGAGCAGGCCCAGCCCGATCAGCGACCACAGGCCCATGTAGACGTAGGTTCGCGGCCGGAAGATCTTGCGAATGTGAAAATGCGCCACCTGATCGGAGAAGGTGCCGACGGCAGTCCTGACCAGCGACGGATTGATTGAACTGGAGCCGCCTGCGGTCGCCAGCATCATGTTGGCGTTGTAATCGGAGAGCGTCGCGTAGGAGATCAGCCCGCGCTCTTTGCCGAGCTTGTCCATGACGCCGTCGCAGGCGTCGATACACAGCGCGCAGGTAATGCATTCGAGTTGTTGGCCGTCGCGAATGTCGATCCCCATTGGGCAGACCGCAACGCAGGCATTGCAGTCGACGCAGTCGCCGACGGACTGCCCTATCGCTTGCACCTTCTTGGCGTGACGCGAGCGCGGTTCGCCGCGCCAGTCATTGTAGGTGACGGTGAGCGAGTTCTCGTCGAGCATGGCTGCCTGGATGCGTGGCCATGGGCACATATAGGTGCAGACCTGTTCGCGCATCAGGCCGCCGAACGTGTAGGTGGTCGCCGTCAACACGGCGATGGTGATGTAGGCGACAGGCGCGGCGGTACCGGTGAAAAGCTCGCCCATAAGTGTCGGTGCATCAGCGAAATAGAAAATCCAGGCGCCGCCGGTCGCCGCGCCGATGACCAACCAGACGGCGTGCTTCGATAGCCGCAGCATCAGCTTGCGGGCGGTCCAGGGGCCGGCGTCAAGTTTCATGCGGGCGTTGCGGTCCCCCTCGACCGCACGTTCGACGACAAGGAACAGATCGACCCATACGGTCTGCGGACATGCATAGCCGCACCAGGCACGGCCGACAGTCGACGTGATCAGGAAAAGTCCAACGCCGGCCATGACCAGGAGGCCGGCCACATAGAAGAATTCCTGGGGCCATATCTCGATGAAGAAGAAGTAGAAGCGCCGATTGGCAACATCGAGCAGCACCGCCTGGTCCGGGGCAAATGGACCGCGATCCCAACGCAGCCACGGCGTCAGGTAGTAGATGCCAAGCGTGATCGCCATCACCAGCCATTTGAAGCGGCGAAAGTTGCCCGAGGCGCGCTTTGGGAAGATTTTCTTGCGCGCAGCGTAGAGGGGCTGACGTGTCTTGGCGGAATTGACCGCCTCGGCTTCCAGCCGTTCTACCTGCGTCTTGTCCAGCACGACTATCTCCACTTGCGCGCGGACTGTGATTTTGAGCGCGCTGGGCAACATTGCCGCCGCATGGATCGACCCGCGTTGATGCAGGTCAATCGGCGAATGCCGAAAAGATCGAGGCCCGGACTGGCCGGGCCTCGTCGCTCAGACGGCGAAGGGCAGGAATAGGGCCCCCGACCTATTCCCCACCGCCGAGCGAATGGATGTAGACCGCCAACTCCTTGACCTTGGTCTCGCCGAGACGCGCGCCCCACGCTGGCATCACGCCCTGCTTCGGTGCGCGAACCTGGTCACCGATTGCCGTCTCGCCCGACCCGTAAAGCCAGATCGCGTCGGTCAGGTCGGGGGCGCCGAGTTCCCTGTTGCCTTTCGCATTGTCGCCGTGACAGGCGACGCAGTTTTCGGCGAAGACCTTGGCGCCGGGTTGAATAAGAGTTGCATCGCGGACCTTGCCGGACAGGCTGGCAACGTAGGCGCTGACCTGAGCGATCTGGTCGGCGGTGATGATGTCCCCGAAGGCCGGCATTTCCGACAGACGCGTGTCCGGATCCGAAGCGAAGCGGATGCCGTGCGTGATCGTCTGCTGGATCTGCTCGGCCTTGCCGCCCCACAGCCAGTCGTCGTCGTTGAGGTTGGGAAAGCCCTTGGAACCCTGGGCGCCGGAGCCGTGGCACTGCGTGCAGTTGACCTTGAATGCGGCGCCGCCGGCCGCGACCGCGAATTCCCGCAAGGCATCGTCCGCAGCGATTTCGGAAACGCTTTTCGACTCCACCGCCGCGACGTATTTGCCCTTCGCTGTTTCCGCTGCCGCCAGCTCGTTCTTGACGTCGTTGCGGCTCGAATAGCCGAGAACGCCCGTTGTCGCCGAGTGCAGCAGCGGCCATGCCGGATAGGCGATGGTGTAGCCGATCGCCCAGACGATGGTGACGTAGAACGTGATGACCCACCAGCGCGGAAGTGGGTTGTTCAGCTCCCGGATGCCGTCCCATTCGTGACCCGTGGTTGAGACGCCGGAGATTTCGTCGATGTGTTCGTCGCTCATGATCACTCGTCCTCGAGGGGAATCCGGGCTGCTTCGTCCGCAAGCTTGCGGCTGCCGGGGCGCAGGGCGAAGACAATTGCCCCCGCAAAGAAAAGCGCCATGGCGACAAGACCCCAGCTGTCGGCGAACTCCCGCATAAGATTGTAATTCATGGAAAAAACTCCTCAGCGGTAGCCGGCGGCTTCGTCGTAGTTCTTGAAATCGACCAGCGTGCCCAGCATCTGCAGATAGGCGACGAGGGCATCCATTTCGGTGACCTGTTGCGGGTTGCCGTCGAAGTCGCCGATCTTGGCTTTGGGATACCGGGCCTCAAGACCTGATGTGTCGGCGTTGGGATCAGCCTGCGCCATCAGATCGACATTGGCGTGCGCGACCATCTCATCGTCATAGGGGACGCCGACCCGCCGGTTGGCCACCAGGTGCGTCGAGAAGTCCTTCACGTCAATCGGCGCGTCCTTCAGGAACGCGTAGCTGGGCATGATGGATTCCGGCACAACGGAACGCGGATCGGAGAGATGCGCGACATGCCATGAATTCGAATATCGGTCGCCCACCCGGGCGAGATCCGGCCCCGTCCGCTTCGATCCCCACTGAAAGGGATGATCGTACATCGACTCGGCGGCCAGGCTGTAGTGGCCGTAGCGCTCGACTTCGTCGCGGAACGGCCTGATCATCTGACTGTGGCAGAGGTAGCAGCCCTCGCGCACATAGATGTTGCGTCCGGCAAGCTCGAGCGGCGAGTAGGGCCGCATGCCTTCGACTTTCTCGATCGTGTTATCGAGATAAAAGAGGGGTGCGATCTCGACGATGCCGCCGACGGTCACCACAAGAAGGGAGCCTACGAGAAGAAGCGTGGCGTTCTTCTCGATTAGTGCATGTCTATCCATCAAGCCCATGTTCTGGCTCCTTATTCGGCAGGCTGAAGGGCGGGAACGGAGCCTGGCATCGGTTGCTCCTCACGCTGGTGGCCGAGGATGGTCATGGTGATGTTCCAGGCCATGATCAGGGCACCCGAGAGATACATGGCCCCGCCCATGGCGCGCATGACGTAGTAGGGGTGCATGGCAGCGACGGTCTCGGCGAAGGAGTAGACCAGGAAGCCCTGCTCGTCATATTCGCGCCACATCAGGCCCTGCATGATGCCGGACACCCACATGACCGCGGTGTAGACGACGATCCCCAGGGTCGCCAGCCAGAAGTGCCAGGTAACCAGCCGCAGCGAATAGAGCCGGTTACGGTTCCAGAGCTTCGGCACCATGTAGTAGATCGCGCCGAACGAGATCATGCCGACCCAGCCGAGTGCACCGGAGTGCACGTGACCAATTGTCCAGTCGGTATAATGCGATAGCGAGTTGACCGCCTTGATCGACATCATCGGGCCTTCGAAGGTCGACATGCCATAGAAGGCGATGGCCATCACCATCATGCGGATGATCGGGTCGGTGCGCAGCTTGTCCCAGGCGCCGGACAGCGTCATCAGGCCATTGATCATGCCGCCCCAGGACGGCATCCACAGCATGATCGAGAACACCATGCCGAGCGTCTGCGCCCAGTCGGGCAGGGCGGTGTAGTGCAGGTGATGCGGCCCGGCCCAGATATAGAGAAAGATGATTGCCCAGAAATGGATGATCGAGAGCCGGTAGGAATAGACTGGCCGGTTCGCCTGCTTGGGCACGAAATAATACATCATGCCGAGGAAGCCGGCGGTCAGGAAGAAGCCGACCGCGTTGTGGCCGTACCACCATTGCGTCAGCGCGTCCTGGACGCCGGAAAAGGCGGAGTAACTTTTGGAACCGAGGAGAGAGGCCGGCATCGAAAGGTTGTTGACCACATGCAGCATCGCGATGGTGACGATGAAGGACAGGTAGAACCAGTTGGCGACGTAGATGTGCGGTTCCTTGCGCTTCAGGATCGTGCCAAGGAACAGGATGAGGTAAGCGACCCAGACGATAGTCAGCCAGATGTCCACGTACCATTCGGGTTCGGCGTATTCGCGGCTCTCGGTGATGCCTAGCAGGTAGCCCGTCGCGGCCATTACGATGAAAAGCTGGTACCCCCAGAAGACGAACCAGGCGAGATCGCCGCCGAACAGGCGGGCGCGGCAGGTACGTTGCACGACGTACAATGACGTGCACAGCAGCGCGTTGCCGCCGAAGGCGAAGACGACGCCGGACGTGTGCAGCGGCCGCAAGCGGCCGAAATTGAACCAAGGCTGAATGTTGAGATCGGGGTAGGCCAGCTGCAGCGCGATGACCACGCCGACCAGCATGCCGACGACACCCCAGAACATCGTGGCGATGGCGCCGTAGCGGATTGGACCGTCCATGTAAGCGGATGGGTCGATCGGAGCGGCCACTTCGAAGCTCGAGTTGCGAATGAGGATGGCGACAAAACCGAGCAGCACGAAGAACAGCACCCACATGTGCTGCCGGAACGGCTCGTCCACGCCGAAGCCGGCGGCCACCAAGGCCGCGAAAGTAAAAAGGCTCAACGCGAAGATTTGTGTGCCGAACTTCATGACATTTCCCCGACCTCGGATTCCCTGCGCGGACGCCAATCCGCGGCAACACCAATTCCGCAGCCGGCACGTCCCCGCCTTGATCCATGTCAAAGTCATGTGCATTTGGATTGGGCAGGCTTGATCCCGCGAACGATCAGGAGATTGCCGTTGAACTCGCAGACAGGAGGGGGACCGTTTCCACTGCATGCAGGCGGCAAAAATTCGATGCCGGCAGGGTCTGCTGCGGTGATGAAACGTGTACACTTGGAAAAACTGCAGCTCTGCGATGCCTTGGAAAGGATCGCGGACACGCTGCCCAAGGTCGACATTTTGGCATGCTTGGCGGTAGCAAACGCAATCGTTCCGCTGTTGCGCGACAGTCATCGATACGAAGAGACGGTCATATTTCCCGCCTACGAGACGGCGTTGGCCGGCGGTGATGCCAATCTTGATTCAGCAAGGCGATTGAGCGCCGAGCATATCGAGGACGAATGCTTTGCCGGTGAGGTGACCGAGATGTTGCTGGCGATCGGCCACGGCAAGACGATCGACAATGCCGAGGCGGTTGGGTTCATGCTGCGCGGGTTCTTCGAAAGCCTGCGCCGGCATATCGCCTTCGAGCGCGAGCATGTCCTGCCGATGATTGGGTTTGTCGATTGAACCTAGCTAGGCGCCGGAGCGGCGCTGCAGCCGATTCAAGCTATCGACGATTACATGCCGATTGTTCTCGATGCGGATCACGCCATCTGATCGCAGCCGGGTCAGCTGACGGCTGACGGTCTCGATCGTCAGACCGAGGAAATCGGCGATGTCGGCGCGGGTCAACGGCAGATCGAAACTTGTCGACTGGGCGGCCGGATCAAGCGTGGGGTCGATGTTCCTGGCGATCATGAGTAGGAAGCTCGCCACCTTTTCCGAAGCACTCTTGAGGCCCAGCGTCACCATCCAGTCGCGGGCATCATCGAGTTCGTTCAGCGTCTGCTTGAAGAGACGATGCTCCAGTCCCGGCGATTCCTTCATCATCCGTTCGATGGCCGCCTTTGGGAACGAGCACAGGGAAACTGCGGTTGCGGCTTCGGCGTTGATCGCGCTTTCCACCTTGAAGGGCCTGCCCAGAAAGTCGGGAGCAAATTGAAGCCCGACAATCTGCTGGCGCCCGTCCGAAAGGCTCTTCGTCAGCTTGACCACGCCGGAAAGCACATTCGCGTAACTGTCGATGGCCTCGGCCTCACCGATCAATTCCACGCCCGCTTCGACGGTATGCTTCGACGAGGTCTTGGCGAGGCCCACCAGCTGGTCCGGATCGAGCGCGCCGCAAACGCCATGATGCCGCGCTTCGCATGACTGGCAAAGCACGGGAATGCCGGCGCTATGTACATCCTGACGTACTGTCATCGTGGTCGTCCGCGAACCCAAAGGGTTCCGTCAGGATATAGCATCGACCCAAGAAAAAGCCTTGCGGCAGTTTGTCCGCAGCCGATGGGCATTGACCGAAATCAAGGCGGCTGTTGCCCACCTTGAACAATATCGCGCGAAACATTCCGGAGTTGATAGCGACATGCGGCCAGAATTAGTTGCCAGGCTTGGTGAGAACGTGCCGCGTTACACGAGTTACCCAACGGCGCCGCATTTTCATCCGGGCGTCGATGCCGCCGTCTGTCGTGGCTGGCTGCAGGCGCTCAATGAGGGCGACGAGATCTCGCTCTATCTGCACATCCCCTATTGCGACAAGCTTTGCTGGTTCTGTGCGTGCCACACCAAGCAGACACGCCACTACGAACCGGTCACGAAATATCTGAGATCGCTGCATGCGGAGATCGCCACCGTCTCAAGGCTCGCCGGAGGCAAGCGCCGGGTACGTGCCGTCCATTTCGGTGGCGGCTCACCGACGATGCTCAAACCGCAGGACATGGTGGCGCTGGCAGCCGTTCTGCGCAACAGCTTCTCATTTCTTCCCGGCGCCAAGATCAGCGTCGAAATCGAACCCAACGATATGGACGAACCCCGCCTCGACGCGCTTGCCGAAATCGGCATGACGAGGGCCAGCCTCGGGGTCCAGGATTTCGATCCGAAGGTGCAGAAGGCCATCAATCGCGAACAGACCTTCTTGCAGACCAAGACAGTCGTCGACGGCGTTCGGTCACGCGGCGTCGAGTCGGTCAACCTGGACCTGCTCTACGGCTTGCCGCATCAGACCAGGGAGAGCGTCTTGTCCACTGTCATGCAGGCGCTGACGCTCGAGCCCGACCGGATCGCCCTTTTTGGCTATGCCCATGTGCCATGGTTCAAGAAACATCAGACCATGATCGACGAGGCCTGGTTGCCAGGCCCGGAGGAGCGGTTTGCCCAATCGCAACTGGCAGCTCGCGCCATACTCGACCAAGGATACGAAGCAATCGGGCTCGACCATTTCGCCAAACCGGGCGATGCGCTGGCGCTTGCCGCGCATGCGGGGATGTTGCGTCGCAACTTTCAGGGCTACACCGAGGATCGTTGCGAAACCTTGATCGGCCTCGGCCCGTCATCCATCAGCCAATTCCGGCAAGGCTATGTACAGAACATGCCTTCGACCGCCGAGTATGGCCGCATGGTGGATGACGGTGGGTTGGCTTCGGTTCGCGGAATTGCTTTTTCCGACGACGACCGCGCTCGCGGTTGGATCATCGAGCGGCTGATGTGCGATTCCGGCTTTTCAGCGATCGACCTGGTTGAGCGCTTTGGCGAGGCTGGCCAAAGGCTTCTCGGCAAGGCGAGTTCCACCGCTCTTCTTGATCCTGCCCGGTTGCTTGAACTTCACGGTGACCGCTTCGTCGTGCCGGTCGAAAGCCGCCCCTTTGTCAGAAGCGTCGCGGCGAAGTTCGACAAATATTTCGAAACCGGCAAGGCGAGGCATTCCGTGGCGGTCTGAACATCGGCTGCGTCAGGAATGCTCCCGGGCCGGCAAGTCATGTGAAATGCCTATATCCCGGTCTGAACAGCGCAGATCGTCGACCGCGTCAGGAAACGCTTCTCCCTTCCATTATCCAGCGAGAACATGCCGCCGCGGCCTGGCACCACATCGATAATGAGATCGGTATGCTTCCAGGCCTCGAATTGCGAGGCGCCGATGTAGAACGGCGCGTCACCGATATGGCCGAGCAGGACATCGTGATCGCCGACCATGAATCCATCCAGCGGATAGCACATAGGCGAAGAGCCGTCGCAGCAGCCGCCGGATTGATGGAACAGCACCGGACCGTGCTCGGCGACGATCTCCGCGATCAGTTCAAGCGCTGCCGGCGTTGCCGTGACCTTGGCATGCATGGGTTTTCGATTTCCAGCCTGGGGCGCGGCCCGTGTGGAGCCGCGCCTTTGATCCAATGAGGCGATCAGAAGAAGCCGAGCTTCTTCGGGCTGTAGCTGACCAGCATGTTCTTCGTCTGCTGGTAGTGGTCGAGCATCATCTTGTGGGTCTCTCGGCCGATGCCGGACTGCTTGTAGCCGCCGAAGGCCGCATGCGCGGGATAGGCATGGTAGCAGTTGATCCAGACGCGGCCAGCCTGGATCGCGCGGCCGAAGCGATAGGCGCGGTTGGCGTCGCGTGTCCAGACGCCGGCACCGAGGCCGTAGAGCGTATCGTTGGCAATCGCCAGTGCTTCGTCGTCGTCCTTGAAGGTCGTGACCGAAACCACCGGCCCGAAAATCTCCTCCTGGAAGATGCGCATCTTGTTGTGGCCCTTGAACACCGTGGGTTGAACGTAGTAGCCGCCTGCCAGGTCGCCGGGCAGAAGATTGCGCTGCCCGCCGGTCAGCAACTCGGCTCCTTCCTGGCGGCCGATATCGATATAGGACAGAATCTTTTCCATCTGCTCGGACGAAGCCTGGGCCCCGATCATCGTTGCCGGATCGAGCGGATCGCCCTGCACGATCGCCTCGACGCGCTTGAGGGCACGTTCCATGAACCGGTCGTAGATCGATTCCTGGATGAGCGCGCGGCTCGGGCAGGTGCACACCTCGCCCTGGTTCAGCGCGAACATGACGAAGCCTTCGATCGCCTTGTCGAAGAAATCGTCGTCTTCGGCGACGACATCCCTAAAGAAAATATTGGGTGACTTGCCGCCGAGCTCGAGCGTCACCGGGATCAGGTTCTGGCTGGCATACTGCATGATCAGCCGGCCCGTCGTCGTCTCCCCGGTAAAGGCGATCTTGGCAATCCGCGGCGACGAGGCCAGCGGCTTGCCGGCCTCTAGGCCAAAGCCGTTGACGATGTTGAGCACGCCCGGCGGCAAGAGGTCGCCGATGAGATCGGCCCAGAGCAGGATGGCAGCCGGGGTCTGCTCGGCAGGTTTCAGGACGACGCAATTGCCGGCGGCAAGCGCGGGAGCAAGTTTCCAGCATGCCATCAGCAACGGGAAGTTCCACGGGATGATCTGGCCGACCACGCCGAGCGGCTCATGGAAATGATAGGCGACGGTGTCGTCGTCGATCTGGGAGAGGCTGCCTTCCTGGCCACGCACCGCGCCGGCGAAATAGCGGAAATGGTCGATGGCCAAAGGCAGGTCGGCCGCGGTCGTTTCGCGGATCGGCTTGCCGTTGTCCCAGGTCTCGGCGCATGCGAGGAGATCGAGGTTTTCCTCCATTCGATCGGCGATGCGGTTGAGGATGAGGGAGCGCTCGGCGACGCTGGTGCGCGCCCAGGCGTCCTTGGCGGCATGCGCGGCGTCCAGGGCCGCCTCGATGTCCTGGCCGTCGGAGCGCGCTACTTCGCATAGCAGCTGGCCATTCACCGGCGAGAAGTTCTCGAAATAACGGCCGGAGCGGGGCTCGGCCCATTTGCCACCGATGAAATTGCCATAGCGCTTGTCGAAGGGCGCCTTGACCGGGCGTGAGAATTCAACCTTGTTCATGTGTCTTCCTCCCAAAGCTGGCGTCGCGGGATGCGACGCTTCGGGAGAGACTTGCGGTTTCCGCCTGTGGTTGTCACCGCACCGGTCGCCGCGGCTGGGCAGGATGTGTCGCAGAATTGCGACAGTCACGGGATCTCGGCGTTTCAGTGAGGCCGATGGACATCCAGGCGGTTGAGTTTGCGGTGAAGCGTCGCGCGGCTGATGCCAAGCGCCTGCGCCGCGGCCGAGACATTTCCGTCAGCCCGCGCGAGCGCACGCTGGAGGGCCCCGCGCTCTGCCTCAGCAAGAACCTTAGGGCCAATCTCAGCCCAGCCGAGCAGATCGGCGGCGGGCATTGGTTTGTCGAGGCACTGCTGTGTAATGCCAAGCGCCAGGCGGGCCGAACGGGTAGCGCCGACCACGAGATCGTCCGCGTCGATGGCGATCAGCGCGCCCGAACCCTTGTCGGTCACCGGCGCAAGCAGAATTCGTGCCTTCGGGAATGCCATTTTGAAGTTTTCGCTTTCGATCCGGCGCGCCGCGTCGACGACAGCCATCGAGATGAGATTGACAAACGCTTCGGTCAGATCGGCCCGGCAGGAGGACACGTCAAGCGCCGCCACGAGGTTTCCCTCATGGTCGTGGATCGGGGCTGTGGTGCAGCTGAGCAGGGTGTTGCGCGTGTGGAAATGCTGGTCACGGTGGATCGTCAACGCCCGGCGTTCGACCAGGCAGGTGCCGATCCCGTTGGTGCCCTGGCTTTCCTCATTCCAGACGGAGCCAGTCCACAAACCCCAGGAATGAAACGTCTCATCATCGACAGGCGCGCCGCGCCGTTCGACCGGCACGCCGTCGCGATCGGCGAGCAGGACACAGCATCCGACGCCGCCTACCGCGAGATAGAGACGGTCGAGACTGGCTTGGGCAGCACGAAGGAGAGGTTCGATCCGTTGCCGGGCCTGCGCCAGTTCGGCCTCCGTCAGATAATGTGGAGGGCTGCAATCGGCTGGTTCGAGCCGATGCAAATTGGAAGACCGTCGCCAGGAGGCAACCAGGGCGGACTTCGCCGCCGCGTCCGACGCAATCGCCGCCTGGATGCGGTCGGCATGATGACCGGATAGATCTTCTCCCATACTTATCCTCCAACCCTGATGAATTTCCTCCCGGTCTGATCCGGTCTGCGGTTCGATCGGCACTTAGTCAATTCGTCGAAAGGAGCAGAAGGACAGATCTCTTGCCTGCCATTGCCATCCAATGGCCGCCCCATCGAGGAAGCCTATCAACAGAACGAATCGCGTTCATTGATCGGGAGCAAACTTCGCTTGGGCGGCTATCCACATTGCGAAACCTGGCCGGAAGCCCGTCAATGCGAGGCATTTGGGGTTGTCGGAAATGCTTGCGGCCGCTGTCGCGGCGGCATGACTATCATCGCGCGGGCGATGATGGTCGAAAAAGTACCCACAAACGTACCCTCACATTCAAGACCGCTTCCGGCGCGAAGGAAGGCACGGGGAGGTAGCTCGATTGCTTTGATGGATTTGAAATGCGGGACCACCGCACGGGCGCCGTTTTAGATCGAGCGCATGTTGTCGTTGGCGATCCGGTCGAACATCTCTTCGTCCATCGTCTCGAGCGGCAAGGGCGGCTGCGCCACGCCGGCATTGTTGACCAGTATGTCGAGACCGCCGAAGGCCCGAGCACGAATTTCTTGACGATGCCTTCGCCAAATCCAGACCCGCCATCGGTGACGATGGCGACCTTCCCGGCAAGTCTCATATCTGTTCCTCCGTTGCCCGAACCATCGGGGAAGACACGCGCGTTGCACAGTCCGATTATCTGAACGCCCTTTTAGCTTTCCTTGTTTGAGCTCGCCCGCGCCGGGAGTAATAGTCGCGTCGGAATTGCGAGGAGGAAAAGATGACGCTGAACTTCGACCCGAGGGCGAAGGCCGCGACGCTCTACCATGGCGAATTCCGGCCGATGTTCATTGGCGGCAAGTGGGTGGCGGCGCAGTCCGGTCAGGAGATGCAGGCGCTGAATCCGGCGACCGGCGCGGTGCTGGCGACGGTGCCGCGCGGCTCGGCCGCCGATGTCGACGCGGCTGTGGCTGCTGCGCGCATGGCGTTCGAAGGGCCGTGGTCGACATTCTCGCCCTATGAGCGGCAGTGCGTGCTTTTGCGCATCGCCGATCTCTTCGAGGCGCATTGGGAAGAGCTCAGTGTTTCCGACACGCTCGACATGGGACTGCCGATCACGCGCACGCTCGCCAACCGGCGTCGCGTCATCGGCATGCTACGCTACTATGCCGGCATGGCCACGGCGCTGCATGGCGAGGCGATCGACAATTCCATTCCCGGCGAGATCGTCACTTTCACCCGGCGAGAACCGGTGGGCGTCGTCGGCGCGATCATTCCCTGGAACGCTCCGACCGCCGCGTCGATCTGGAAGATCGCACCAGCGCTCGCCACCGGCTGCACCATCGTGCTGAAACCGTCGGCGGATGCGTCGCTGACGCCACTGCTGATCGCGCGGCTGATGCAGGAAGCAGGCGTGCCCGACGGCGTCGTCAACATCGTCACCGGCACGGGAGCCGAGGCCGGCGCGCGGCTCGCCGAACATCCCGATGTCAACAAGATCGTCTTCACCGGCTCGACGCTGACCGGCCAAGCGATCGCCCGCGCCGGTGTCGCCAACCTCAAGCGCGTTTCGCTGGAGCTCGGCGGCAAATCGCCGATCATCGTCTGCCGCGACGCCGATATCGACAAGGCCGTCCCGGTCGCGGCCATGGCGGTGTTCGTTCATTCGGGTCAGATCTGCATTGCCGGCTCGCGGCTATTCGTGGCGCGCGAGATCCATGACGAGTTCGTGCGCCGGGTCGCCGAATTCGCCGGCAGGCTGCGCGTCGGCCACGGCATCGAGGCAGAGACGGAGATCGGGCCGCTGATCAACGCCAGGCAGGCCGGCAAGGTCGAGGGTTACATCAAGGCCGGCAGCGACGAGGGCGCCAAGCTGGTCGCCGGCGGCTCGCGGTTGACGGGCGAACTCTATGACGGCGGCAACTTCATCGCGCCAACCGTCTTCGGTTCGGTATCGGACAAGATGACCATCGCGCGGGAAGAGATTTTCGGTCCGGTCATTTCCGCGATGCCTTTCGACACGCTGGATGAAGCCGTCGCCCGCGCCAATGCGACACCCTACGGCCTGGCCGCCGGCATCTTCACCACCGATCTCGGCACCGCGCACAAGCTCGCCCGCCGCGTCAAGGCCGGCTCGGTCTGGGTCAACATGTACCACGCCATCGACCCTGCGGTGCCGTTCGGCGGCATGAAGATGTCGGGCTATGGCCGCGAGGGCGGCGTCGAGCATCTGCATGAGTATCTGGAGACAAAGGCGATCTGGATCCAGACGGATTAGAGCAATCCCAGCAAAAGTGTGATACGGTTTTCCGTACGAGCAATTCACCGTTTCACGGAAACGGCGAACCGCCCTATCCCTTTGTTTTTACGCAGTTCCGGACGGAAAACCGTATCACACTTTTCCTAGAATTGCTCTATTGCAGGATATATCGAGAAACAGGTGAAGATCACGGCCAGTATTCGGCCTGAAGACGCCGGGTCGGCCTTAAGACACCGGGCAGGAAAAACTCAACGGAGGCTCACCCAATGGCGTCGACCGTCCGCTGGTCGGCGCCATTGACCCATAATCTTCTCGGCAGCTACGCAACGAAACGGACCACGCCGCCATCCACCCGTAAAGCCGCGCCGGTTGTCGCCGAAGCCTGCTCCGAGCACGCATAGATGATCATGTTGGCCACCTCGTCGGTGGTCGAGAAGCGTTGGATAAGGGTGGTTGGACGCATTGCCTTCAGGAAGCCCTGCTCGGCTTCCTGCTGCGTGATCCCGTTTGCGTCAGCTTGCTTCGCCATGAAGTCGCCCAGGATCTCGGAGCGGGTAGGACCCGGCAAGACGGCGTTGACAGTGACGCCCGTGCCCGCGACCGCCTCGGCAAGCCCGCGCGAGATCGCGAGTTGAGCTGTCTTGGTCATGCCGTAGTCGAGCATTTCCTTGGGGATGTTGACCGCGGACTCGCTACTTACAAACACGACACGGCCCCAGCCTTTCGCTACCATCCGCGGCAGGTAATGACGGGTCACGCGTACGCCACTCATCACGTTCAACTGGAAGAGGCCGAGCCAGTCCTCGTCGGGGATTTTCGCGATGTCCTCGACGCCATTGTAGCTCCGGATGTGAGCCGTACCAACGTTGTTCACAAGGATGTCGGCGTCCGGCGCCTGCGCGATCAAGGCCTCGGCACCCTCCGCTGTCGCAAGATCGGCGGCGATGCCTGAGATGTCGCTTCCGGGAAAGGCCTGCCGCATCTGCCGCACCGCCTCGTTGACCCGGGTATTCCCACGGCCGTTGACGACGACCGATGCGCCGGCACGGGCCAGCCCCTCCGCCGTCGCGCGGCCGATACCGGCGGTCGATCCGGTGACAATCGCCTTGCGGCCCTTGAGTTCAATATTCATATCGTTCATCTCCAATGGTAGGTGGTGATCATCCGCCGATCCAGGCTAGAATCGCCCGTCGCCAGTTGAAACCGACAATATTTGGACGAAGGCGGGCCCAGCATTTGGACGAAGGCGGGCCCAGCTTTGTTCGGTCGAAGCGTCGCGGCCCAGGCGACGCGGCGACGCCTCAGGACAAGCACGTCAATCCGCCTTGTTCGCGACTTCCGCCTCCGCTGCGCGGGCAAGGCTTTCGACCCATTCCTGGTGATAACGGTAGAGTGCACCGGGATGCTTGCGCCCGAGTTCCTCAAGGAACCAAGGACCCTGCTGCGTTTCTTCGGTCAGCACATGGCAGCCATCGGCTGTAGGAGTGATGACCCAGCCGTGGTACGCGCTCGATCCGGTAACGTCGCCATCGACTGTTGTCGACCATGCCAGCCTGCGGAAGGGTTCGCACTCCGTCACGACCAGACTCATCGGAAAGCCAACCGTCACCCGGGTGTATCTGGTTTCAAGCGCCAGTTCCGGCTTGCCGCCCAGGATCTTGACCTGATCCTCGGCGGGAAAGTAGCTCGACCAATTCTCGGCATCGACCAGCAGCTTCCAGACCACTTCAGGCGGCGCCTTCACGTCAATGTCGTTGAGTGCGTAAATAGCCGACGTTTTCGGGTCATATCGCTCGGGCCAAATCACGTGGTCATACATCGATCACTGTTCCTTCTTGAACAGGTCCTGGAAGATGAGCTGGCCCCAAGTGCGGCCGCGTGCGTGCACCAGCGCGCCACCCTCATTGAGCTTTCCCAGCTTGACGGGTGCGAACCCGAGTTGTTTGGCCAAGGCCGCCACGGGAGCGATCGCGTCCTCATCGTCAGCAGACAGAAAGACGACCCGGTGCCCGCCCTCGACGATCGGATCGGCAGCCAGGGTGGCCGCAATCAGGTGATTGAACCCTTTGACGAGCTTGGCGCCGGTGAACGCCTTCGCGACGAAGGCGGAGGACGGGAGGCCGTCCAGCTCTTCAGGGACAGGGAACGCGTTCATCGCGTCGATGATTGTCTTGCCTTCCCAGCTCGGCAGGGCCTTCGCGACCTTGCGATGCTCCCCGAACGGGACCGCCAAGATGATTGTGTCGGCCTCGAGTGCATCCCGCAGCGACTTGGCGACGACTGTGGGTCCGATCGCCCGGGTCTGTGCCGCCAACGCCTCGGGCGGACGGCGGCTCGCGACGGCCACCTCGATGTTTTTACGGGCGAAGGCGTGGGCGAGGGCCTGGCCTATCTTACCGAATCCTACAATCGCATAGCTCATAATACTTCTCCGTTCCGTGTTGGTATTTGATTCCGGCGCTGGTTAATTGAATGGAGTGACCGGCCGGGTGTGGCGCGTCAGAGTTGCGCAAGGCCGCCGTCGACGGCGACCTCGCTGGCGGTCATGAAGCTGCTGTCCGACGACGCGAGAAAGGCGGCCACGGCCCCGATCTCCGCTGGATCGGCCATGCGCTGGAGCGGAGTCATCGCGGCGAAGACCTTCTGGCCCTCCTCGCCGAGCGCTTCCTTCGCGAGTTCGGTCGCTGTCGCGCCGGGGGACAGCACGTTTACCCGTATGCCGGTGCCCTTAAGATCCTCCGCCCAGGTCCGAGCGAGGTTGCGCACCGCCGCCTTGCTCGCGCTGTAGGCGCTCATTGCCGGGGCGCCCGTGGTGCCGGCGCTCGATCCGGTCAGGATTATCGAACCGCCCTGGCCCATCAGCGGCAGCGCCTTCTGGACAGTGAAGATCGTACCCTTCACATTGGTGTCGAAGGTTTCGTCGATGTGCTCGGCGGTGATCTCGCCGAGCGCAAGCTGGCTTCCCGCCCCGGCATTGGCGAAGACGATGTCGAGCGTTCCGCGCTCGGCCTTCACCGTCGCGTAGAGTCGGTCGAGGTCGGCCTCATCCGAGACCGAGCCCGTCACCGCGCGGGCATTGGGCCCGAGTTCGGCCAGAGCCGCGTCGAGCGTTGCCTGCCGGCGACCGAAGATGAAGACGAAGGCGCCCTCCTCGATGAAGCGCTTTGCCGCGGCGCGGCCGATGCCGGTAGCGCCACCCGTGATGACTGCGACCTTACCGTTTAGCTTTCCCATGACTTTGTCCTTCCAGGCTCTGCCTTTGATCGTTCGGGAAGAACCCCGAGAGCCTGGAAATAGGCCTGTAGGGGTCAGGCTTTGAGTGCGGAAGTGCGCACATCGGTGGTGCAAAATCGATCCGGCTGGGCGACCGCCGCCAGTCGCGACGATCGGTGTCCGCCGTTCGGAATTGGGCCGCGCTCGTCGACATAAGCTATGATGACCGCCCACACTGCTGTACGACTGAATTGGATACAGGCTTTTGAAGGCGCACCGCGCGGTGCGGGATCGCACCATGATCGACTGGGATGACGTTCGCTATTTTCTGGCCGTGGCGCGCGGAGGCTCGGTGCGGGCTGCCGGCGAGCGCCTCGGTGTGAACCACTCGACCGTGCTGCGGCGCGTTGCACAGCTCGAGGAGCGCCTCGGGGCGCGCATGTTCGAAAAGCTGCCTTCGGGCTACCGCCTGACGGCTGCGGGCGAGGAGGTGCTCGAGCTCGCGAACCAGATGGAAGCGTCGTCGCACCAGTTGGAGACACGCGTCTTCGGGCGCGATCAGAGCGTGCGCGGGCTCCTGCGGGTGACGTTGGCTCCGACCCTCGCGACACACCTGCTCATGCCGGATTTCGCCGAGTTCGCGCGTTTGCATCCGGACATCGAGATGGACGTCTTGTCGTCCGGCGAGCTGGCAAATCTGACCAACCGAGAGGCCGACGTGGCGATCCGCGTCGTCTACGACCGAAAAACCCTGCCGCTCAATCTTCACGGCCTGAAGGGCCCGGAGCTGTTCGGGGCCGTCTATATGTCTCGCGATCGACTAGCCGCATGGCGTGCGGGCGCCTCTGATCCCATCCGGTGGATCGTCATAAGCATTCATGGAATTCCGGGTTGGGCCAGCGAGGGTGAGCTTCGCACGACGGGGGTTCCCTTCAGGACCACTGACGCCGCAGCGCAGATCGTTGCTGTACGGCAAGGGCTCGGGATCACGACACTGCCCTGCTTCGTCGGGGATGCCGATCCCCTCCTGATGAGGGTGCCGGGCACCGAGCTGCACCTTTACGGAACGCTCTGGCTTCTCACCCAGGGTGAGACACGCAAGACGAAGCGCGTGCGGCTCTTCACGGAGTTCGTGTCCGGCAGGCTCGCCGCGTACGCTCCGCTTCTCGCGGGGCTGTCTACGCCTGAAGCAGACTCTCGCAGGTGACGTGGGCACGACCGCCTTGCGGACGCGCTCGATGGGATTCAGGTCACTCGGCAGCCCGTTCAACCTGGAAAGCCAATTCAACCTGGAAAGCCCCTTCAGCCTGGAAAGATAGTGAACCCGCCATCGACGCGGATGACCTGGCCGTTGATGAAGCGCGCGCGCGGACCGGCAAGAAAAGCCACCGCCTCGGCGATCTCTTCCGGCTCCGCATACCGGTTCAGCGATTTCCTGCTCGAATCCATGCGCTCCGGATCGACCACGCGGGTAGCCTGGAACCGTGCCGTCTTGGTGGCACCGGGACTGACCGCATTGATGCGCACGCCATCGTCGATCAGTTCCTTGGCGAGGCAGCGCGTGTAATGCACGACCGCCGCCTTCAACGTCGAGTAGACGACCTCGGGCGAGCAGCCGAGATGTGCCGCCGCCGACGCGATGTTGACGACGGAGCCGCCGCCGCGCTGCTTCATGGGGGGCACGAAGGCCTGGCAGACCAGCATCGTGCCGATCAGATTGTTCTCGGTGAGCACGCGGATGTCGTCCAGTTCGATGTCGAGGGCGTTGTTCGGGTTCGGCTTGCCGCCCTTGGCGCCGATGTCGCCGCCGGCGCAATTGACCAGCACATGCACGTCGCCGAGATCGGCCTCGATCTTGCGCTTCATCTCGGCAACCGCCTTCTGGTCGCCAATGTTGCCGGTCACCGACGTGACCCTCGTCCCATGCCGCTTCAGGCGCTCGACCACCTCGCCGAGATTGGCGAACTCGCCGTATTTGGCCGGCGCCGTTTCGTCCATGTCATGGATCGCGACATTGGCGCCGAGTTCCGCCAGACGCTCGGCCATCACGCGACCGAGGCCACGGCCGGAGCCGGTTACGAAGGCGGTCAATCCATCGAGTTCACGTGCCGTCATCAGATATTCTCCACTTTCATCAAACCAAATTGCGCATGTTGGCGGCGCTGCGCCGGATCATGTCGAGCTCATAGGAAACCAGGGAACCGTCGTCTTCGCGTTCCCAAGGGGTACGGTAGTCGGCATCGTCGGGTAGCCGATTGCGCTGCGCTGCCCGCAGGCAGGCGGCAAATTCCCGTGCCGTCTTCGGCGGATAGCCGTGCCACCAGTCGTCGCTTAGAAAACGGACATGCCGCGCCTCCAATGCCCCCGGTTCGAGAACGGCGGTCATGCGATCGTGGTGTTGGCCGAGAATTGCAAACATCTCGGCAAACGGCACCGCGCCATCGCCGATGGCGCAACGGATCAGCCGGTAGCCTTCGGTCGTGAACTGCACGCGGTAATCCTTGAGGTGGACATGGCGGACATAAGGAGCGATCCGCCGCGCAAAATCGAGCGGCGCTTCGCCGACCGGGAATGTGTTGCCGGTGTCGAAGGTGACCCCGACGCCTTCGCCGCCGAGCGCGCAGAAATCGACGATTTCCCCGCTGGTGAAGTCCTGGTGGTTTTCGATCGCAAGGACATGGCCTTCGGCAATCGCGCGGGGACCCCATTCCTTCAATCTGTCTCGAATGATGCCAGCGAACTCGCTCCATTTCTCGCCGGCAGCGTTGCGATCGCCGCAGAGAACCGGCGTCAGCGCCGTTCGGATGATCTTGGCCCTCAGCAGGCGTGCGGCCCGAAATGCCGCGTCGAGCGGTTCGCCCACCAGGAGGCCGCCACTGACGATCGGTGTGATCCCAAGGCCGGCCAGCCTTTCGCGCAGAGCGATCACCGCGTCGTCGGAAAGTTCCGCCAGCCATGGCACCCAGATTTCCAGCACCCGGGCGCCGAGTTCGGTCGCGAGCGCAATGAAACCTTCCAGCCCTGCCGGCTCGGGATTGGCGCGGGGCGTACCGCGGGCCTGGAGCCCGAGATGATAGGTCAGACCATAGGGGTTCAGGCCGACCTCGAGCATGGTACGATCCTTTGGTTCGGGTTTTGCGGTCATCGCAGGCCGGCATCCACGGTGATCGACTGCTTGGTGATCATGCGGCTGTCGTCGGCGGCAAGGAACAGCACCGCGCGCGCGATCTCCTCGCCGAGCAGAACCCGGCGGATCATCTGCCGCTGCACGACCTGGTCGACCGACGCCTCCGTCTTGAACCAAAGCTGCCGTTGCCGGTCGGTGATGACGGCACCCGGCTCGATGGCGTTGACGCGGATGTTGTCGGGGCCAAATGCCCGCGCCAGCGCGAACGTCAACCCGACCACCGCAGCCTTGGCCGTCGCATAGGGCGCCATCTCCGCCGCGCCGAAACGCCAGGCGATCGAGGAAAAATTGACGATCGAACCAAAGCCCAACTCCTTCATGTGCGGATGCACGGCTTGCGCGGCAAAGAAGTGGTGCCTGAGGTTCACGTCCTGGGCGTGGTCCCAATACTCCTGCGTCACGTCGGCGACTGGATGGCGATTGTCGTCGGCGGCGTTGTTGACCAGCACCGCTACAGATCCGAGGCGGTCGCGCACCGTGCCGATCGCAGCCTGGAGAGCGGGAATATCGGTCACGTCGCAGCGCAGGAATAGTGGCGCGTGCGGTGCGGCGGCGAGTTCTCGCGCGAGATCATCGCCCGCCTTCTGCTGCAGATCGAGAAACGCGACGCGCGCGCCATTGGCGGCGAAGGCGCGGACCGTGTCGGCGCCGATGCCCGACGCCCCGCCGGTGATCAGCACGACACGATCGGTGAGGCTCGGATAGGTGGCAAAGGACAATGCGGAGCTCATTTCAGATCAGGCGTTGGTCAGATCAGGCGTTGGGTCGTCGGGTCGAACAAGCACGCACGCGCCATGTCGATACCGAGCGTCACCGTCTCACCCATCCGTGGCGTGCTGTCGGGGTCGAAACGACCGGTGATCTCCTTGCCGCCCAGGCGCAGAACGGCCATGGTCTCCGCGCCTGTCGGCTCGACCAGTTCGACCACGGCATCGATTGGCGCGATGCCTGGCTTGCGACGCTGAAGATCGGGATCGAACCGGTAGATGTGCTCCGGCCGGACGCCGAGCACCAGTTGTCGCGGCGTTCCGGCGGCAAGCGTCTGGATGATCGACAGGCTGGCCGGCTTGCCGCCGGCGGTCTGCAAGGCAACAGTGGTGCGACCGCCTTCCTGGCTCAGTTCGGCCGGCAGGAAGTTCATCGCCGGCGAACCCATGAAACCCGCGACGAACATGTTGGACGGACGGTTGTAGATCGTGGCCGGCTCATCGAATTGCTGGACTTCGCCCTGATGCATCACGGCGATGCGCGAGGCGAGCGTCATCGCCTCGACCTGATCGTGGGTGACGTAAACCGTCGTCTTGCCGACGCGGTGATGCAGCTTCTTGATTTCGGTACGCATGTCGACGCGCAGCTTGGCGTCGAGATTGGAGAGCGGCTCGTCGAACAGGAACAGTTTCGGATCACGCACCAGCGCCCGGCCCATCGCGACGCGCTGGCGCTGGCCGCCCGAAAGCTGTCCGGGCTTGCGCCCAAGCAGCGGTTCGATCTGCAGGAAAGCTGCAACCCGCTTGACGGCCTCGTCCTGCTGCGGCTTCGGTACGTGGCGGCTTTCCATGCCGAAGGTGATGTTCTCGCGCACCGTCATCGTCGGGTAAAGCGCGTAGGACTGGAACACCATGGCGATGTCGCGGTCCTTCGGCGCAACCGAATTGACCAGCCGGCCGTCGATGCGGATCTCGCCGGAGGTTACGGTTTCCAGCCCGGCGATCATCGCGAGCAGGGTGGACTTGCCGCATCCGGACGGTCCGACCAGCGCGATGAACTCGCCGTTCTGCGCCTCGAGATCGATGCCCTTCAGCACCTCGACCGCGCCGAAGTTCTTGCGCAGGGATCGGATGGTCAATGTCGACATGCGATGCCCTTCTTGCCGGTAGGAGCGATCGACGACATGAGACAGGCTCCGCTCGCTTGATCGCGCCTCATTTGATTGCACCCTGGGTCAGGCCGCGGACGAAATACTTGCCGCCGAAGAGATAGATCAGCAGCGGCGGCAGCGCGCCGATCAGCACGGCGGCACTCATGACATCGTAGGCGCGTACATTCGTGCCGCTTGCCGTCAGCGCGACGAGCGCGGCCGTGATCGGCTGTTGCTGCCCGGAGGTGAAGACGACACCGAACAGATATTCGTTCCAGATGCCGGTGAACTGCCAGATCACGGTAACGATCAGGATCGGTGACGAGAGCGGCAGGATGATCTTGCGGAAGATGCGCCAGAAGCCTGCGCCATCGATGCGCGCGGCCTTGATGAGATCGTCGGGGATGCTGACGTAGTAGTTGCGGCAGAACAGGGTGGTGAATGAAATGCCCTGGATGACGTGGATGACGATGAGCCCGTAGATCGAATTACTGAGGCCCAGATTGCCGAGGATGAACGCCCAGGGCATCAACGAAATCTGGCCCGGAATGAAGACGCCGAGCAACATACAGGTGAACAGTGCTTCCGAACCCTTGAAGCGCCATTTCGACAAGATGTAACCGTTCATCGCGCCGACCGCCGTCGAGATGATCGTCGCCGGGATCGTCATTTTCAGGGAATTGTAGAAGTTGCGCTGCATGCCTTCGCAGGTGCCGCCGATGCAATAGGTGCTCCAGGCCTGGCCCCACGCTTCGAGGCGGAAGCTGCGTGGCAGCGAGATCAGCCCGTTGCGTGCGATCTCTTGCTGATCGCGGAATGAATTCAGCACCACGACCAGCAACGGGACCAGGTAGATCGCCGCGAAGACAACCAGCAGCCCATAGATGACGAAGCGGGTGAGGAAATGCCTGCGCGTCGCGACAGCGGCGGCGCGATGATCGTGCGACTGGTCCAGCGCTGCGTCAGCCATGGCCGGCTTCCTTGCGCCGGCGCCAAACCACCCAGAACGAATAGGGCACCAGCACCACGGCAAGAGCGGCAAGCATCATGATGGCCGCCGCCGCACCTTCGCCGATCTGGCCACGTTGGAACATCAGGTCATAGACGTAGATGGCCGGGAAGGTGGTCGAGATCCCCGGTCCCCCTTTCGTGAGGGCAGCGACGAGGTCGAAGGTCTTGATGGCGAACTGGATCTGGATGACGGCGACCGCCAGGAAGATCGGCGCAATCGTCGGCAGAAGCACTTTGCGATAGATGCGGAAGGTCGATGCGCCGTCGATCTGCGCGGCCTTGACGAGGTCTGAATCCACCGAGCGCAGACCGGCCAGGAAGAGCGCCATGGCAAAGCCCGAGGACTGCCAGACACCGGTGATGATCACCGCGTAGATCGCGTAGTGCCGATCGCTGGCGAGTGCGAAACTGAAATTCGTCCAGCCCAATCCGCGCACCATCGCCTGGATACCGTCGGTGGGGTTGTAGAGCCAACTCCAGACCGTGCCGGTGACGATGAAGGAGACCGCCAGCGGATAGAGGAAGATCGTCCGCCAGACCGCTTCGCCGCGCACCCGCTGGTCGATCAGGATCGCCAGCAGCAGTCCCACGGCCATCGAGCCGACGATGTAGAAACCGCTGAAGAAAAAGAGGTTGTTGTAAGCGATGTTCCAGCGCCGGTTCGCCCACAGTGATGCGTAATTGTCCAGGCCGACGAAGCCATAGGTCGGAAGCAGCGAGGAGTTCGAGAGCGAGATGTAGAGCGTCCAGCCGGTGAACACGAAGACGTAGACGAAGCTCGCCACGAGGGAGGGGCCGAGCACTAGCAAGGGCATCGCCGAGCCCAGCCGCTGCCGCCAGGGGCGGGCGGGTGCTGGGACCGATAGGATCAGGTCGTGATTTGACATCTGGAGCGCGGGACTAGGATGGCCGGGTGCTGATAGCTATTGCGCCCGGCCGATCCCGCCTACTTCTGCGCTTCTGCCGCGTCGGCCATCGCATTGGCGCCGTCCTCGGCTGACATGTCGGGCGTCGCCACGAACTCAGTGATGGAGTCCATGATCGCGCCGCGCATCTTCTGCGGGATGGTCATGTTGTGCGCCATCGAGCGGACCAGCGTGCCGTCCTTGATCGAAGCCTGCAGGTCCTTCTGCGAGAGCTGCTGGCATGGATTGAAGCCCTTCGACAGATCGATATCCAGGCGCGCGGGGATCGAGCCTTTGGCCTGGTTGAAGACCGTTTGGAAATCGGGCGACAGGATCAGGCTGGCAAGCAGCTTCTGGCCGTCGATGTAATCCTGGTCCTTCTGCTTGAAGAACACGACCGAGTCGGAGTTGAGGATGAAGCCGGGTTTGCCCCAATCGGTCGGCGCCTGGGCGCAGACATAGTCGGTGCCTTCCTTGAAACCGGCGGCGGTCAGCAAGCCGATCGTCCAGTCGCCCATGATGTGGAACGCCGCGTCGCCCTTGCCGACGAGCGCCGACATCGAATCCCAGTCGCGGCCAACCATGCCCGGATCCATGTATTTGGTCGTCATCAGGCGCATCTGCTCGAAGGCCTTGACCATCCCCGGGCTGCGCATGGATTCGACATCGCCTTCGACGAAGGCCTTGCGATAGAGGTCGATGTCCTGGCCATAGAGCACGACCTCGAACACCGTCGAATCCGTCCAGTCGGCGGTCGAATGCGAGATGCAGATCTTGCCTGAGGCGACGATCTTGTCACAGGCCGCGTTGAACTCGGCCCAGGTCTTGGGCATTTCCGCCACGCCGGCCGCCTGCATGACCTTCGGCGAGGCCCAGAGCCAGTTGATGCGGTGGATGTTCATGGGAGCCGCGACCCATTTGCCCGTCGGCTTCATCACCGGAAGCAATTCCGGCGCCACCACTTTCTCCCATCCTTCCGAGGCCGCCAACTCGTCGAGATCGGCGGTCATGCCGGTCTTGTTCCACTCTGCGATTTCCGGGCCTTTGAGCTGCACGGCAGGCGGCGCATTGCCGGCGATCACGTCGGCACGCAGCTTGGCCAGCGTATTGGCCGTGTGACCGGCGATCGACGTCTGTTCCCATTTGCCGCCTTTGGCGGTGAACATCTCGCCGAGCTTGGCGATCGCCTGGGCGTCCGATCCGGTCGCCCATTGGTGTAGCAGGTTCGTCTTGGGCTCCGCTAAGGCAGCCCCCGTGAAAAAGGTGCACACAGTGGCGGCCGCGAGGGCGGTCATGACGGATTTCATCGTTTCACTCCCATATAATGTTGCACGGTTCGTATCGACCGCTTATGGCCGCGGTTTGAAGCCGCCGCCGGCGAGATGCGTTAATCTCGAGTTCTTTCCAAGATGACATATTGGCGCTATCAGTCAACGATGTTTATGTTGATCCATGACAAAACCTTCGCTTAGGAACTGGCTGATCGGCAGACCGTCCGCGTCGCCGGAGAGCATGATCGTGCGGTGCTTGAGCGAGCGCGGCGTACTCTCCGCGTCGCAGATCACGCACGTCACCGGTCTGGCGCGCTCTACTGTCTCAACCGCGCTCAATGGCTTGAGAAAGTCGGGGATGGTGATCGAAGCTCCGGCCAGCCGCGATGGGATCAGGGGTATCGGCAGACCAGCGGCGGCCTTGACGCTCAATCCGACAGCGGGCACCTGCGTCGGGATTCACCTGGGTCTTCAGGAGATGCGGCTCATCCTTGCCGATGTCTCACATTCCGTCATTGCCGAACAAACTATCCCCATGGCTCTGGACTACCAGCCGCAACAGGCGGCCCAGATGGCCAAATCGGCAATTGCCCGATCTTACGAGGAAAACGGTCTGCCGGTGGCGGGGCTCCTGGGGGTTGGGGTTTCCGTCTCCGGCCCTGTCAGCCGCGATGGAGTGGTGCTGCGCGCGAGCATCGTTCCAACATGGGCCGGCGTCAACATACGAGATGTGTTCGGGCCTGTCCTGGAGCGGCCGATCTTCGCCGACAACGAAAGCAACTGCTCGGCCATTGCGGAGCTGATGTGGGGTGCGGCCATCGGCCAAGATGATTTCGTGCTGTTCAAGATCGATCTGGGCGTCGGTGGGGCCATTGTCCAGCATGGCCGGCTGGTAACGGGCATCGCCGGCGGCGCCGGCGAATTCGGGCATATCAGCATCGACCCCGGCGGCGATCTTTGCCGGTGCGGCAATCGTGGATGCCTGGAGCTCTACGCGAGTTTTGCTCGGCCACTGGAACAGATTTCGCGCATCGTGCGGCGCCAAGTCACGATGGACGATGTCATCACGATGGCCGAGCAGGGCGACATCAGGGCCTTGCGCATGATCGAGGATACCGCCGAGATCGCCGGCCGGGGTCTCGGCTTGATCGGATCGGTGCTCAATCCGCCGCTTATCATAATCGGGGGGCACATGGCCTTGGCGGGCGACATTCTGTTGACGCCGCTGATCGCGTCCTATGAACGCCACACGCTCATCAAGTCCCGCGATATCGCTCCGGCCCTGCGCACGCGGATCATCGTTGGCAAGCACACCCAGAACGATGCATTGCTGGGCGCGGTCGGCCTCGTGCTGAGACATCAGACGAAGGAACTGTCTCTCGGCTGATCGTCAGTGTCAGTCATCGGCGGCGATACGGAACGACAATCCGCTGGCTGCCCACATCGGAATTGTTCCGGCTCCGATCAATGCGTTGGCGGCTTGAATGGCGAGCAGCTTTCTCCAACCACTAGCGCTGGCTGGAAAACCACGTTGCGGGCAGGTTGGGCGACCTTGCCTTCGATGCGGTCGACCAGCATGCGCAGTGCCTCATTGGTCATGTCGGTAACCGGATGCTCGGTACGGGTAAGGCGCGGCTTCAGCCCGCCTGCTCCTGCGACCGTGTCGGTCGAGGCGATCGAAACGTCCTCGGGGCAGCGCAGCCCGAGATCGGCAACGGCCCGCATGACCCCGATGGCCATGACGCCATTGGCGACGTAGAGGGCGGTTGGCCGGTCCGGCTGTCCGAGCAGATCCCGCGCGACCGAATAGGCGGTGTCTTCGCGGAACTCGCCGGAACGGACATGCCCGGTTTTTGGGGCAAGCCCGCGCGCCGCCATCGCTTCGAGCATGCCTTGCAGCCGGCCGCTACCCGTCGTCAATTGCATGGGTCCGGTGATCGAACCGATATGGCGGTGGCCAAGGTCCAGGAGATAGTTGGTCGCCTGCTTGCCGGCCGACAGATTGTCGATGGTGACGGTGTCGACGCCGGCGTCACCGATCGAACGGCCGAGCAGGACCACCGGCATGCCCTCGAAATCCCGCCGCTGGTAATGGCTTTCGGGTCCCACCGGAACGACCACCGATCCATCGCATCCCAGTGTTCGAATGCGCGAAAGAATGCGTCTTTCGATGTCGGGCTTTTCATCGCTGTTGAACAGCACAAGCGAGTAGCCCCAGGCGGCGACCGCCGCCTCGGCCGCGGTGACGATACGGGCATAGAACGGGTTTGCCAGATCCGCCACGGCAAGCGCGATCAGTTGGCTGCGGCCGCTGCGCAGATTCCGCGCCACCAAGGACGGCGCATAGCGAAGATCGCGCACCGCGGCGAGCACGCGAGCACGCAATTCCGGACTCACATAGGCGGTGTCGTTAACGACCGCGGACACCGTCGCCGTCGACACACCGGCAGCCCTTGCGACGTCTTTTATGGTGGCCATCTGCTCTCGTAGCTAATCGTTTAGCTGAACCTTAATGCGAATCTCTCGCCTATTTTGTGCTTCTTTGCACGAATTTTCTTGCGAAGCTGCCTAAGATGGGAAAATCTGCCGAAACGGTTAGGCGGCCATCAGCTTTGAATCTGAAGGTGCAAGCCCAACCTCACAAGGGAGAGAGAACCATGCAAAACCTGACGTTCGGCGTTTGCGCCGTGGCCCTGGCATTGTCCGGCGCGCAGGCCAGCGCGGCCGACAAGCCGCTGCTCGGTATCGTGTCGATCAGCGCCACGGAAGCCAACAATGTCCGCTATATCCAGGGCGCAACAAAAGCAGCCGACGAACTCGGCTGGAAAGTCACCGTCGTCGACGCGGCGGGCAATGCGGACCAGGCCAACGCAGCCATCCAGAACTTCGCCCAGCTGGGCGCGCATGCAATCGTCGACATGGTGTTCCCGTTCTCGTCGATCGGCGCCGGGCTCGCTGCGGCCGGTTCCGCGAGCATTCCTGTCGTGACCTGGGGCGGCGGGCTGGGTGGCACCGTTGCCGCCACCAACGGCTCGGGCGGCCCGATGGCCATCCCGGTCGTGGACCTGATGCTCAAGAATATGAACGGCAAGGGTTCCATTCTTGCCCTCACCTATCATACGGGGGAGGTTTGCCGGAACCGCGAGCAGGTCATGGATGAAATGGTCGCCAAATACCCCGACATCAAGGTGACCAAAAACGAAGTGCGCATTCCCGGCTACTTTGAAGACGGCGCGCAGTACGCCAATGCATGGCTCGCCTCGCATCCTGCTGGCGCCGAGAACTTGGCGATCTGGGGCTGCTGGGATGATCCGGCGATCGGCGCGATTGGCTCGCTGCGTGCCCAGAACCGCACCGATGTGATGGTGTACGGCATCAACGGAAATGCCCAGGCTCTTGAAAATATCAAGAACGGCTTCATGACCGCAACGGCATGGCAAGACAGCTACACCGAAGGCTATAACATGGCGAAGATGATTGAGGAGATCAGCGCTGCCGGAAAGAACTGGGCTCCCAAGGCCGCCGAAGTGCCGGCGGTGCTGGTGACCAAGGATACGGTGGCGGATTTTCTGACCAAGCATCCCGACGCGATCCAGTAGGCGCAGCCAGCTTTTGACCGATAGGGTACCAGGAGATGCGGCAATGGAGATGGTGGCGCCCATGGCGCCTCCATTTCTTGTCGTGCGCAACATCAGCAAGGCCTTCGGCGGCGCCCAAGCGTTGCGAAACGCCTCCCTCGACATTGTCGCGGGGGAGGTTCACGGGCTGGTCGGCGCCAATGGCGCGGGCAAGTCGACTATGATCAGGATCCTTGCCGGCCTCAACCACCCGGACCGGGGCTCGATCGAGGTCGACGGGCAAACCGTCGGCATCGAGACCGCGCACCGCGCCACGGAATTCGGCATGAGCTTCATTCATCAGGAACTGGCTTTCGTTCCGGGCATGACCGTTCTCCAGAACATCATGCTCGGCGTGCCAAAACGATCGCGCTTCGGCTTGACCGATTGGGCGGCCATCGCCCGCGACGTCGAGCCCATCGCGAGGCGCGTCGGCATCACCGCCTCGCTCAACGCAAATGTGAAAGGGCTGTCGACCGCCGAAAACTGGTTGATCAATATCTGCCGCGCGCTGGTCCGCAAATCGCGACTCATCGTCATGGACGAGCCGACCGCCTCGCTCTCCGCCGCCGAGAGCGAGAAGCTCTTCGTGATCATCAAGGACCTCGCCGCCTCCGGCGTCGCCGTGCTCTACGTCTCGCACCGCCTGGATGAGATCCTGAAACTCTGCGATCGGGTGTCGGTGCTGCGCGACGGCAATTCCGTCGCCGAATTCGCCGGTGCCGGATTGACCAGGAGGGCGCTGGTCAAGGCGATCGTGGGCTCCGCCCATGTCGGCAACGACAGCAGGCCTGAATATGCGCCGCAGAACCATGAGGTCGTTCTGCGCGTCCAGAACCTGACACGCTCGCCCAAGGTGCGTGGCGTAAGTTTCGAACTTCGCCAGGGCGAAGTTCTGGGCATCGGCGGGCTGGTCGGCGCCGGACGTAGCGAACTGGTGCGGCTGATCTATGGTGCCGATCGCGCCGACGCGGGCAGCATGACGCTCAAAGGCAAACCTTTCGCGCCGAAAACGCCACGAGCGGCGGTTGCCGCCGGGCTCGGCCTGGTGCCGGAGGAGCGGCGCACCGAAGGGCTTTTCCTGTCGAAGAGCGTCGCCTTCAATCTTGGTCTGGTCAATCTCGACAAGCTTGTGCTCGGTCGCAGGGTGCCGCTTCTCAGCCGAAAATCGCAGTCCTCGCTCGCCCGCGAGACGATGAAGCTGCTGGCGATCAAGACGGCAGGCATGGACACCCCTGTTGGCCGGCTAAGTGGCGGCAACCAGCAGAAGGTGGTTATCGGCCGCTGGCTGCAGCGCGCGCCGCACATCCTCATTCTCGATGAACCGACCCGCGGGGTCGATATCGGCGCACGCGCGGAGATCCACCGTCAAATCCGCGATCTCGCCGCGGCCGGCATGGCGGTTCTCGTCATCTCGTCCGAACCCGATGAACTGCCGGACCTTTGCGATCGCGTGCTGGTGATGGCGGAAGGCCTTGTCGTTCGCGAACTGAGCGGCGCATCGATGTCGCGCTCCGCTATTGTCGAGGCAAGCTATGGTGAGCGGGAGCCATTGACCAAGGGGATGACCACATGAGCGATGTCTCGACGTACAACAGGCGCCTGACCCCCCGAACCAAGGCTGTGCTCGGAATTTTCGCCCGCTACGCCACCATCCTCGGATTGCTGGCGATGATCGTTGCCTTTTCGATCCTGTCGCCGAAGGCGTTCTCGACCCTAGGCAACTTCACCAACGTCCTCAACCAGGCCTCGCTAGCCATGATCATCGCCGGCGGCCTGACATTGGCGGTCGTCGTCGGCGAGCTCGACCTGTCGATCGGCTTTGCCGCCAGTCTGCACGGCATTCTCGTCACCGGCTTCATCGTCCATGACAAGCTGCCGATCCCTCTGGCCATTTTCATCGTGCTCGCCCTTGGCGCGCTGATCGGCCTGGTCAACGGCTTCATCGTCACCAAGATGAAAGTCAATTCGGTGATCGCGACGCTGGGCGTCGGGACCATCATCACGGGCCTCGCCTTCGCCTACTCCGCCGGGGTGCCCATCGTTGCCGGCGTACCGGAGGCCTTCCTGCAGCTTTCGCTCGGCCGCTGGCTCTTCGGCATCCCCAACAACATCGTCGTCATGGTCTTTGTGCTGGGCATCCTGTGGGTGCTGGTCGAGCGCACCTCCATCGGCCAGGAGATTCAGGCGGTCGGCGGCAACCCTGCCGCGGCGCGCCTTGCCGGTATCAACGTCGATCGCATCAAGACGCTTGGTTTCGTCATTTCCGGCATGTGCGCCTCCCTCACCGGCATTCTCCTGGCCTCGCGGCTGGGCAGCGGTACGACCAGCGCGGCCGATTCCTATCTGCTGACTGCGTTCGCGGCGGTATTTCTCGGTTCGGCGACTTTGCGCGACGGCGAGTTTCATGTCCTCGGGACTTTGGTCGGCGCCCTGATCATTGCTTTCGGCTTCAATGGCCTCAACATTTTCGGTGCCCCGACCTTTTCCCAATACGTGTTCCAGGGCGCCATTTTGATCATCGCGGTCGGGCTTTCCAGCCTTGGCCGCTCACTTGCGGAAAGTTGAGGAGGATCACATGGCTCAGGCCGAGCATTGGCAGATCTATGTCATCGAGTTCGCGCGATCGAAGAACCAGCCATGGGTCGATCTGGTCAACGGGATGTATGATGACGGCCCCACGGACCTGCCCTTTTCCTTTATTCTGGCGCGGCGCGGCGACCGCAACGTGCTGGTCGATACAGGCTTCATGAAGGACGAAACCGGCCCGAATTTCTCCGATAAGTTCGGCATACCCTGGTGGATTTCCCCGGTTCGCATGCTTGCCGAACTGGGGCTGGCGCCGGACGACATCACCGACATCATTGTCAGCCATGCCCATTTCGATCACATGGGCTCCATCGATCAGTTTCCCAAAGCCCGCCTCTATATGCAGAAGCAGGAGTTGCTGTCCTGGCACGAGGCGATGGCGTTGCCGCCGCAATACGGCTTCCTCACCGCCATCATCGATCCCGACGATCTGCGCGCTGCCTTCGATGCCTCGGTGGAACACCGGTTGACGCTGGTCGACGGTGACCGCGACGATCTTCTGCCAGGCATCCATGTGAGGCTGGGGCAGGGCCACACGATGGGCCAGCAGTTCGTCATCGTGGAGACGTCGCGTGGCCGCATCGTACTTTCCGGTGATTGCGTCTACTCGTCCCGCCAACTCACCGGCCACAAGCACGACGGCGTCTATCAGCCGCTCAACAACGCTGTCGGCAGCGTGTGGGACCAGCTCAAGACCATCGACCGCATCAATACCGAGATCGGCGGCAATCTTGACCGGCTGATCATTCTTCACGATTCCGAACGCTGGAAGGGCTTGCCGGTGGTCAAGGAGGTTGAAGGGTTCCGCATCGTCAAGGCGGCTTAGCAGATCGTGCAGGGGTTGAATGTTCGCATCAATCAACTGCGCTCGATGACCATAAGTTCGAGCAATCGCCGGGAACCGGAGATAGCCGAAATGACCGCGATCATGGACGCCATCAAGTCGCGCGACCCCGACAGGGCCGAGGCCGCCGCCCGGCATCATGTCGAACAGGCCTGGTCCATCGCGCAGAAATTGCTGCGCTCGAGATGACCAGCCGTTTGTCATGAGGACCATGCGATAATTTGTCGACACCTAGCCTGTGGACGCCGCGCGATCCGTCGGTCTCGGCGCTTGGGAGCGGCATGCATGCGCCGCCACCGCATGTAGGCTTCGGTTCCCTGGGCTGGAACGGCGCCAAAGCATGATCCAATCCATCAAGGTTGCCGTGATCCCGAGCGATGCCGTAGACAGGCGGCCGTAACGACGTTTTCCAATGGTGGAGAAGAAATACATGTCGGACCAGATGAAGACCATCTCCGTTGCGAAGTCGCACGGCGGTGTGCAGGGCGTCTATTCCCACGCCTCGGATGCCTGCTCCTGCGACATGATTTTTGCCGTCTTCGTGCCGCCCCAGGCCCGTGAAAAGCCTTGCCCCGTCGTATGGTATCTCTCCGGCCTCACCTGTACGCATGCCAATGCGATGGACAAGGGGGAATACAGGCGGATGGCCGCCGAGCTTGGCCTGATCGTCGTCTGTCCCGACACCAGTCCTCGCGGCGCCGACATCCCTGACGAGAAGGACAATTGGCAGTTTGGCTGCGGCGCCGGCTTCTACCTCGATGCAACGCAGGAGCCCTATGCGAAGAACTATCGCATGTACTCCTACATTACCAAGGAGTTGCCGGCCCTGATCGCGCGGGAGTTTCCGACCGACATGAAGCGTCAGGCAATCTTTGGCCACTCGATGGGTGGCCACGGTGCGCTGACGATTGCGCTGAAAAATCCAGGACGCTTCAAAAGCTGTTCGGCGTTTGCGCCGATCGTGCAGCCAGCCACCGCCGGCTGGTCGAGGCCGGCCTTCGAAAAATATCTCGGCGCGGATGAGACATCATGGCGTGGCTACGATGCCACCTCGCTCATCGAGGATGGCCACCGCTTCCCGGAGTTTTTCGTCGATCAAGGAACATCGGACGGATTTCTCAATGACGGGCTGAGGCCCTGGCTTCTGGAAGCGGCCTGCGCGAAGGCCGGCATTGCGCTGACCCTGCGCATGCAAGACGGCTACGATCACTCGTATTTCTTCATCTCGACATTCATGGAAGACCATCTGAGATGGCATGCCCAGAGATTGTCCTAGAGATTATCCCCGAGATTGTTTCGAACGATGGGTCACTCTCTGCTGAACGGGCATCTGGCTCTCCTTTTCGCCAATGCCGAGGGGCAACCTCGGGACCAAGATCGTTGATGGTCATATGATCTTGGTCGCCTGTTGTGATTTTTGTTAATCGGCAAGTGTGCCTATAATTTCGTCGGCCACGCGGTAGCGCTACCGAGCGGAAATGGCTGGCTTCGCGTTCGAATATGAAAAGGGCGCGGACCAAAGACGCCCGCAGTCCGGGGCAGGTCGCGGTCCCGGGCCGTCAGGCCGGACGAACTCTTCGCGTCAGAGGCCGAACCGGTCCTTCAGTCGCCCCGAAAGGATCGCCGCCTTCACGCCGAGCGGCCAGAAGTGGTGAAACCGGATTGGCTTGAGCGGCGATATCGGCATGGGAAACGGCGACGTCTCATCACCTCCTAGCCGCTGCGCCAGGGCAGCGCCCATCGCCGAGGCCATGGCGACGCCACGGCCGTTGTAGCCAAGGCAGATCAGGATGCCGCCCTCCGGCTCGTGAATGTGCAGGAGATGGTCGTTGGTGATCGCGACCCGGCCGTTCCAGCCATGTGTCCAGCGTACCCCGGCAAGCGCCGGCCAGAGCCGCAGCGCATAGTCGGTGAGATAGCGAATGGCGGAGGCATCGCCAATGGGCTTCATCGGTCCCCGGCCGCCCATGAGAAGGCGCCTCTCGGCATCGATGCGGTAGTACACGGTGATGTTGCCGGCTTCGTAAAGCACCGGCCTTTGCGGAAGGATCGCGGCCGCGACCGGCGGCGGAAGCGGTTCGGTCGCCGCGATGGCGCTGAACACAGGAACAAGGGACTGCTCAAGCCCTGGCCACAGGGCGCCTGTATAGCCGTTGGTCGCGATAAGCACCTTCTCGGCGCTGATAGCGCCGTTCGCGGTTTTGAGCATCCATCGTCCAGCCTCCCTCTTCAGCGAGAGAACTTCGCTGCCGCCAAATATCCGCGCACCGGCGCCCTGCGCGGCGGCTGCGAGGCCAAGGCTGTATTTCAACGGATGAAGGTCGCCGCCGCGGGCATCGAACATGCCGGATGTATATCTGTCGGTTCCGGTTCGTGCCGCCATCGCCTGTGCGTCCAGCATGTCGACCGGCATGCCTCGCCGCGCGCATTGGGCGGCCGTGGCCCGTGCGGCGGCTTCCGGCTTCGGCCGGATGGCCGCGCGTATGGTGCCGTTCTGCCGCGCCTCGCAGGCGATCGAGAGGCGGTTGATGAGACCAAAGGTGAAATCCGGCGCGCCATAGGAGAAGTCGATCATCCGCGGCCCCAGTTCCGGGCCGAACATCGCCTCGATCGTGTCGGGATCGTATTTGAGGCCGGGATTGACCTGGCCGCCATTTCTGCCCGAAGCGCCCCAACCCGGCTGCTGAGCCTCGATCACGGCAACGTCGTCGCCGGCTTCCGCCAGATGCAAGGCGGTCGAAAGTCCTGTGAAGCCGCCGCCGACAATGGCGACCCTTGCCCGCTGCGCGCCGGCGAGCGTCGGATAACTACCCGTGCCGCCTGCCGTTTCGCAGTAGAGGCTCCTGGGCGGGCTGCTCTCGGACATATTGCGGGCTCTTATGGGCTTGGTGGTGGCGTGACTGCGCCCGCGAGAAATGGCAGGCCCGCGAAATCGAGCCGGGCGCGAGACAATTCAGCATGGCTTTCGGGAAATCACAACAGTTGCGAGAGCGCTGCCATGAAGTGGTCGTTCTCCGACGGAGAGCCGATGCTGACACGCACATATGTGTCGTCATCGGCGGGTTCTCAAAAGCCAGATTTCGCTGCATCCTCTCCCCGGGCAAGCCGGTCGCCCTGCGGAGTGCACTGGTGGACGACGCCACAAATAGCCTAGCCGAAATGATTTGTATATGCTTGTATATGTAACCTAAGGCCTGTTAGCTTCGAAGCCGAGGCTGCCCAGGAGGATCACATGCGCAATGCTTCTCTCTTCGACCTCGCCGGCAGGAAAGCGCTTGTCACCGGTGCCAGCCGCGGTATCGGGCGCAGCATCGCCGAGGCGTTGAGCGCGGCCGGCGCCGACGTCGCGGTCACGGCGCGCAGCCTGGCCTCCCTCGATGAGACGATTGCGGCCATCCGCGCGGCCGGCGGCGTTGCGCATGCCGTCGCCCTCGATGTCACCGACGTCGGCCGCTGCCGGGCGGCCACTGCCGAGGCTGCTAGCCTGCTGGGCGGTCTCGACATCCTCGTCAACAATGCCGGGATGGAAGAAGTGCGGCCCTCGCTCGATGTCGACGAGGCGCTCTGGGACCGGATCGTCGACACCAATCTCAAAGGAGCCTTCTTCTGCGCCCAGGCAGCGGCGCGGCAGATGCGCGACGCCGGACGGCCCGGCGCCATCATCAATCTATGCTCGCTGACATCCGAAGTCGGCATTCCGACCGCGGTCCCGTACGGCTCGTCCAAGTCGGGCCTGCTCGGCATGACGCGGGCGCTGGCAGCGGAGTGGGCGGATCTGGGCATCAGGGTCAATGCCATCGCCCCGGGCTACTTCAGGACGGCGATGACGGACGTGTTCTACAGCAGCGAGGCGTGGCAGCAGTCGATGTTGGCCAAGATCCCGCAGCATCGTTTCGGCGATCTGCGCGACCTGCACGGCGTAGCCGTGTTCCTTGCCTCGGATGCTGCAGCCTACATCACCGGCCAATCCATTCCGGTGGATGGCGGCTTCCTGGCATCGATCTGAGGCAGCCCGCTATAGGTTCGAAATCAAAGTTTTCCGCAATGTGACCGGCCGGTACGTTGCGTTCCAACAGAAGGAAATTTCCATGTCCGACGTCAGCTTCCACGATCTGTCATCGCTCGATGCTACCCAGCGGGCCGGCCTTCTGAAACGCGCCGAGGGCGATCTGTCGGTCTTCGTCGAAAAGGTCCGCCCGATCATCCAGGCCGTCAAGGACGAGGGCGACGCCGCTTTGATCCGCTTCGCCAGGGAACTCGACAAGGCCGATGTGGCCGAAGGCGGACTGAAGGTGTCGGAGGCCGAGTTCGACGCGGCATTCGACAAGGTCGAGAAGGATGTCGTGGAAAGCATCGGCTTCGGCATCGACAACATCAGGCGCTTCCATGAAGAGCAGAAGCCGGAAACGATGTGGCTCAAGGAAGTCCGGCCGGGCGCCTATGCCGGCGACCGGTACACGCCGATCGCCTCCGTGGCGCTTTACGTGCCGCGCGGCAAGGGTGCATTTCCCTCGGTGACGATGATGACATCGGTACCGGCTGTCATCGCCGGCGTGCCGCGGATCGCGATCGTGACGCCGCCGACATCGGATGGTTCGGTGGACGCTGCGACCTTGGTCGCCGCTCGCCTCGCCGGGGTGAGTACCGTCTACAAATGCGGCGGCGCGCAAGCGGTCGCCGCCGTCGCCTACGGCACCGAGACCGTGCAGCCGGCACTCAAGATCGTCGGCCCCGGCAGCCCCTGGGTGGTGGCGGCCAAGAGCGTGCTGTCCTCGATCATCAACACCGGCCTGCCCGCCGGCCCGTCGGAAGCGATCATCTTTGCCGACGACAGCGTCGACGGTGGCCTTGCCGCGCTCGATCTTTTGATCGAGGCCGAGCATGGCCCGGATTCCTCGGCCTATCTGGTGACCCACAGCCGCAAGGTCGCCGAGGCAGCGCTTGCGGCACTTCCTGAACATTGGTCGCGGATGACCGAACAGCGCGTCGAATTCTCGCGCGCGGTGCTGACCGGAAAGCGTGGCGGCATCGTGCTGACCGCGTCGCTGGAAGACAGCTACCGTTTCATCAACGACTATGCGCCCGAACATCTGGAAATCTTGTCGAAGGAGCCGTTCGCGCATCTCGGGCACATCACCGAGGCAGCTGAAATCCTCATGGGACCGCATACGCCGGTGACGCTTGCCAATTTCGTCCTCGGGCCGAACGCGGTGCTGCCGACCAGCCGCTGGGCGCGAACCTATGGGCCGCTCTCGGTGACGGATTTCGTCAAACGCTCGTCGGTTGGCTATGTCACCTCGGCCGCCTATCCGGAACTGGCGCGGCACGCCCGCAGACTCGCCCGCTACGAGGGTTTCAGCTCGCATGAAAACGCGGTCTCGGAGATCCGCGACCGCTACCTCGCCGGCTGAACGGAGGCGATCGCGATGAGGGCGGCACGACTTTATGGCCCCGGTGATCTGCGCGTGGAAGATATCGCCACGCCAGGGATACCGGATGCGGGCTGGGTGAAGCTCAGGGTCGATGCCGCCGGCATCTGCGGTTCGGACCTGCACAATTTCCGCACCGGGCAGTGGATAAGCCGCTCGCCATCGACGGCCGGCCATGAACTGACCGGCACGGTGATCGCCATCGGCGAGGGCGTCGATACCGTCGCCGTTGGCGACAGGGTGGTTGCCGATTCCCGGTTCTGGTGCGGGGACTGCGCGCAATGCCGCGCCGGCAGGCGGCATCTCTGCGGGTCGCTGGGTTTCGTCGGAGAAATCTGCGACGGCGGCTTTGCCGAACAGGCCATGTTGCCCGCACGTCTGCTGCATGTCATCGATGCCGACCTTGACGAGCGGGTTGCCGCGATGGCCGAGCCGCTTGCGGTGGCGCTGCACGCGGTGCGGCGCCTGCCAAAGACGACGGGCTCGGTGCTTGTTGTCGGCTGCGGGCCGATTGGCGGTCTTGCCGCGCTGCTGCTGTCGCAAACCTTCGCCGGCACGGTGCTGGTCGCCGACCGCAACCAGGCCCGCTGCGCCCGTGTGGCCCAGGTGACTGGAGCCACGATTGTCGATCTCGACCGCGATGCCATTGCCGCGGCAACCGCCAACGCCCCGCTGCTGGCGGCCGTCGAGGCGACCGGCAGTGTCGCCGCGTTCAACCAGTTGCTCGGCGTGCTCGATTCCGGCAGCGCGGCGGCGATGGTCGGTATCTTCCATGGTCGTCTCGACATCGACCCCAACCTTCTGGTCGAACGCGAGATCGCGTTGCTGGGATGCCATGCCTTCGCCGACGAACTGCCCGACGCGGTGCGGATGCTGGGTGAACTCAGCGAACCGCTGCTCGCCCTGATCGATCGCGAGATCGGCCTGGACGAGGTTCCGGCTGCGTATGAGCGGCTGTTGGCGGGGCGCAGCGATGGCTTGAAAACGATCATCCGCATGCGGCAACCTGTTGAGCCCGCTTTGATTTCCGATAGATTGGCGGAAAGGATTTTGACATGATCGATTTGCCCGATACGGCGAGCCCGCTCTACGAGAAGGTGAAGGATTATATCCTGACCAACATCGGAACGGGCCGGTGGGGCAAAGATCGCAAGCTGCCGTCCGAGAATGAGTTGGTGGTTTCGCTTGGTGTGTCGCGAATGACGGTTCACCGGGCCTTGCGGGAGCTGACCGCAGCGGGATTCCTGATCCGATTGCAAGGTGTCGGCACGTTCATCGCGCCGCCTAGGCCGCAGTCGACGCTGATCGAGATCAACAACATCGCGGCAGAGATCGTCGAGCGCGGCAACAGGCATCGCTCCGAGGTTCTCGTCCTCGAAACGATCATGCCGTCGAAGGAGCTCGCGCTGTCGTTCGAGTTTCCAAAGCGGGTCTCGATCTATCATTCGGTGGTCGTCAATTTCGAGAACGACCTGCCGGTTCAATTGGAAGAGCGCTTCGTCAATCCGAGCCTGATCCCAGACTACGACAAGCAGGATTTCACCAAGACGGCGACCTATGACTACCTCATGCAGAAGACCCCGGTGACCGAGGTCGAGCACATCATCTCCGCGATTCCGGCCGACAAGGAGACGGCGCGGCATCTGGGCATCGATGTCGGCAGCTGTTGCCTTCTCCTGCACCGCCGCACGTGGACGGGCGCGGTCGTCGCCACGATCAGCAAGCTCACCTACGCCGGCAGCCGCTATTCGCTCGGCAGCCGCTATTCCCCCTCCAGAACCAACTGACGTCAACGAGAAAGCACAAGCCGCGGAGCGTTCGCTGCAAATGTATATACATGTATTGATAAAGGTGGCTTTGCCTCTGGTGGACGGCCTGGCTGGAAGGGACGGCGGATGACGCAGCCACAGAGCCGCACGGCGCGAATCCGGGCTCTCGCGCAGCATGATGTCGCGGCGGCGCAGCAAGCGCTTTCGGCATTGCTGGGCGATCTGTTCGGGATGAACCCCGGCAATGTCCGCATAAACGTGGACAAATACAGCCTCAATTCTTTGAACGGTTTCTTCGATAGCGACGGCGAGGCCTACTTCTTCAAGTTCCATCAGGAGGAGCGGGAGGAAGGCATGACCGGTGAGTACTACCGGGCCGAGATCCTGTCGCGCGCCGGCCTGCCGGTCGACCAGCCCGTCCATATGTCGGCCCAGCCGGGCGAACAGATCCTTGTCTATCGCCGCCGCATGGATCCGAGATTTTCGGACGTGCTGTTCGCGCTGGATGCCGAAGATGATCCCGAGAAAAGGCGACAGGCGGCCCTTGCCGAGCGCGACCTGTCCGCAAGGTTGCTCGAGGTCTATCTTGAGACGCTGCATCCTGTGACCGTCGCGGAGGTGGCGGCGGAGCCGATCCATCGGCTGTTTTATGAGCGGCTGATCGATCCGGATACACGCGCATCGCCAGGCGGCCGGCTGGCCGATTTCTATGTCGGCAAGTCGTTTGCCTTTCCCGGCGCGGAACTCGACTGGGACCGGTTTTCGCGGCTGAAGTTCGTCATCAACGGCCAGCTTTACACCAAGGGCATCGGTGAGCTTTTCGATGCCGCGACCGCGCGCTTGCGGCCGGATCGGCTTGCCGATGCCGGCGGCGTGGTCGCGCATGGCGACGCCCACAACGCCAATGTCTGGTACACCGAGAACGCGGGGAGGGCGGCACTGTCCTTCTTCGATCCCGCCTTTGCCGGCTCGCATATCCCGACGCTGCTGGCGGAGGTGAAAGCGACGTTCCACAACATCTTCGCCCATCCGTTCTGGCTCTACGATCCGGCCATCGCGACCGAGGCTTTTCGCGCGCAGGCGCGGCTGGACGGGAACCTGCTCCATGTCGACACGGACTGGGACCTGAGCCCCGTCCGCCGCGACTTGCTGGAGGTCAAGGCGACCGCGCTGTGGCGGCCATTGCTGCTGGAGCTTGAGCGGCGCGGCATGCTCCCTGCGGATTGGCGATCGGTGCTGCGCTCAGGGCTCTTCCTGTCGCCAACCCTGGTCATGAACCTGCGGGCCGGTGCGCGCAGTCACACGCCGGTCTCCTCCCTCATTGCCTTTTCGGTTGCGGTCATGGTCGGCAGCGAGCCTGACACCGGAGCCGATCGGGTGAGCGATTTCCTCGACCGGATCGATCCAGAAAGAGCATGATTGATGGCTGCGGGGGATGCGGGGGGAAGGCTTGCCCATGGTGGAAAATTGACTCATTCCAACTTGTATATGCATGTATGTATTTTAGCCTTGACATCCGCCGCCGCTGACGCTGAAATATCCTCGCACTTCACCATGAAGTGGCGGGCAAGACGCCGAGGCACAGTGCCGCAAGAGCAGACCCCGCAGTCTCACCAGACCGGACGCCTGGGTAAAAGAGCGGTCTGATCATCAAGGGGAACTAGAGACGATGCATAAGCTAGCAGGACAATTTCGCGCGCTCGTGACGGCCGCCGCCATCGGGCTCGCTGCCGCCCCGGCAGCCCACGCGGCCGATGCGGCCATTCCCACGACGCCCGAGGCCGGATCGTTCAAGATCGGCATCGAGCCTTGGCTCGGCTACGGCCAGTGGCACGTCGCCGACGCCAAGGGCCTGTTCAAGGCAAACGGACTGTCGGACGTCCAGATCGTCAACTTCGCCGAGGACAAGGATATCAATGCCGCGCTTGCCAGCGGCCAGCTCGACGCCGCCAACATCGCCACCCACACGGCGATGGGCATGGTTGCCGCCGGCCTGCCGGTGAAGATCGTTTTGCTGCTCGATGTCTCGATGACGGCCGACGCCATCATCGCCGGCAAAGACGTCACCTCCATCGCCGACCTCAAAGGCAAGCAGGTCGCTTTCGAAGAAGGCACGACGAGCGACATCCTGCTCAAATACGCGCTCTCCAGGAACGGCATGTCAGTCGCCGATATCCAGCCGGTTCCAATGCCCGCCGCCGATGCCGGTGGTGCCTTGATTGCGGGCCAGGTACCGGTCGCGGTCACTTACGAGCCGTATCTCACTGTGGCCATGGCGCAGAACAAGGACGTCAAGCTCCTGTTCACCGCCGGCGAGGATCCCGGCCTGATCAGCGACGTGCTGGTGGTGCGCGACGAGGTGGTCAAGTCACGGCCCGGCCAGGTGCTGGCCATGATCAAAACCTGGGATGCGGCACTGAAGGACTACAAGGCCGACACGCCTGGTGGCCGCGCCATCATCGCCAAGGCCGTCGGTTCGGACGTCAAGGATCTCAACACCGCCTTTGATGGCGTGCGCTACTATTCGCTCGCCGAAAACAAGACGGCGCTCACCGGCGACTTCACCACCAAGACATTCGCCGATGTCGAGGCGGCGGCCAAGAACGCCAAGCTGCTGCAGGCCGACGTGACGCCGGAGCAGATGATCGACCCGTCCTTCGTCAAGGCGGCGGAATGACGACGGCCGGATCGCGGTGGTGACGCAGATGTCCGCAGAGCCCTCCGCGAAAACGGCCCCGGCTCGCTCCGCACCGGGATCGGTCACGAAACAGGCAAGGCGCCGTCGATCCTCCGGGATCGGCGTGCCGATCGCCAGGTCGCGTTTCCTGACGATCGCCGTAGCCGTCTTTGTCGGGCTTGGCCTTGCCTGGTGGGCGGCGACCGGACTGGGATGGGTAAAGCCCATCTTCCTGCCGTCGCCGGGCAGTGTCGCGACCCAGATAGCCAAGCTCGCGACCGAGGGTACGTTGTGGCTGGATCTCAGGGCCTCGATGTACCGCATTTCCATCGGTTTCCTCATCGCCTCGGCACTGTCCATACCGATCGGCGTGCTGATCGGCAGTTTCCGCTCATGGGAAGCGGCCATCGAGCCGCTGGTGGATTTCATCCGCTACATGCCGGTCGTCGCTTTCGTGCCGCTTTCCATCCTGTGGGCGGGTACCGGCGATACGCAGAAATTCCTGATCATCTTCATCGGCACCTTCTTCCAGCAGGTGCTGATGATCATGGACAATGTGAAGCGGGTGCCAGCCGATTTCATCGGCCTCGGCCGCACGCTCGGCCTGCCGGACCGCAAGATCCTGACGCGCATCGTCGTTCCCAGTGCCTTGCCCGGCATCTGGGACACGCTGCGCATCAGCCTGGGCTGGGCATGGACCTGGCTGGTGCTGGCTGAACTCGTCGCGGCGACATCTGGCCTCGGCTATCGCATCACCGTGTCGCAGCGCTATTTCCAGACAAACACCATCATCGGCTACATCCTGCTGCTCGGCGTGCTCGGCCTCATCACCGACCAGGTCATGAAGGCACTGGAAAAGGTGCTGTTCAGGCAGGATGGCCACTCGCAATGAGGAACGGCCGATGAACCCTCCCAAATTGCGCATCGCGGGTCTCCACAAGAGCTTCGGCACGGGAGAGCGGCGCACCGAGGTGCTGCGCGACATCAACCTCGATCTTGCCGACAACGAATTCGTTTCTCTCGTCGGCACATCGGGCTGCGGCAAGAGCACACTGCTGTCGATCGTGGCCGGACTGCAGGACTTCGACGCCGGTGATCTCAGTATCGATGGCGCACCGATCCTGCAGCCGGGTCTCGATCGTGGCGTCGTCTTCCAGTCCTACACGCTGCTTCCGTGGCTGACGGCGCGGCAGAACATCGAGTTTGCCCTCAAGGCCGCCGGTTATGATCGCGCGGCCTGCCGCGAGATCGCGCTCGAGCATCTCAATCTGGTCAAGCTGTCGGACAGCGCCGAGCGTTATCCATCGGAGCTCTCGGGCGGCATGAAGCAGCGCGTCGCCATTGCGCGCGCGCTTTCCTATCGGCCCAAGATGCTTTTGATGGACGAGCCCTTTGGCGCGTTGGACGCCTTGACCCGGCACCAGATGCAGGAACTGCTGACCCAGATATGGGAGGAGCATCGGCTCACCGTGCTCTTCGTCACGCATGACGTCGAGGAGGCCGTCTATCTGTCGGACCGCATCGTCGTCATGGGGATCGGCCCGGGACGCATCATGCAGACCTTCAACGTCGACATCGAGCGTCCGCGCCGGGAAGAGGTGATGGAAACTCCGGCTTTCATGGATTTGCAGCGCGGCGTGCACAAGGCGATCCGCGAGGCGTCAAGACGTCCCGAAATGGCGTAGCATCCGCGCGCTCACACTTTGCCGATCCGCTCAGCGGTCAGGACTCAAGGACCATGGGGACTGCATATGCCGAGCGTCCATGCAATGGTTCCGCAGAAGCCGCCGACATACCCACGATAGCTGCCGTAGCCATTGTAGTAGCTGTCCATCCCGCCATTGACGCCGGCCGAGTTGTCGCCAGTCAAACCGTCGCCAACCACCACATATTCGTGGTGAACGGCATGCCGATACCTGTCACCATGATGAGTTGTGGTGTGGACAAAATGGTGCCTGACCGCATGGTGCCTGACCGCGGCATCGGCGATGGAACTGAATGAAATCGCGCTCGCGGCCGCCAATATGATGACACCGGTGGACATCATCTGCCGTTTCATGAGGATGCCTCCTGTTCATGCGAGACATGCATGACCAGAAAACGGCCTCCGCACCCGATGCGTTCCTTCACAAAATCGGGACAGGGATTCGCCGGATGCATTGTGTCCCTGGGCAACCGCTGACAGCGATCATCCCGCTGCTCTCCATTCCTGTCCGGTTCTGCCGCAACCCTCACGTCGCTTTGCCGACAGCCGCGTCCATTCTCATTTCCTCCTCGGAAATGTCGTCGAACGAAGCGTAGTTCATGTTGTAAAGGCGGGCGTAGAGGCCTTTCTTCCGCATCAGCTGTTCGTGGTTGCCGCTTTCGACGATCTCGCCATTCTGCAGGACGATGATGCGGTCGGCGCCGCGTATGGTGGCCAGACGGTGGGCGATGACCAGCCCGGTGCGGCCCTCCAGCAATTTGATCAACGCCTTCTGGATCAGCATCTCGGTGTAGGAATCGATGCTGGCCGTGGCCTCGTCGAGCACCAGGATCTTGGCGTCGGCCACCAGCGCGCGTGCAAAACTGATCAGCTGGCGCTGGCCGAGCGAGAGATTGCCGCCGCGCTGCTCGAGCTCGGTGTCGTAGCCATTGGGCAGGTGCTCGATGAAGTCGTGCGCGCCCACGGCTTGTGCCGCGCGCACCACTTCCTCGCGGGTCGCGCCGGTCTTGTGATAGCGGATGTTCTCCAGCACCGTGCCGGAAAACAGGAACGGCTCCTGCAGCACCATGGCCACCTGGTCTCCGAGCGAATCCTGCGTCAGGTCGCGCACATCATGGCCGCCGACCAGGACCTCACCCGACCAGACATCGTAGAAACGGTGCACCAGCGCCATGGAACTCGACTTGCCCGACCCGGTCGGGCCGACAAGGGCGACGGTCTCACCCGGATTGACGCGGAAAGAGATGTTCTTCAGCACCGGCTGGTTTTGCCTGTAGCCGAAGGTGACGTTCCTGAACTCGACCGAGCCGTCCATGTCGCGCGACAGCGTCACGGCATTCTCCTTGTCGCTGACATCCACCGGTACGTCTAGCACTTCGGAGATGCGCTGGCCCGAAGCCATGGCGCGCTGCATGACGCTGTACTGCATGGTGAGCGAGCGGATCGGGTCGAAGAAACGCTGGATGTAGAACAGGAACGCCACCATGACGCCGACATCGAGGCTGTGCGACAGCACCATCGAACCGCCGACGACGATGACCGTCGCCATGGCGATGCCGGTCAGCGTGTCGACGATCGGCACCATCACCTGCGCGTATTTGGCCGACCGCAGGTGGGCATTGAGATTGGCCAGCACCTTCTCGTCGTAGAGGTCGAAATTGACATGCTGGCGCTCGAGGCTCTGCACGGTGCGCACGCCATGGATGCCTTCTGCGAGCGCCCCGTTGGCGATCGAGTTGGTCTCGTGCGCCGCCATGAAGGCGACCTTGGCGCGCGGCAGCCAGAACAGGCGCACGATGAACAGCACCGGCATGGTCGATAGCGTCAAAAGCCCGAGCCGGAAGTCGAGCCACAAAAGCACGCAGACGATACCGAACAAGAGCACGATGTCGCCCACCGACATCACGGATGTTTCGAGGAACTCCTGCATCGAATTGACGTCGCCCTGCAGGCGCGACATCAGGCGGCCGACCTCGGTCTTGTCCATGAAGCTCAGCGAGACGCGCTGCAGGTGGCTGAACATGGCGCGGCGCAAATCGGACAGCACGTTCTCGGCCACCTTGCCGACGACGCTTTCCTGCACATGGCTGGCGGCATAGTTGATGAGGATGATCACCGCGAAGACACCTGTCGCCGAGATCATCACCGAGTGGTCGAGCCTGCCCGCGGCCATGCCATGATCGATGGCGTAGCGGATGACCAGCGGGATCGCGAGCTGCGTCAGCGTGAACACCAGCACAGCGGCGACCGAGATGAAAATCCGGCCCCGATACGGCCTGACGAAGCTCCAGATGCGCCTGATGATGCGCGGATCGTAAGCCTTGCCGAAAACCTCTTCCTCGTCGCGATGCGACCCGACGACGGCCTTGGTCGGCCGCCCGCTGGTGTCTTCCTTCTCATCGTCGATGTCTGTCGACATCAGATTCCCTTATAAGCATACATGTATATTAGAAAAAAAGTCGTTGTTATCATGCCCGCCGTCGCCGTAACATAAAAACAAACTGCCAACCAAAATCTGATCGGGTGCATTTCCTTCATGTATACTCTGCCGCGCGCGGTGAATATACCCGACAACAGCGCGGGATAAACTACGGATATACAAAACCTTATAAGCCATATGCCCGATAGAATGCATACGATCACGACCGCTGCGCGAGGTGCAAAGGCAAAGCTCATGATTGTTGCCATTCGGTCCCGGCCACCGGCCGATCGTCGTCCGGCCGCAATTGCAGATCGTAAAGCGCGCGATAGCGTCCACCTTGCGCCAGCAGCTCCTCATGCGTGCCGCGCTCGACGATCCGGCCCCCTTCGACGAACAGGATCTGGTCGGCATGCATCAGCGAACTCAGCCGATGCGAGATGATCAGCGTCACCCGATCCCTGGCGAAGCGCTTCATCGCCGCCCGGATCCGCTGCTCGGTGCCGGCGTCGATGGCTGCGGTCGAATCGTCGAAGACCAGCACCGATGGCCGCAGCATCAGGCTGCGCGCGATGGTCAGGCGCTGCCGTTGGCCGCCGGAAAGCGATGCGCCGCGTTCGCCGACGACCGTGGTGTAGCCGGCGGGGAGCCCGATGATGTAGTTGTGCAACTGGGCATATTCGGCTGCCTGCCCGATGCGGGTCTCGCGCGCCCACGGATTGCCATAGGCGATGTTGTTTTCGATCGAGGTGGTGAACAGGAACGCGTCCTGCTGCACGACGCCGACCGCCTTGCGCAATGATTGCAGCGTGACCTTGCGGATGTCCTGCCCGTCGATGGTGATCGCGCCCGATGTGACGTCGTAGAAGCGCGGGATCAGATGCGCGATGGTCGACTTGCCGCTGCCCGGGGGGCCGACAATGCCGATGGTTTCGCCGGACCTGGCCTCGAACGAAATGCCCGACAGTGTCGGCCGGCCGCCTGAGCCCTCGTAACGGAAGCCGACATCATCGAAGCGCAGCACGCCCTCGGTGACGACAAGATCCGTTGCGCCGGGCGCGTCCTTGATATCGAGTTCGGTGTCGAGCAGTTCGAATAGCCGCGTGCCGCAGGTCGAGGCGCGCGCGAACGAGTTGACCATCAGGCCGAGCTGACGCACCGGCATCTGCAAAATGGTCATGAAGGTGAGGAACTGGGCCAGCGTGCCGACGCTGATCTGGCCTGCGATCACCTTCTGGCCGCCGAACCAGAGCACCAGGCCCATGGCGGCGAGGAAGGAAAAGTTCATGGCGCTGGTGTTGCTGACGCGGATGTCGACGCGCTTATTGGCGAGGTCCAGCGCATCCTGCTTGGCACGGTCGAATTTTTTGAGCTCGTGCCGCTGCGCCGCGAAGGCACGCACGACGCGGATGCCGCCGAGATTCTCGTCCATCACCCGGCTCAGCACCGACAGACGCTCCTGCAGCGTCAGCCAGGTGCTGCGCAGCGCCAGTTGCGTCACCGATGAGCGCCAGGCGACGAACGGCACGAAGCTCAAGCTGAGCAGCCCGAGCACGAGATCGGTGCTGATCAGGAGATAGGCGCCGACGCCGATCAGCACACCGAGCAGCACCACGCGCAGGATGCCGGTGGAAAAGAACATGCGCACGCCGTCGAGATCGAGCAGACCGAGCGTGATCAGATCGCCGGTATGGACCTTGTCGTGGAAGGAGAAGCTCAGGCGCTGGATCTTCTCGTAGAACGCCAGGCGCAATTCATAGCCGGTCCGGTGGCCGACGGCCTCGCCATAGTAGTTCTGCGCCATGGTGAAGAGACCGCGCAGGATGCTGACCACGAGCAGCGTCAGCGCCGTGTTCCACAGCGCCTGTTCCGCCGCCGCGCCGGCACCCGCGGCCATCACGCCCTGCGCCTGGTCGATGGCGCGTCCCAAGAGGCGTGGGATGAAGAGTTGCAGCGTCGCGGCGATGAAGGTCGAGACCAGGGTGATGGCGACTTGCCAGGGATGGCGCAGCGTCATACGCACGATGCGCAGCAAGGTGCTGAGGCCTTTGCCCCAGGAGGCTTCGGCCACATGGGCAAACGACTTGCCGCGCTTCGCCGCGCTGCTGGTTGCATCCGTAAGCAAGGAAAATATCCAGTCCAATCCGGACATTAGCCCGGACGAATAAAACAGACTCAGTTCTGATGGTGCGATGTTACGCGTGTCCGACTTGACCGTTCAAGGGGCCAATGGCGGCATCGCACTATGCCTGAAGCGGCGCCGCGATTGGGTCCCATCTGCATCAACAACTTTATTGCATTGGCACGCAGATTCTCCAGCCCGGCCCAGCCATGACGGACTATCAGTTCGGTCAGGTATCGCCGACATTCCACGCAAGCGGCCAAGGCGGCCAAGGGCCAGTTACCGCCGTGGAATACCAGGAGGATCGTATTCTTTGACACGTTTTCCTTTCACCGAAGCCATGCCGATCCAGTTTCAGGCGCCGTTGCCGAAGGTCGCGGAGGTTGTGATCATTGGCGGCGGCATCATCGGCGTGACCACGGCTTTGTTCCTGGCACGACGGAACATTTCGGTGACATTGCTGGAAAAGGGGCGCATTGCCGGCGAGCAATCGTCGCGGAACTGGGGCTGGATCCGGCAGCAGGGTCGCGATGCCGATGAACTGCCGATCGTGATCGAAGCGCAACGGCTCTGGCGTCAACTGGCCGAAGACTGCGGCGAAGACATCGGGTTGAAGCAGACGGGCGTTACCTATCTCGCGCGAACCGACAAGGAGATGGCCGGTTTCGCCAAGTTCCTGAAGATCGCCGAGATGCATGGCGTCGACACGCGCCTGCTTGACCGGGGCGAGACGGCCAAGCTGATCCCTTCCATGTCGCGTCCCTTCAAGGGCGCGATGACCACCCCATCGGACATGCGCGCCGAGCCTTGGGTCGCGGTGCCAGCCCTTGCTCGCCTGGCCGCCCGGCAGGGCGTCACCATCATCGAGAATTGTGCGGCGCGGATGCTCGATATTTCGGCGGGGCGCATCAGCGGTGTCTGGACCGAGCAGGGTCGTATCGCCACCTCGAACGCCGTCGTCGCGAGTGGTGCGTGGACGTCGCTCTTCCTGCGCGCACATGGCGTCTCGATCCCGCAGCTCAGCGTCAGGTCGACGGTCGCCGCGACCCAACCCATGCCTGAAATCCATTCGGGTGCCGTCGCCGATGAGCATATCGCATTCCGGCGCAGGCAGGATGGCGGCTACACGCTCGCATCGGGAGGCTCCAGTCAACTCTATGTCGGGCCTGACGCGTTTCGTCACGCGCGCAAATATGTTCCCGCCCTGATGGCCAATCCTCTTGGCATCCGCTACCTGCCGGCGGCGCCGCGAGGCTATCCGGACAGCTGGTCGACCCCGCGCAAATGGAACGCGGACGAGGAAAGCCCGTTCGAACGGATACGTATCCTCGATCCCGCCCCCAAAACCTCCGCGCTACGCGATATCGACCGCGAATTCACTGCACTTTTCCCGCAGTTCAAGACAGTGCCGCTCAAGGCGAGCTGGGCGGGCATGATCGATGCGATGCCGGATGTCGTGCCCATCGTTGATCGCGCCGCCGAAATTCCGGGTCTCGTTATCGCCACAGGGATGAGCGGCCACGGCTTCGGCATCGGACCCGGAATGGGCCGCGTCGTGTCAGACCTCGTCCAGGGAAACGAGCCGGGACACAGTCTTCACAGGTTCCGCCAATCCCGGTTCAGCGACGGCAGCGCGATCGAATTGGGACCCAGCCTCTAGATCGTGTCGCAGCTAGCCGCGGGTTTGCCGCCAGCGATCGATCTGAGGCCCTTCCGGGCGGATAGGTTCTGATTGAGAGCGTGCCGCTGTAACGGCAGGCCTTTCCGTTCTTGCATGGGGAAACGACGTGACAGCGAACGCGAATACACAGGCCACGAACCCAATCGATCCGCAACGCGCCTACGCCATGCTGATCTGCGATCTGGTCGGCCTGCGCTTCGGTCCTGACGGTAAGCCGGACGCGGGCGAAGTGCGCGCCCATATCGAAGCCAAGGGCGGCCGCTTCCACGCAGGCGCGCTTGGCGACAAAGCGGGTCTTGAGCATGGCCGCGTGCATTTCTTCTACCAGCCGGACCTCAGCACGCGCGAAGAGCTGATCGAGGCCGCCGGCGACGGGCGCTATGACGCCGTCATCGCCGCCGCGACTTTCCTTCCCGCGGAAACCGTTTTTCCGCTGGCCGGCGTGCGGATCGGTGCCGGCACCGGCAATATGGGCTCGCGCTCCTGGGGTGGCGGCAGCGGCGAGGGCGGCGCGGCAGTGCTGATGAACACGCCCGGCATCAACAGCCGTGCCACGGCGCAGATGGTGATGAAGGCGATCTTGAAAGTGCTGCCGGACCTCCCGGTCGACACGCTTCACGAGCGGGTGGCGCGCGGTGCCTTCGACACCGGCAGGGAGCTGTGCGATTTTCCGACCGAAAAGCTCGAAGGCAAGACGATCGCGATCATCGGTTACGGCAATATCGGTCGCGAGGTCGCCAAGCTCGCCCGCGCCTTCGGCATGCGCGTGGTGATCCACGCGAGGCCGAGACACCGGGACTGGGTGGAGGCCGAGGGTTTTGTCTTCGCGCCAGACCTCTGCGATGCGGCTGAAGGCGCCGATGTGCTCAGCGTTCATGTCGGTTTGGGCAAACAGGATGCGCACACCGGCCGTTACGCCAATGCCGGGCTCATCGGTGCTGATGTCTTGCGCCGCATGAACAGTGGCGCGGTGCTGGTCAATTATGATCGTGGCGAGCTTGTCGACGTTCAGGCTCTCGATGACGCCTTGTCGTCCGGCCGGATCCGCCATGCCGCAATCGACGCCGACCTGTTCAGCGATGCTTCCACCGGCAGTCTCTCAGGCCCGATGCTGCCTTATCTCGATCTCGTCGGGAAGCATGCCGGCAAGCTTGAACTTCTGCCGCATGCAGCGGCTGATACGGACCATCCCTCGCGCGTCGCCGGCGCCAAGCAGGCCGTAGACCAGTTGTTCGACGTCATCTGCCGCAAATGGGTGACCAACGTGAAAGGCACGGTGCCGCCGGGCTATCTTTCCCTTGGGGCGACGACGCCTCCGGGCATCGGGCCGGTGACGGGGGATCACATCTTGAAACTGACCTCTGGCGAATGCTCCGAACTGGCGGATGTCTGTGACCGGCAAAGCCGCTTGTGGCAGGCCCTCTCGGACGTCGCACCTGCCGAGCGCGGCACGATCGTGGCCGAACAAGGCGAAGAGCTTGTCCGGCTGATCGACCGCTTCTGCCTGCTGGCCGAGAACTTGAATCTTCGCGGGCCGTACCAATAGTCTCGACCTGCCGCTGCCGCGTTCACAACCACGACGGGCTCGACCGCCGGCTCAGTACCGGGGACCAGCCACCATGCGCGCGACCCGGGTCATGTCGGCGCTCATCTCGCGGTCGTCATCGAGCGGGCTGACGAGCGCGCGCACCGCTGCAAAGGTCCGCTGCGGCCCTTCGCCCATGCTGTCGACGACGCCGCGCAACTCCACGCCCGTCGCCGCGAAGATCAGCTCCATCGCAACCAGATAGCGCATGCGCTCGACGATCTCGGTGGTCTTGGCCACCACCCGCGGCGCCATCGACGACTGGTCCTCGATGCCGTCAGATACGGCAAGCGGGCTGAGCGACATCGGATTGGCCAGATGGCGGATCTCGGCTTCCAGCGCGGCCAGCGGCTTCTGTAGTTCGGCATAGCCCTGGCGGCTGCCGCCCCTGGCCGACAGGAAGCGCGGCAGTTCGGCAGTTATCGGCGACATCAGCTTCATGCCGCGGTTGGCGATGCCGACCGCGCAATGCGCCAGCGCCTGGCCAAGCTGTTCCCAGGCCAGCGTCATCGCCGTGAGATCGAAATTGCCGTTCGAGATCACCCGCTCGCACTCGGCCAGGATCACCGGATTGTCGCCTGAGTGGGTCAGTTCGATCTCGGTCGCCAGCCGCGCCTGCTCGAATGCGTGGAGCAGGCCACCCCAGACCTGGGGCACGCAGCGATAGCTGAGCGGATCCTGGAGGCGCCGTGCCGCCTTGTTCTTCCACAGGCCGCTTCCCGCCAGTTCCTTGCGCAGCCGGGCACCGATCTCGCGCTGGCCGAAGGCCGGCCGCGCGGCCAGCGCATGCTCGTCGATCGCGGTGAGGGAAGAACGGAACGCCTCATAGTTGAGGGCGACCGCTGCCAGCGCCCAGTCGATGAGATGCCCGACATCCTCGAGGCACAGGCAGGCCGTCCCGGTCGACAGGCTGTTGGCGACGATGATGGCGTGGCCGTCCTTCTCGCGCAGGTCGAGCGGTTCGAGCCCGGCCAGCGCGAGTGCCTCGGCGGACGGCATGATCCTGCCCCGGAACTCCGCTTCGCCGTCGCCGCCCAGCGCCCTTGCCATATGGCCGAGATGGGCAAGGTCGGCCGCCCCGATCGATCCCCAGGTGGGGATCACCGGATGGACGCCGGCGTTAAGCGCCGCCACAAGGCCCATCACCACGCGCTCGGAGGTGCCAGTGCCGCCGGCCGCCATGCCTGAGATGCGCGCGGTCATCATCGCCCGCACCGCCTCGGTCGGCAGAGCAGGCCCGATGCCCATGCTGTGGCTGAGCGGCACGCTGTGCTGGAAGGCGATCAGGTCGGCCTGCGCGAGCGGTGTATCGACACAGGCGCCCAGGCCCGTGGTGACGCCGTACATCGGCTTGCCGAGCTGCGTCAGATGCTCGATGAGGGAGCGGCTCGCCCGGATCCGGCGCATCGCCTCCTCGCCCAGCATGAGCCGGGCGTTGCGGCGTGCGATCTCGGCGACATCCGCGACGCCGAGCGGCTTGGCGTCGAGCACTATCATTCGGGCTGTCATTCTCGCCTGTATCCTGTGACCGGAGGCCCGGACCAGCGGCGCGGCGGGCGTCACTGTTTGTGACGGCTTGCAGGCTGGACTGCAAGCCATTCCCGTTATGGCAGCGGTAGGAGGACGGCAGAAGCGAGGATGCCTGGATTTCGGGAGCTACGCCGATTGCTCCGCGACCGCGTCGGGCACCACCACCAGCTTGCCAACGAAATCCTTGGCGATGAAATCGGCCTGCGCGCGATGGAAATCGGACAGCCTATAGACGCCGCCGACCAGCGGCCGGATCTTTTTCGCCTCGATATATCCGACGATGCGGCGAAAATCGGCGCGCGTGCCCTGGCTCGAGCCGTGCAATTGCAGCTGCTTGAGGTACATGGTCCTGAGATCGAGCTGCACGACCGGACCGGCGATCGCGCCCGCGGTGGTATAGCGGCCCTCGGGCCTCAGGATGCGTAGCAGGTCGTTGAAGATCGCGCCGCCGACGAGGTCGGCGACCACGTCGATCGGCTTGCCGCCGGTCGCCTCGGCCACGGCTTGCGGCAGGTTGGCGACGCCACGGGTGATGACAGCCTCGGCGCCGATATCACGCACCGCCTGCTCCTTGCCTTTGCCGACGACGGCATAGGGGATGGCGCCGCGCGCCCGTGCCAGTTGCACGATGCCGGAGCCGACACCGCCCGAGGCGCCCGTGACCAGCACGCGCTCGCCGGCTTTCAGGCCGGCGCGTTCCAGCATCTGTTCGCCGGTAAGATAGGCGCAGCAGAAGGTGGCGAGTTCGACATCGCTCATCTCCGTATCGACGACATGCGCATTTTCGGCCGGCACGGCCTGATACTCGGCGTAACCGCCATCTCGACCATGGCCCATATAGTCGATGTCGGCCAGTGAATCGTCGTCGCGGTTGTAGATGGAGAAATCGACCATCACCCGTTCGCCGATGCGATCCGGCGAGACGCCTTCGCCGACGGCAGCGACGATGCCCACCGTGTCGGTGCCCTGGACACGCGGAAAGGTCAGCGTGTTGCCCTGGCGCCGCCAGGTCGACACGGCGGCGGCGTCCTCCTCCGTGCCATAGGCGCCTTGGCGCACCCAGACATCGGTGTTGTTCATCCCGCAGGCGCTGACTTTCACCAGCACTTCGCCGGGGGCGGGCGCGGGCACTTTCACATCGGTGCGGTAGACGAGCTTTTCCGGTCCGCCGTGCCCGGTGAGCAGCACGGCGGCCATGGTGGCGGGAAGGGTTCTGGTCATGGCATTCATGGGTCGATTCAGAGATTGGCAAAAACGCTGTTCACCGCATCGGCGGTCCTGGAGACGACGACGTCGGCTTCTTCGCGGGTCAGGCAGAGCGGCGGCGCGAAGCCGAGAATATCGCCCTGTGGCATCGCACGGCCGATGACGCCGCTGGCGGCAAGTGCCGTCGCCACCTGCGGACCGATCTTCTGCGAGGCGTCGAAGAACACCCGGTCGTCCCTGTCGGCGACGAACTCGACCGCCGCCAGCATGCCGTCGCCGCGCACGTCGCCGACATTCTTGTGGCCGCCGACGGCCTTGGCCAGTTCGGCACGGAAATAGGCGCCGGTCTCGCGGGCATTCGTCACCAGGTCCATCTCGTCGATCAGTTCGAGATTGGCGACGCCGGCGGCTACGCAGATCGGATGCGCCGAATAGGTCCAGCCATGGCCGAGCGAGCCGAGCTTGTCGGAACCCTGCACCAGCACCTGCCACATCTTGTCGGCGACGATGACGCCCGACAGCGGCGCATAGGCCGAGGTCAGGCCCTTGGCGATGGTGATCAGATCGGGCTTGATGCCGTAATGGTCGGAACCGAACATGGTGCCCAATCGGCCGAAGCCCGTCACCACTTCATCCGCGACCAGAAGCACGTCGTACTTTTTCAGCACGGCCTGGATCTTTTCCCAATAGCCGGCGGGGGGCGGCACGATGCCGCCGGTGCCGAGGATCGGCTCGCCGATGAAGGCGGCGACGGTCTCGGGGCCTTCGGCCAGGATCATCTCCTCGAGCTTGTCGGCGCAATGTTGCGAGAACTGCTCCTCGCTCATCGAGCGGTCGGCGCGGCGGAAGTAGTAGGGCGCTTCGGTGTGCAGGATCGGCGCGCGCGGCAGGTCGAAGGCGTTGTGGAAGAGATCAAGCCCGGTCAGCGATCCGGTCATCACGCCCGAGCCGTGATAACCACGCCAGCGCGAGATGATCTTCTTCTTCTCCGGCCGGCCAAGCACATTGTTGTAGTACCAGATCAGCTTGATGTTGGTTTCGTTGGCATCCGAACCGGAGAGGCCGAAATAGACCCTCGACATGCCCTTGGGCGCGCGGTCGATGATCATCTTGGACAGCGTGATCGAGGCCTCGGTGCCGTGCCCGACATAGGCGTGGTAATAGGCAAGATTCTTGGCCTGGGTGGCGATGGCATCGGCGATCTTCTGCCGGCCATAGCCGACATTGACGCAATAGAGGCCGGCGAAGGCATCGATGCTCTTCCTGCCATTGTTGTCCCAGACGGTGACCCCTTCGCCGCCGGCCATGATGCGCGTCGGCGATTCGCCCCGCGCGTGCGTGCCCATATGCGTCGAGGGATGGAAGAAGTGATCGCGATCCCAGGCGGCGAGTTCGTTGGACTGATCGAGCATTTTTTGACTCCTTAAGGGATGGCTGGACGCACTTAGGCGACGTCCAGGCAGAGATATTTCAGATCGGTGAAAGCTTCGAGCCCGTGGCGCGAGCCTTCGCGGCCGATGCCGGATTGCTTGACGCCGCCGAACGGGATCGGCGCGCCGGTAATCTTGACGCGGTTGACGGCAATCATGCCGTAGTCGAGCGCGCGGCCCATGCGCTGCTGGCGCGCGCCGTTCTCGGTCACCACATAGGCGACGAGGCCGTATTCGGTGGCATTGGCGCGGGCGATCACCTCGTCCTCGCTGTCGAAAGGTGTGACAGCGGCAACCGGGCCGAAGGTTTCCTCGCGCATGATCAGCGCCTCGTCGGGCACATCCGCCAGCAATGTCGGCTGGTAGAACAGCGGCCCGGCCTGATGCCGCTTGCCGCCGACAAGGCAGCGCGCGCCGTGGGCGATGGCATCGGCGACCTGCTCCTCGACCTTGGTGACGGCGCGCTCATGCATCAGCGGCCCGATGTCGGTTTCCTGAATAAGGCCGTTGCCAGTCCGCAATGTTTCGATGCGCCTGGCGAAGGCGGCGCAGAAGCGATCATGGATCGGGCGCTGGACATAGATGCGGTTCGCGGCCAGGCAATCCTGGCCCGAGGTGGCGAATTTGGCGTCGATGGCGATGCTCACCGCCTTGTCCAGATCGGCATCGGCAAAGACGATCAGCGGTGCGTGGCCGCCAAGCTCCATCACCAGCCGCTTCATCGTCGGCGCACTCTGTGCGGCGATCAGCCTGCCGATTTCGGTCGAACCGGTGAAGCTCATGGCGCGAACGCGTGGATCCTCGCACATGCGGCCGACAATCGTCGCGGCCTTGCCGGTGATGATGTTGAAGACGCCGGCAGGCAGGCCTGCGCGCTCGCCGAGTTCGGCCAGCGCCAGCGCCGACAGCGGCGTCTCCGAGGACGGATGCACAACGATTGTGCAGCCGGCGGCCAGTGCCGCCGCCGCCTTGCGGGTCAGCATGGCCGATGGAAAATTCCACGGCGTGACGACACCGACGACGCCAAGCGGTTCGCGCCGCACCATCATTTCCGCGTTCGGCAGATGGCTGGTGACGCTTTCCGCGTTGAGGCGTTTGGCTTCCTCGGCGTACCACTCGACGAAGGAGGCGGCATAGTCGATTTCACCAATCGACTCCCGCAGCGGCTTGCCCTGTTCCAGCGTCATCAGCAGGGCAAGATCGTCTTTCGCGGCGATGATCAGCTCGAACCATTTCCGCAGGATTTTCGAGCGCTCTTGCGGCAGCAGCGCCCGCCAGGCCGGAAAAGCGCGCGCCGCGGCATCGATCGCTTTTGTCGTCTGGCGCGCGTCAAGCGCGGCCACGAAAGCGACGGTGATGCCGGTGGCCGGATCGGTGACTTCGAAGCTTTCAGCGGCCTCGCTTGCCGTCCAGTGGCCGTCGACATAGGCGAGCTCGCGCAGCAGCCGGCGATCAGCAAGGCGGTCGAGCGCTTCATGGCGATGCGAGCGGGCAAAATGCGCGGACATGGTCGAAGCCTCCCGGTTCGGTCTGATGCGAGGAGATTATCGATCGCGGGCAGACAGAGAGGCTGTTTGGGCGCACGCTGATAGAGAGAGTCTCTCTATTGCGACGGTCGGGCAGACGATCTCTCCGCGCTACGGCGATGCCGGCAAAAGGTCGGCTATCGGAAGTGCGATCTCGTCCTTCACCGTCTTGGTGACGATGTAGGTGAAGTAGCGGTCGATGCCGATCTCGCGCTCCAGCAGGCCGTCGACCAGCCGCTGATAGGCGTCGATGTCACGCGCCATCACCTTCACAACATAGTCGACGCCGCCGCCCACCGACCAGCAGGCGACGATCTCGGGGATGTCGCGGATGACGCGTTCGAAGCGATCGAAATCGGCTTGGCGATGGCTGGCCAGCGTCACCTCCATCAGCACGGTCGCGACGGGCGCCACTGTGCGCATGGCGATCCGGGCATGGTAGCCCGAGACGATGCCCGCCTTCTCCAGCTTGCGCAGCCGCATCCAGCATGGCGTCGGCGACAGGCCGACCTGCTCGGCCAGCGCCAGCTTGGTGATGCGGCCGTCGCGCTGGATGGCGTCGAGGATTTTGAGATCGATCGCGTCGAGTTTCGCAGCAGTCATCACGGCCCACTTTTTCGTCGCCAGTACCATGACGGCGCATTATTTCGATTGTCAATTGCACTGATTTCGATCTCTAATAAGTCATGACATTGTGGCAACCCGATCCCGCGCTCATCCGGCGGCCGGCCTATCAGTCGCTGGCCGACCAGTTCGCGCGCGCCATTCATGACGGGCGCCTGGCCAATGGCTCCCGGCTGCCGACGCATCGCCGGCTGGCCGACGATCTCAAGCTCTCGGTGCAAACGGTCAGCCGCGCCTATGAGGAATTGATCCGGCGCGGCCTGATCTCGGGCGAGATCGGCCGCGGCAGTTTCGTCCAGACGCAGCGCCGCGAACCGGAGCCGCCCTATCTGCCCGAACGCCTCGGCGAGGTCATCGACCTCTCGATCCTGAAGCCGGTCTGCGAGCCGATGCATCTGGAGCGGCTGAAGCAGGCGCTGGGCTGGCTGGCCGAGAACCTGCCGTCGAGTTCGGCGCTGTCGTTCCGGCCCAACATGGTGTTTCCACGCCACCGTGCGGTGGCGGTCGAATGGCTGAAGCTATGCGGCCTTGATGTCTCGCCGCAGAACATCAGCCTGACCAATGGCGCCACCGCCGGCATGACCGTGGCGCTGATGAGCGTTGCGCCGCCGGGCTCGACGGTTGCCACCGAGGCGATCGGCCACCACACGCTGGTGCCGCTGGCGCGGTATCTCGGCTTCAACCTCGAAGGCCTGCCCATCGACGGCAATGGCCTGATTCCCGAAGCGCTGGACGAAGCCTGTCGGCTCTCCGACATCCGCGCGGTGTTCGTGCAGCCCTCGGTGATCAACCCGACGGCGACCCTGATGGACGCGCGGCGGCGCGAAGAGATCGCTGCGGTCGCCCGCAAGCACGACATCGCCATAATCGAGAACGATGTGCTGGGTCCGCTGGTCGAGGATCGGCCGCCGCCGGTCGCCGCTTTCGCCCCGGAACGCACGCTTTACGTCACCTCCTTCACCAAGATCACCGTGCCCGGCCTGCGCATCGGCTATCTCGCCGCGCCCGACCGCTATGTCGCCGCCGTTGCCAACCGGCATCTGGTGTCGAACTGGATGGCGACGCCGCTGGTGGCCGAGATCGCCACCAAATGGGTGACCGACGGCACGGCGATTGAACTCGTCCGCTGGCAGCGTGCGGCGTTGCGGCGGCGGCTGGATATCGCGGCGGAGGTGCTAGCCGGGGTCAAATATCGTGCCCGGCATGACGGGCTGCACATCTGGCTGGAACTGCCGGCCGATCGGGCCGAGGAAAGCTTTGTCGCCCAGGCGCGGCTGCGAGGCGTGGCGATTGCGCCGGGTACATCCTTCCGCATTTCGGATGCGCCGTGGCATCCGGCGGTGCGCATCTCACTGGGTTCGACCACGGAAGGGGAACTGCGCGCCGGCCTCGGCGTTGTCACAAAGCTGCTGCTTGGCGATCCGGAGCATCTGCTGCTTGCAATCTGAGCACTTCGCCTAAAGAGGCGAGCCGTTTTGGGACGATGACGTGCACAAAAATCAGCCGCGACTGACCGGAAAACATGCGCAATCGGAATAATTGTCATGATTTTATTTTCCTGATTGACATGATTTGGCGCGTTCCGCATCGTTAGGGGCACAGGCTTCTCCAACACGGGGAAATTCATTTGTCCGCATCCATACCCATCATCAAGGTCGATGCCATTTCGAAGAGCTTCGGCACCTTCAAGGTGCTGGACGGCCTGTCGATGCAGGTCATGCCGCGCGAGAAGCTGGCGCTGATCGGGCCTTCCGGCTCGGGCAAGACGACGATCCTGCGCATCCTGATGACCCTGGAACGCATCGACGGCGGCCACATCCAGATCGAGGGCGAACAACTCTACCACATGGAACGCAACGGTCAGCTGCTGCCCGCCGACGAACGGCATCTGACCCGGATGCGCCAGAAGATCGGCATGGTCTTCCAGCTCTTCAACCTGTTTCCGCACAAGAGCGTCATCGACAATGTGACGCTGGCGCCGATGCTGACCAAGGGCACGCCGCGCGCCGCCGCCGAGAAGCGGGCGATGGAACTGCTCGATATGGTCGGCATGGCCGACAAGGCCAAGGCCATGCCGGCGCAACTGTCCGGGGGCCAGAAGCAGCGTGTGGCGATCGCCCGCGCACTCGCTTTGCAGCCGAAGATCATGCTGTTCGACGAAGTGACGTCGGCGCTGGATCCGGAACTGGTCGAGGAGGTGCTCAACGTCCTGTGGCGGCTCTGCGCCGAGACCGACATGACGATGCTTCTGGTTACGCACGAAATGGGTTTCGCCCACGATTTCGCCGACCGGGTGCTGTTCTTCGATCGCGGCAGAATAGTCGAGGAGGGCAAGCCCGATGAGATTTTCCGCCATCCCAAACAGGAGCGCACGCAAGGCTTCCTGAAGAAGATCATCGCGGCCGGACATCGCGTCTGACCGTTATGCCCGGGACTGTGAAGCCGTCCCGAAATCAACCAGAAACCGGCGGCGCTGCTGCCGCAGCCAAACCAAGAAAACGAAACAAGGAGTTGGGAACAATGAAGAAACTTGGCATTCTGGCCGGCGTCGCCGGCCTTGCGCTGACCGCGGTGCTGGCGGCCTCGACCGCGGGTTCGGCCGACGACAGCAAGCTCGAGCAGCTCAAGTCGCAGGGCTTCGCCCGTGTCGCCATCGCCAATGAGCCGCCCTATACGGCCGTCGCCGCCGATGGCAAGGTTTCGGGTGCCGCGCCCGACGTGGCGCGCGAGATCTTCAAGCGTCTCGGCGTTGGCGACATCGTCGCCTCGATCTCGGAATATGGCGCCATGATCCCCGGCCTGCAGGCCGGCCGCTTCGATGTCGTCACCGCCGGTCTGTTCATGAAGCCGGAGCGCTGCGCCGCGGTCGCCTATTCCGAGCCGGTGCTGTGCGACGCCGAAGCGATGCTGGTGAAGAAAGGCAATCCGAAAGGCTTCAAGAGCTACGAAGACGTCGCCAAGGACACGTCCGCAACGATCGGCGCTCCCGGTGGCGGCACCGAAGAGAAGCTGGCGCTCAACGCTGGTGTGCCGCGCGAACGCGTCATTGTCGTCCCGGATGGCCAGAGCGGCCTGAAGATGGTGCAGGACGGCCGCATCGACGCTTATTCGCTGCCGGTTCTGTCGATCAACGACCTGATGAAGAAAGCCAACGATCCTAGCCTCGAAGTCATCGCGCCGGTGCAGGGCGCGCCGGTCTATTGCGACGGCGCGGCCTTCAAGAAGGGTGACGAGGCGCTGCGCGATGCCTTCGACGTCGAGCTCGCCAAGATGAAGAAGTCGGGCGAATTCGCCAAGATCATCGAGCCCTATGGCTTCTCGGCTGCGGCCGCGATGTCGACGACACGCGACAAGCTCTGCGCGGCGAAGTAGGGCGCACTTTTTCCTTCTCCCCGTTCACGGGGAGAAGGTGTCACGAAGTGACGGATGAGGGGCGGCGCCGTGCCTTCGTAAGTTCGCGCTGCCCCTCATCTGCCTGCCGGCATCTTCTCCCCGTGAAACGGGGAGAAGGATGCTAACCGCTAACGTTGGAACCCTAATGACCCAGTGGTCCGGCTATTTCGGCCTGATATTGCAGGGAGCGCTTGTCACCATCGAGCTGACGCTGATGGGATCGGTGCTTGCCCTGGTCATGGCCTTTCTTGCCGGCCTTGGGCGGCTGTCACGCTTCTTTGCGCTGCGCGCGCTGGCCACCGCCTATATCGAATTCTTCCGCGGCACATCGATCTTCGTGCAGTTGTTTTTCGCTTATTTCGTGCTGCCGCTGGTGGGCTTCGAACTGACCCCGCTGCAGGCGGGCGTGCTGGCGCTCGGCCTGAATGTCGGCGCCTATGCCGCCGAAGTGGTGCGCGGCGCCGTACAATCGATCGGCCGCGAACAGCATGAGGCCTGCATCGCGCTCAACCTCGGCCGCTGGCAAGGCTTGCGCCACGTCATCCTGCCTCAGGCGTTTCTGGTGATGCTGCCGACCTTTGGCAACAACGCCATCGAACTGCTCAAGGCAACATCGGTCGTCTCGCTGATCTCGCTTGCCGACCTGACCTTCCAGGCGCAGGTGGTGCGTGCCCAGACCGGCAACACGATGGTGCCCTTCACCACCATTCTGATCATCTATTTCATCCTGGCGCTGCTCATTTCGTGGGGCGTGCGCTCGCTGGAGCGCCGCATGGCGCGCGGCCTCGACGGAGTGCGCGTCTGATGGCCGGGGCTTTCTGATGGAATGGGATTGGGATTTTGTCCGGCAGATCCTGCCGACGCTGATCCAGGGGGTGAAGATCACCATCCTTGCGACGCTGCTCGGCTCCGTGCTGGCGGCGATCGTCGGGCTCGGCATCGCGCTGGCGCGCCGCTCGCCCAACAAGGCATTGTCCCGCACCGTCGGTTGGGCGGCCGAATTCATCCGCGGCACGCCGCTTCTCGTGCAACTCTACTTCATCTTCTACGTGCTGCCTGACATCGGCATCCTGCTGCCGCCGCTCGTCGCCGGTGTCATCGGGCTCGGGCTGCACTACGGCACCTACACGGCCGAGGTCTACCGCGCCGGCATCGACAATGTCCCGCGTGGCCAGTGGGAGGCCGCCAAGGCGTGCAATCTCAGCGGCAGGCAGACCTGGAGCCATATCATCATTCCGCAGGCCATCCCGCCGATGATCCCGGCACTGGCCAACTATTTCATCGCCATGTTCAAGGAAACGCCGCTCCTGTCGGCGATCACCGTGCTGGAACTGATGAACCAGGCGAAAAGCGTCGCCAACACCTACTATCGCTATATCGAGCCGATCACGCTGGTTGGTGCTTTCTTCCTCGCCATCAGTCTTTGCTCGGTTATCCTGCTGCGCTGGCTGGAACGCCGCTACGGCAAGATCGAGAGATAATTTGATGAAGCCCTTGCCCGAGATCAAGGTCGCGCCCAACCGGCCGGCGCTCGAAGACCGTCCGATGGCGCGCCGCGTCGGTCTCATCATCCTGGCCACGGATCACACCAGTGAGCCGGATTTTCGTCGCATGGTGGCGAGCGAGCGCATCGGCGTCTATGTCGCGCGCATTCCTTACGCCAATCCGACAACGCCGGAGAACCTGCGCAAGATGCAGCCGGCGCTGACGGCGGGCGCGGCATTGATCCTGCCCGACGAGCCGCTCGACGCCATATGCTATTCCTGCACCTCGGCCTCGGTGGTGATCGGCGATGCCGAGATCGAGGTGGCGATCCAGGTCGCCAAGCCCGGCGTTCCCATCGTCACGCCGCCGATGGCTGGCGTGCGCGGGCTGCACGCGTTCGGCGCGCGCCGGATCAGTATCCTCACGCCCTACACGGTCGAAACCTCCAGGCCGATGGCGGCTTATTTCGCCGCCCGTGGCTTCGAGATCGCCAGCTTCACCTGTCTCGGCTTCGAGGACGACCGCGAGATGGCCCGTATTCCCCCAGCAGAGCTTGTCGAACTCGCGCGCGAAGCGACGCACGCGCGGGCGGACGCACTGTTCGTCTCCTGCACGGCGCTACGCGGTGCGCTCGCGGTCACCGGCATGGAACAGGCGATCGGCCGCCCAGTGGTGACCAGCAACCAGGCGAGTGCCTGGAACTGCCTCCGCCTTTGCGGTGATGAGACAGCCCATCCCGAATTCGGCCGTCTGATGACGCTGCCCTTGCCCCGCGATTGACGACCATGGCGACAGTCACTCTTGCAGATATCCGTGCCGCGCGTGAGCGCATTGCCGGCAAGGTCGAGCGCACCGCGACCGTGCGTTCGCCGGGTCTCTCCCAGCAACTGGGTGTGCCGGTTCACCTCAAGCTCGAGCACCGCCAGACCACCGGCAGCTTCAAGCTGCGCGGCGCCTCGAATGCTGTCGCTTCGCTAAGTGCCGAGGAGAAAGCGCGTGGCGTCGTCGCGGCCTCCACCGGCAATCATGGCCGCGCGCTGGCGCATGCAGCGAAGCTCGAAGGTATGCGCGCGGTGATCTGCATGTCGCGGCTGGTGCCCGGCAACAAGCTCGACGAGATCCGCCGGCTTGGCGCGGAGATCCGCATTGTCGGCAACAGCCAGGACGACGCCCAGCAGGAGGTCGAGCGGCTGGTGGCGCAAGAGGGCCTGGTCATGCTGCCGCCCTTCGACCATCCCGCGATCATCGCCGGGCAAGGCACGCTCGGGCTGGAGATGATCGACCAGGTTCCGGATGCCGCGCTCGTCCTCGTACAGCTCTCCGGTGGCGGCCTGGCTTCGGGCATCGCCGCGGCCATCAAGGGGGTCAGCCCCGGTACGAAAGTGATCGGTGTTTCGATGGCACGCGGCGCGGCGATGAAGGCGAGCCTCGATGCCGGCCGGCCGGTGCCGGTGGAGGAATTGCCGACTCTGGCGGATTCGCTCGGCGGCGGCATCGGCCTCGACAACCGGCTGACCTTCGCCATGTGCCGCGACCTGCTCGACGATGTGGTTTTGCTTGGCGAAGACGAAATCGCCGAGGGCATCCGCCATGCCTATGCGCAGGAGCGTGAGATCGTCGAAGGCGCCGGCGCGGTTGGTATCTCCGCTCTGCTCGCCGGCAAGGTCAAGCCAAACGGGCCGGTGCTTGTTCTGCTTTCCGGCCGCAACATCGACATGGACACGCACCGCAAGATCATCTGCGGTGACACAATGGTGGAGCGCGCCACATGAGTCGCATGACGATCCTCACCGAGAAAGAGCTGCGCCAGATCGTGACGCTGGATCTCGACGCCGTCGCCTGCGTCGAGAATGCTTTTCGCGCGCTCGCCACATTGCCGGTGGCGATGCCGCCGATCCTGCGCCTCGACATCCCCGAGCATCGCGGCGAGGTCGACGTGAAGACCGCCTATGTGCCCGGCATTGACGGCTTCGCCATCAAGATCAGCCCCGGTTTCTTCGACAATCCGAAGCTCGGCCTGCCCTCCGTCAACGGCATGATGGTGCTGCTGTCGGCCAGGACCGGTCTGGTCGAAGCGCTCCTGCTCGACAATGGCTATCTCACCGATGTCCGCACGGCAGCCGCCGGCGCGGTCGCGGCCAAGCATCTGTCGCGTCCCGATGCATCTGTCGCCGTGATCTTCGGCGCCGGCGTGCAAGCCGGACTACAACTTGAAGCGCTCAAGCTCGTGCGGCCGATCACCGAGGCGCGCATCTGGGCGCGCGATTCCGCCAAGGCAGTGGCGACCGCAGATGCCTTGAGTGAGAAACTCGGCATTGTCGTGCGTGCCGAACCCGACCCGGCCGAGGCCGCGGCCGGCGCCGACATCATCGTCACCACCACGCCCTCGACCGAGCCGCTGATCAAGGCCGGCTTCGTTTCCGCCGGCCAGCACATCACCGCCATGGGTTCGGACGCCGAGCACAAGAACGAGATCGCACCGGCGATCCTGCGCATGGCCGATCTCTATGTCGCCGACAGCGCGCGCCAGACACGGCGGCTTGGCGAACTCCACCATGCCATCGCGGCGGGCGTGATGGCCGCCGATGCCGAGGTGACCGAGCTTGGCCAGATCATCGCCGGCGCAATGCATGGCCGTCGCTCAGCCAGCGACATCACCATTGCCGACCTGACCGGCACCGGCGTGCAGGACACGGCGATCGCCACGCTCGCCCGCGACCGGGCGCGGACGGCCAAATCCGGCACCATTTTCGAAAGCTGATGCTGGCCGCAGGAGCATGGATCCGGAAAAGCGGAAGCCGGTTCTCCGAGAAGATCGTGCTCGAACAAAAAGTTACCTGGAGCCGGATTCAACGACGTTGAAACAGGCTCCAGGCCCAACAAACGAGGATCAAGAACAATGCAACCAAACCTGAAATTCTCGCGCGGCGAATTTGCGGAACGCCTCGCCAAGACCCGGAAAGCCATGGAGGCAAAGGGCGTCGATCTCTTGATCGTCAGCGACCCGTCCAACATGGCCTGGCTGACCGGCTACGACGGCTGGTCGTTCTATGTGCATCAGGCTGTCATCGTGCCGCCATCTGGCGAGCCTGTCTGGTATGGCCGCGGCCAGGATGCCAATGGCGCCAAGCGCACCGCCTATCTCGCCCATGACAACATCGTCGGCTATGCCGACCACTACGTTCAGTCGACCGAGCGGCACCCGATGGATTTCCTGTCCAGCGTGTTGGCCGATCGCGGCTGGGGCAAGCTCACCGTCGGCGTCGAGATGGACAATTACTGGTTCTCCGCCGCCGCCTTTGCCGCGCTGCAGAAGCATCTGCCCAATGCCCGCTTCGTCGACGCCACCGCCCTGGTCAACTGGCAGCGGGCGGTGAAGAGTTCGACCGAGATCGACTATATGCGCAAGGCCGCACGCATCGTCGAAGCCATGCACCACCGCATCGTCGACAAGATAGAAGTCGGCATGCGCAAATGCGATCTCGTCGCCGAGATCTATGATGCCGGCACGCGCGGTGTCGACGGTATTGGCGGCGACTATCCGGCTATCGTACCTTTGCTGCCGTCGGGCGCCGACGCCTCGGCGCCGCATCTGACCTGGGACGACCAGCCGATGAAGCGGGGCGAGGGCACCTTCTTCGAGATCGCCGGCTGCTACAACCGCTATCACTGCCCGTTGTCGCGCACCGTCTTCCTCGGCAAGCCGACGCAGGAATTCCTCGATGCCGAGAAGGCGACGCTGGAAGGTATGGAAGCCGGCCTCGCGGCCGCCAGGCCCGGCAATGCCTGCGAGGACATCGCCAATGCCTTCTTCGCCGTCCTGAAGAAATACGGCATCGTCAAAGACAATCGCACCGGCTATTCGATCGGTCTTTCCTATCCGCCGGACTGGGGCGAACGCACCATGAGCCTGCGCCCCGGCGACCGCACCGAGCTCAAGCCCGGCATGACCTTCCATTTCATGACCGGTCTCTGGCTTGAAACGATGGGACTGGAGATCACCGAATCCATACTGATCACCGAAACCGGTGTAGAGTGCCTGGCCAATGTGCCGCGCAAGCTGGTGGTGAAGGATTGAAACCGATGTCCAGTCTTCGCCCTTCGCCGATCGCGCCGACCGTCGATTTCGATCGCGACGGCGTCCAGCATGGCTTCCTGCGCCTGCCCTACAGCCGCGACGATTCGGCCTGGGGTTCGGTGATGATCCCGATCTGCGTCATCCGCCACGGCAAGGGACCGACGGCCCTGCTGACCGGCGGCAACCATGGCGACGAATATGAGGGCCCGCTGGCGCTCTACGATCTCGCCAGGACGCTCGACCCGAAAACCGTCAGCGGCACGGTGATCATCGTGCCGGCGATGAATTATCCGGCCTTCCGCGCCGGCACGCGCACGTCGCCGATCGACAAGGGCAACATGAACCGCAGTTTTCCCGGCCGCCCGGACGGCACGGTGACCGAGAAGATCGCCGATTATTTTCAACGGGAGCTGCTTCCTCGCGCGGACATCGTCTTCGACTTTCATTCCGGCGGCAAGACGCTCGACTTCGTGCCATTTTGCGCCGCGCACACTCTGCCCGACAAGGCGCTGGAGCAGAAAGCCTTCGACGCGGTGGCGGCATTTTCCGCCCCCTTCTCGATGCGCATGATCGAGATCGATGCCGTCGGCATGTACGACACAGCGGCCGAGGAGATGGGCAAGGTCTTCGTCAGCACCGAGCTTGGCGGCGGCGGCACCTCGCGCGCACAAACCGTGCGCATCGCGCGACGCGGCGTCCTCAATGTGCTGCGTCACGCCGGCATTGTCGATGGTGCGGTCGAGAAGAGCCAAACACAGTGGTTGGACATGCCCTCGGGCGATTGCTTCTCCTTCGCCGAGGACGACGGCATGGTCGAAACCATGGTCGATCTCGGCGAACCGGTGGAGAAGGGGGCCGTGCTGGCCCGCATCCATCCCGTCGGCCGCACCGGTATCGCCCCCCAGGAGATCAGGGCGAAGATGTCCGGCATGCTGGCGGCGCGGCATTTTCCCGGGCTTGTCAAGGCCGGCGACTGCGCCGCCGTTGTGGCCGTCCGCGTCGATTGAGCAAAGCGATTGTGCTCGGACAACATGTAGACCGCGACGGTCCGCACATTGCGGGAAGCCCCGGCTGAAGAGCCGTCGTACATCGACCAATTTCGGTCGGCGGCTGTTCGGTCGCCGATCCGTGTCGGGGTAAATTTCCCCAAAAAAGTAAGAAGTCTAAATTAACGAGAGGCTGGCAAAATAGGAGTCGTGGGCGAGGTATGCTTGCTGCAGTGCCGTTGCTGGCTCAGGTACAGGCGAGGCAATGCGGCGACGATCGTCCAGGGCGCAGGGCGGTTGGTCTGAATCATGAAGTCTTCGACTGGAGAACATTATCCGGCGCTGGACCATATTCGCGGTCTGGCGGCTTTTCTGGTCTTCACCTGGCATTTTCTTCACCAGTCTCCCGATGGGCCGGTCCCCTATGGCTTTGTGCCGGCTCTGCCAATCTTCAGCCTTCTGGATGAAGGGATCACCGGCGTTTCACTGTTCATGGCGCTCTCCGGCTACCTGTTCGCCAAGCTTCTTGATGGAAAACAGGTCAGCTACCTGCCCTTCTTTGCCAACCGGGCGCTGAGGCTGCTTCCGCTTCTGCTGGCCGTAATAGCCATCGAGGCTTGCCGCAGGGATCTCGCGGGTCAGCCTCTGGGCGAATACTTCACCGATGTCGGAAAAGGGTGGATTTTTCCCACCCTTCCGAATGGCGGCTGGTCGATAACCGTGGAAGCCCACTTCTACATTTTGCTGCCGTTCCTGCTGATGGCGTCGAGGCGGTTCCCGTTCGCGCCCTTGCTGTTCATCGCGGCAGCGATTTTGCTGAGGTGGGCGCTCTATGTGCACATCGGCGAGGTGCAGTCGGCGGCAGCCTGGACCATCATAGGCCACGCGGACCAGTTTCTGGCCGGCATTCTTGCTTTTCACCTCCGTGACTATGCGAAGGATCGGCACTGGCTGGCGCTGGCCGTTCTCGTCGCATTCTCGGTCTTCTTCTGGTGGTTCGATGCCGCCGGCGGATTTTATCAGTTGGAGCATTATCCGTCGCCGCATCCGATATGGATCATCCTGCCGACCCTGGAGGCCGCGGCCTATGCTTTCGGCATCGCCTATTACGACACCAGCTTTTCGAGGAAGCGCACAAGCCTGGCGTTCAAGATCCTTGAGAAGGCCGGGGCCTACAGCTATTCGATCTATCTCCTGCATCTGTTTTTCGTCATGCAACTGGCGGCGTTCATAAACACGAACGTCATGAACATAAGCAATTTCTATGTTGCTTGCCTCTGGTCCGGCCTGTGCTTCATGGCGACGATTCCGATCGGCTATCTCAGCTACACCTGCATCGAAGCGCCGTTCCTGCGCATGCGTATGCGGTATGCGGAGCCAGCAGGCGCTGTACCGACCCCGGCCAGTGGGCGACCCGCCGCGGCATAGGCGCGCGCCACGATGCCGCTTCCGAAGCCACGGTGAGGCCAGGGTAGCTATCCTGTACACGAGGATACTTATATCCGCAAAAGCGGTTTTCCATTAGGCTGGATATCGGATGAACCGGGAGCATCGTTTGCGCGGATTTGTGGAAGGCCTGATCGAGAGACCGCAAACGGTGGCGGAGCAGGTCGCCAATGTCCTGCGCGAAGCCATAGCCAGCGGATCCCTGAAGGCAGGCACCGCGCTGCGCCAGGACGATCTGGCCGAACGGTTCGGGTTCAGTCGCATGCCGATCCGTGATGCCCTTCGCCAGTTGGAGGCCGAGGGCATCGTGTCCATTCACCCGACCAAGGGCGCGCATGTCGCCCGAATGGACAGTGCCGAAATCACAGAGATCTACGCGGTGCGCGAATTGCTCGAATGCGAGGCGCTCCGGCTCTCTGTTCCCGTCCTGTCGGGCGACAAGCTCGATGAGGCCGGACAAGCACTCGACCAGATCGATGCCGAGCGCAATGTCGGCAGATGGGGGGCGCTCAACCGGACCTTTCACCTGGCTCTCTATGACGCCTGCGGCAACCGGCGTTTGCTCGGCCTGATCGAAGCGCACCACAATGCGGCCGATCGCTATGTCCGCATCCTGTTGTCGAACCTCGACTATCGCACCCGCTCCCAGGCAGAACACCGCGACCTGCTGGCCGCCTGCAGGCAGCGCGACGGCAACAAGGCCGCGGGCATTCTGAGCCAGCATCTTCGCGAAGGCAGCGAAACGCTCGTCAACGCGATAGAGGGCGGCGGTATGTCGCGAAAGTCCTAGCGCATAGGAAGCGGCTTGGTTTTCAGCCCCGTGCCGGCTTGCGTTCGACGATGTAGATATGGTCGGCGGCCAGCACCACTTCATCGCGCTGGTTGATGACCTCGCAGCGCTCGACCACCCGTCCTGAGCCCGGCCTCTTTGGGTCGTTCTCTTTGGCAGCGATGGTGGTGCGCGTGCGGATCGTGTCGCCGATGAACACTGGCTTGATGAAGCGCAGGCGGTCATAGCCATAGGAAAAGGCGAACGGATTGATGACGGTTGCCGTCAGCCCGATGCCGACCGAGAACACCAGCGTGCCATGCGCGATGCGCTGGCCGAACGGCGTCGTCTTCATGAACTCGGCATCCATGTGGTGCGGAAAGAAATCGCCTGTATGCCCGGCATGGACGATGAAGTCGGTCTCGGTGATGGTGCGGCCGCTGGTGATACGCGAGGCGCCGATCTCATAGTCCTCGAAATACTGGATCTGTTCCATCAGGGTCTTTCCGCAATCGGCGTTGCCGGCGCTGCGCTCGAACGATAGGCCGCTTCGACCAGCGCCATGGTGTTCCAGGCGTCCTCGACCGAGCTGACCAATTCGTCGTCTTCGCCCGCGGCAAAACGCTGGACATTGGCCATGCGCCCGACGAAGGCGTCGGGAAACCACTCGCCGGCGAGCGGCACCGCGACCCAGTCCGTTCCGCCCCTGGGGTAAATCTCCAGAACGTCCGGCTCGCCCCGGGGATAATCGAGGTTGAGGCCGAGCTTGAGATAGGCCGCACCCTCGGTGCCGCAGATGCGGAATTCGCAGGCCTGGTGCCGGCGGCCGAATTTGTGATCGTGGTTGATCGACAGCGCACAGCGCACGGTATCGCCATAGTCGAGAATGGCGCTGGTGCGCGTCTGCGCCACCTTATGGTTGGGGTGGCCGAGCGTCTTGGCGTGGACACCTCTGGGGTCGCCGAGCACTTGCCGGATCAGGTCGAGATAGTGGATCGAATGCATGGCGATCTCGACGCGCGGCGCCTTGAGCAGGAATTCCCAAAGCTCCCACGGCGTCGCCAGCGCCAGCCAGGCATCGAAATCGACGATCTCGCCGAGCCAGCCCTTGGCGATGGCATCCTTCAGCGCCAGCATCATCGGCGCGAAGCGGAGCTGGAAATTCACCGCCGCCTTGAGCTTCTTGGCGCGGCAGATTTCGAGAATTTCGGTTGCCTCGCCGAGATAGTTGCCCATGGGCTTCTGGATCAATGCGACCGCCCCATCGGGCAGGGCTTTCAGGATCTCGGCGTGCCGCCCCGGCGGTGTCGCCAGATCGAAAACCGCGTCCTTGACGGCTGCGGCCTCTTCCACTGAACGGAACACAGTCACATTCCATTTCTCGGCCAGCGCCCGCGCTTTGTCCTGGTCCGGATCGTAGAGGCCGGCGACTGGAAAGCCGGCCTTCCTGTAGGCCGGGAAATGTGCGTCGCCAACGATCGATCCTGCGCCGAAGGTGACGATCGGCCAAGGCTTCGACGGCTTTGGCCAGGACTGGACGAGCGAGGCAGGGTCGAAACCGCCTTCAGCCATGATGGAAGACCTCGTCCATGGAAGCCCACCATTCGCCTTCCTTGCGGGTCGCCAGCGGCTCCTGGCATGGCATGCAGACGGCCCACCATTCCTGCGTCTTCGGATCGGCCGCCATCCTGGCCATGTCGGCGGCATAGTCGCTGCCGTGGTATTCGAAATAGGAAAACAGCAGGTTCTCCGGCCGCTTCAGGTAGATCGAGTAATTCTTGATGTTGCAGGCCGAGATCATGGTCAGCACGTCGGGCCAGACAGCGGCATGGAGGCGGACATACTCCTCGACCTTTTCCGGCTTCAGTCCCAGAACCATCCCCATCCGCTGCATATCAGTCCCCTATTTGGTGATCGCCGTGGTGAATTCGGCGATGCTCATGGCCTTGACCGCGTCCCAGTCCCAATCGATGCCGATGCCGGGCTCGTCGGGTGCCAGCGCATGCCCATCCTCGATGCGCATACGCTTGCCGGTCAACTCATCGAGCTGCGGAATGTACTCGACATATCGGCCGTTCTGAACAGCGCAGGTCAGGCTGACATGCAATTCCATCAGGAAATGCGGGCACACCGGAATGTCGAAGGCTTCCGCCGCATGGGCAATCTTGAGCCAGGGCGTGATGCCGCCGATGCGGCCGACATCGACCTGCACGATCGAGCAGGCGCCCTTCTGCATGTATTCGCGGAAATGCCGGATGGAGTAGAGCGACTCGCCGATGGCGATCGGAATCGGCGTCGAGTTGGACAGGCGCACATGGCCGTCGATATCGTCGGCCGGCAGCGGTTCCTCGATCCAGGCAAGGTCGAGGTCGCGCAGCTTGGACGCGCGCCGGATCGCCTCGTCGACCGAGAACCCCTGATTGGCGTCGGTCATGATCTCGTAGCCGTCGCCGACGGCCTTGCGCACCGCCGACAGGCGGGCAAGATCCTCCGACCCGTGCGGCCTGCCGATCTTCACCTTCGAGCCTCGAAATCCCCTGGCCTTGGCGGCGAGTGCGTCGTCGACCAGCGCCTGCGTCTCGATGTGCAGCCAGCCGCCCTCGGTCGTGTAGAGCGGGCAGCGGTCCTTGGCTCCGCCAGCCAGCTTCCACAGCGGCAGGTTCTGCTTCTTCGCCCTGAGGTCCCACAGCGCCGTGTCGATCGCCGCAATGGCGATGGCGGTGATCGCGCCAATGGTGGTGGCGTGCGTGGCGAATTCGAGATCGTGCCAGATCGCCTCGATCATGTCGGGGTCGCGGCCGATCAGCCGTGGCGCCAGATGGTCCGAGAGAAGCCGCATCACTGAGGAGCCGCCGGTGCCGATCGTGTAGCTGTAACCAGTGCCGACCGCGCCGTCGGAATCGGTGATGGTGACGATCGGCGTTTCCTGGCTGACGAAACTCTGGATCGCGTCCGTGCGTTTGACCTTGGGCACAAGGTCCACCATCCGCAGTTCTATCTTTTCGATTCTAGCCATCGGTCAGCTCCGCAATGTCTTTCCGGTCTCGGTGGCAAACAGATGCGCCTGCGACATGTCGAGGCTCATGGCCACTCGCTCGCCCGGCTTGAGTGGTCGCGGATTCAGCATGCGCGACACCCAGTCGCTGCCGTTGAATTCTACGAACACCAGCGTCTCATTGCCGAGCGGCTCGGTGACCGTGATCGGCAATTCGATCTGGTGGACGTCGGCCGCACTGCCGGAGCTGATACCATGTCCCGTCGGATAGACGTCGTCAGGCCGCAGCCCGAACACGACCTTGTCGCCGGTCGCCACATTGGCCTTGAACTGGCCGGGCAAAGGCAGCTTTTCGCCGCTGGAAAAAACCAACTGTCCGTCGTCGATCGTCGCCTCGTGCAGGTTCATCGGCGGCGACCCTATGAAGCCGGCAACGAACCGCGTCGCCGGCCGCCGGAAAACTTCATCCGGCGTGCCGACCTGTTCTATATGGCCGTCGCGCATGATGACGATGCGGTCGGCCAGCGTCATCGCCTCGACCTGGTCGTGGGTAACGTAGATCACCGTCGACTGAACCTTGGCATGCAGCTTCTTGATCTCGGTGCGCATCTGCGTCCGGAGCTTGGCGTCGAGATTGGAAAGCGGTTCGTCGAACAGGAACACGTCGGGATCGCGCACGATGGCACGGCCCATGGCGACGCGCTGGCGCTGACCGCCGGAGAGCTGCGACGGACGGCGGTCGAGCAGCGTGTCGAGGCCGAGGATGCTGGAAGCCTCTGCGACGCGGCGGTCCATGTCTTCCTTGGCCGCACCCGCGATTTTAAGCGAGAAGCCGAGGTTCTCGCGCACGGTCATGTGCGGGTAGAGCGCGTAGGACTGGAACACCATCGAGATATTGCGCGAGCGCGGCGGCAAATCGTTGACGACGCGCCCGCCGATCTCGATCGACCCGGCGCTGATCTCTTCGAGCCCGGCGATCATGCGCAATGTCGTCGACTTGCCGCAGCCGGAGGGGCCGACCAGGGCGATGAATTCACGGTCGGCGATATCGAGATCGATGCCATGCACGATCCCGACATTGCCGTAGCGCTTGGTCAACTTGCTGAGGGAAACCGTTGCCATGGGATCAGCCTTTTACCGCGCCGGAGGTCAGGCCGCCGACAAGGTGTTTCTGGACGATATAGGTGAGGGTGAGCGCCGGGATGATCATCACCACGGCGAGCGCGCACATGCCGCGCCAGTCGATGGTGAACTCGGCCGTGTAGTCGAGCAGGCCCACCGGAAGCGTCTTGGCGCTGACCGAGCGGGTCAGTTGCGAGGCCAGCGCGAATTCGTTCCAGCAGGTCAGGAAGGCGAAGATCGCGGCCGAAGCGATGCCCGGCCCGGCGAGCGGGAACTCGACCTGCCAGAACGCCTGCCAGCGCGTGCAGCCGTCGATCTGCGCGGCTTCCGCGAGGTCCTTGGGCACCTGGCGGAAGAAGCCATCGATCAGCCAGATCGTGAACGGCACGTTGAGCGCGACATAGGCAAGGATCAGCCCGAAATGCGTGTCGATGATGCCGAGCCGCACATAGAGGAAGAACAGCGGCAGCGACAGCGCGATGCCCGGCACGGTGCGCGTCAGCATCAGGCCGAGGAAGACGCTCGATTTGCCGCGGAAACGATAGCGCGCGAACGCATAGCCGCCGGCCATGCCGATGGCCACCGCGATCACCGTCGAGGTCACCGAGATGATCAGCGAGTTGCGGAAATACTCGATGACCGGGATGCCGCCCTTGCCGATGCCCGAGAACATCGAGACATAGGCGTCGAACGAAATCTCCTGCGGGATCCACACTGGCGGCTTGGCCATGATCTCGACGGTCGGCCGCAGCGACGACAGCACGATCCACAGGCCCGGCAGGCAGATGGTCAGCATCGCCAGGAAAAGGCCGATGCGGTAGACGATGCCCATGAGCCGGCGCTTCAGGCGGGCGGAAGAATTCTCGTCCATTCTCACCACTCCGCACCGATCTGCGTGCGCGCCGCGGCGAGCTTGTTGAAGAAATAGACGGTGAAGGCGATCGACAGCAGGATCGAGAAATAGGCCATGGCGTTGGCCATGCCCATACGCCCGTCGCTGTAGGCGGTGCGCGCCACCAGCGTCCAGAGCAGCTCCGTTCGGCCCGCCGGTCCGCCATCGGTCATGATCTTGACGATGTCATAGGCGCGCGCGACGTCGAGCGAGCGGATGGTCATGGCGATATAGGCGAAGGGCATCACGAAAGGCCACGTCACATAGCGGAATGTCTGCCACGGCGTGCAGCCGTCGACACGCGCCGCTTCGATCGGCTCCTTGGGCATGGCGAGCAGACCGGCCAGGATCAGGATGGCGAAGATCGCCGTCGACGACCAGATCTCGGCGACCGAAATGGCGATGAAAGCGAGATGGCCCTCGATCAGCCACGGTATGGCATCCCTGGTGATGCCGAGCGATTGCAAGGCGTTGTTCACCAGGCCGATATTGTCGTTGAACATGAACTTGAACTGGAAGCCGACGAGGATCGGCGAAAACATCATCGGAAACATCATCAGCGTGCGCAGGATGCGTTGGCCACGTGTCGCCTTCTCGACCAGCATGGCGAGGCCGAGCCCGAGCAGCATTTCGAGATTGAGCGCGATGGTCAGCAAGAGGACCGTGCGCCCGAACGCCCACCAGAAATCGGTGTTGGACAGGATCGAAAGATAGTTCCTGAAGCCGACGAAGACGAAGAACGTCTCGGGCCGCGTCAGGCGGAAGGGCGTGAAGCTGGAGTAGAGCGAGAGCAGCAACGGCACCACGACGACCGCCGCCAGCACGATCATTGCCGGAAGCAGCAGCAGGAATGGCGCGGATGGCTTGAAGCCCTTCATCAGAATCCTGTGGTGTTTGCTTTGGACGCCCGTTGTTCAGGCGCGGGCCGGGAACGGAAAGTCTGTCGTTGATGGTTCAGAGCTCTCGCCGGCGAAGCGCGATCGCCTCCCCCATTCCTGATGGGAGAGGCAGCGTTGGGAGATGGTTCTAGAGCTTGCCGGCGTCCTGGAGGATTTGCGTCGCCTTGGCGGCGGCTTCGTCCAGCGCCTGCTTGGAGGTCTTGTCGCCGAGGATCGCCGCCTGCAGCTCCGGATAGACGGCGTTCGAAATCTCGATCCACTCAGGCGTCTGCGGCACGGCAAAGGCGTGCTTGGCCTCTTCCTGGAAGGCGGAGAGAACCTCCTTCTTGTAGGGATCGTTCTCGGCCTGCTTCAGGTCCCAGTCCCAGACCGCGGTGCGGGTCGGCAGCGGGCCGGCGGCGGCCTCGAGCTTCTGGCTATCCTCGTTGGTCAGCCACCAGACGAGCGAAGCGGCGGCTTCCTTGTTCGGGCAGTTCTCGGTCACCGAGAAGCCGTGGAAACCGGACCAGCCGGTGCGCTTGCCGGAAGACCCTTTGGGCGCGACCTTCACGCCGACATTGCCAGCGACTTTCGACGATTTCGGATCGTTGAAGAAGCCGGCCCAGCCCGGCCAGTCGAGGTTGATGGCGACGGTGCCCGAGGCAAAGCCCTGGCCGAGATCGTCCCACAGGTAGTTGGTCGTTCCGGCCGGCACGGCCTTGGCCTTGTAGAGGTTGACGAACCAGTCGAGCGCGCGGATGCCAGCCTCGGAGTTGAAGACGGGCTTGCCGTCCTTGTCGAGATATTCGCCGCCCTCGGCGACCACCATCTCGTAGAAGCGGCCGTTGATCGCCTCTTCCTTGCCGGCGAACTGCGTACCGTAGAAATTGGGCGGGTTGGCGAAGAACTCGGCCTGGTCGGTGACTTCCTTCCAGGTATCCGGCGGCACCAGGTCATAGCCGTATTTCGCCTTGAACTTGGCCTTGTTGTCGGCGTTCTCGTAGAGGCTCTTCTGGTAGTAGAGCGCCGAAACGTCGAACTGAGCACGCGGCAGCATTTCCAGCTTGCCGTCGATGGTTGCCGCCTTGATCGTCGACGGCACGAAGGCGTCGATTTCTTCCTTCGGCAGCAATTTGCTGAGGTCGGTGTAGAGGCCTGTGTATTGCGGCGCGAAGGAGGAATGGTTCCAGCCAACGCACCAGTTGGTGCTGCCCGAGGCGATGTCGGACTTGAGCTCCTTGTCGATGTCGAAGCCGTTCTTCTTGGTCAGGATGTTGACCTTGGCGCCGGTCGCCTTCTCCCATTCCGGGATCCGCTCATAGAGCTTTTCATATTGCTGACCGCCGATCAGCTTCACGTCGACGGTCACGCCCTCGAATTTGCCGGGCAGGTCGCCGGCAAGGGCGGTGCCTGCGCCGAAAGCAAGCATCAATGCGCCGGCGCACACGCCGGAAAGCAGTCTGTTCATTGGTATCCTCCCTGGGTGCGCCTCAGCGGCGACCGCAACTCGTCTGATGACAACAAGCGCTACATTCATATACAAACAAAACATTCACGGACACGTCAAGGCGAAATTTGTTTCCGTTCGGCCGCATTCCTGCGTATATGAAGAATCGATTTTACTGGAGGGATGAGCCATGGATGACAGCGAGGACGAGCGCTATCGCGCGCCGGCGCTCGACAAGGGGCTCGACATCCTCGAACTGCTGGCCGGCGTCGACGGCGGCCTGACGCAAGCCGAAATCGCCAAGAAACTCGAGCGCAGCCCCAACGAATTCTACCGCATGCTGGACCGGCTGGTGCGGCGCGGCTATGTCACGCGACTGGACGGCGACCGCTATTCGCTGACACTGAAGCTGTTTGGCCTGGCGCAGTTGCATGCTCCGGTGCGACGGCTGGTTTCCTACGCCACGCCGCTGATGCGCGAACTCGCCGAAACGTCGCAACAGGCCAACCAACTCGTTGTTTTTGATCGCGGTTCCGCCGTTGTGATCGCTCAGCAGGAGGCCCCGAACTACTGGGGCATTTCGATCCGGGTGGGGTCCCACATCAGCCTCTTCGACACCGGCTCGGGGCATGTGCTGCTGGCTTTCCGCTCGGAGGAAGAACGCCAGATGATGATCTCCGAACATGTCCGCAGCACAGACAAGATGGCGCAGCCGGCCGAGTTCTTCACCCGTCTCGACCAGATTCGCGACCGCGGCTACGAGATGATGGCCTCGATGCAGACCGCCGGCGTCTTCAACCTTTCGGCGCCTGTGCGCAGTTCCGACGGCAGGGCGATCGCGGCGCTGTCGATTCCTTACATCACCGTCGTCAACGCGCCCTCCGCGCCCGACATTACCAGGACCATCGAACTGTTGTTGGCCATGGCCGAAAGGTTGTCACGCCTAGCCGGATCGGCTGTTGGCGCAGCGGCGTAATTCTTATTTGAATGAAGAATTCCTCCGTGAGATGATCTGAAAAAGCTTGAAGGGAGGAACTTGGCCATGATCGTCGACACCCATCTGCACCTCATCGATCGCTCGGTGCTGCGCTATCCCTGGCTTGCCGGCGTACCGGCGCTCGACCGCGATTTCTCCTACGGGGAGTATGCCGGGGAAGCGCAGCGTGTCGGCGTCGAGCGCGTGCTGCATATGGAGGTCGATGTCGATCCGGCCGACATCGAGGCCGAGACCGCCCGCGTCGAAGTTCTGTCGCGGCAACCAGGCAGCATGCTCGCTGGAGCGATCGCCTCCTGCCGGCCGGAAGAGACCGGCTTTGCGCCCTATCTCGAACGCCAGCGGGCGAATCCTTTCGTCAAGGGCTTTCGCCGCGTCCTCCATGTCGTGCCGGATGAGCTGTCGGAAGGCCCGCTGTTCCGAGACAACATCAAGCGGCTTGGCGGCACCGGCCTGACCTTCGACCTCGTGGTGTTGCCGCACCAGATTCCCAAGGCGATCGCGCTGGCCGACCTGGCGCCGGATGTCCAGTTCGTCCTCGACCATTGCGGCGTGCCCGACATCAAGGGCGGAGCCGAGCATCCATGGCGCGAACATATGAGAGAGATCGCGCGGCGTCCGAACGTCATCGCCAAAATTTCCGGAGTTGTCGCCTATGCCGATCCCGGCAGCTGGACTGTCGAGACGCTGCGGCCCTATGTCGAGCACACAATCGCTGCCTTCGGCTGGGACCGTGTCGTCTGGGGCAGCGACTGGCCGGTCTGCACGCTTGGCGGCGGCCTCTCGACCTGGGTGGGGGCGACACATGCGCTGCTTGCAGGCTGCAGCATTTCGGAGCGCGAGCGGCTGTTGTCCGCGAATGCCCGCAAGCTGTGGCGGCTCGCCTAGCAGCAACCCGTCAGATGGTCGTCGAGACATGTCGCTCGCGGCCGTAAAGCGAGACCAGCAGCACGATGATGAGGCCCAGGGCCGCCTGCACCGCCGACGGCTGGAAGCCGAGGCCGATCAGCAGCGTGTTGATCTCGGTCAGCACCAGCACGCCGGCGATCGTGCCGAGATAACTGCCACGCCCGCCGACCAGGGCCGCGCCGCCGACGACGACCGCGGCGATGGTCTGGAACAGATAGGGCTGGCCGACATCGCCATAGGCCGAGCCGGTGAAGCCGAGCAGCAGCACGCCGGCCACGGCGGCGAAGAAGGCGCTTGCCGCATAGGTGATGACCCACATGCGGACCGGATCGATCAGCGCCAGCGGTGCGGCGCCCGGATTGCTGCCAAGCGCATAGAGCCGGCGCCCATAGGGCGTCCGTTCCAGCACCAGCACGACGAGCGCTGCCAGAACGATGAGACTGGGCACCAGCCATGGCACCGGCAGCGGCCCGGCCGATCCGCCGATCGACACGAAGCTGGAAACCGCTTGCGGTGCCGAGCCGGAGGGGAAGCCGGCTGTCCACAACAGCACCAGCCCCTGCACGACCATGCCGATGCCGAGCGTGACGATGAGCGGCTGGATGTCGAGGCTGCGCGAGATCAGCCCGTTCAGCCCGCCGATGAGAAGTGCCAGCACGCCGACAAGGCCGCAGACGAGAAAGAAGTTCCAGCCATCGCCGTAGAGCTGTGCGGCCACGACATTGGCAAAGCCGATGACAAAGGGAATGGACAGGTCGATGCCGCCCATAATGACGACCAGCGTCTGGCCGATCGAGGCGACGGCAAGCAGCGAAGCGAGCACCAGCATGGCGCGCACGGCAAACGGCGAAGAGTAACCGGGAATGAGGACTGCGCCGGCAAGGTGCAGAAGGGCGGCGATGCAGAAGGCGCCGACGACGCGGGCATTGGTCGTCGCGAACAGGTTTCGCTTGGCAGCCATGTCAGCGCCCCCTCATGGCAAGACGTTCCTGCAGCGCGGTCAGCATCACCGCCAGCACCAATATGGCGCCATAGGCGATCTGCAGCACGAAGGTCGAGACGTTGAAAGTCGTCAGCACGCTCTGCAGCAGGAAGATGTCGATCGCGCCGATCGCGGCTCCTGCCACGCCGCCACGGCCACCGGCCAGGCTGACGCCGCCGAGCGCGACGGCGGCGATGGCGATCAGCGTGTAGGTCGGTCCTATGTTGGGGTCGGCCGAACCGATCAGCGCTGTCAGCATCAGCCCCGCGCATCCGCCGAAGATGCCGGTCATCACATAGGCGATGAAGCGGACGCGGGTGACATCCACACCGGCGGTATAGGCGGCACGGTCATCGCTGCCGACCGCCATCAACTGGTCGTAGTAAGGGGTGCGCCGCACCAGCCACCAGGCGATGAACATCGCCGCCAGCGGCAGCATCGACAGCGGACCGGACAGCGCCTTGAGCCAGGCCGGCGCGGGACCGATCGGCGCCGGCAGGATCGTCAGCGTGATGCCGGTGAGGATGAGGTAGGTGCCGAGCGTGGCGACGATCGGCTGGATGCGCACGATTGTCGCCAGAAAGCCGTTCGCCGCGCCGATCAGCGCGCCGATGAGCAAAGCCGCTGGTACGAGCACCAGGGGCGAGGAGATGCCGGCTTTCAGGAAAAGCACCTGGATCGCCATGGCGTTGACGAAGCCCATCAGCGGCCCGACCGAAATGTCGATGCCGCCACGGCCGGCGAGGATCACCGGGGCCGACGCAATCGCCGCTCCGATCAAGGGCGCGGCCAGTCCGACCAGCGCGCCCCACGACCCCGGCTGGAACCGCCCCGGGCCGAGGATAAGATTGACCGCGAGCAGGACGACCAGCAGCACGACCGCGAAGCCGACATTTCGCCCAAGCGACAGGAGGCGCGTCAAAAAGTTCATGCCGCGCGTCCGAACATGGCTGATATCACGCTGTCCGTGGTCAGCGCATCGCCGGCAATTTCCGCCGCGACTTCATTTTCGCGAAACACCAGCACGCGCTGGCACAGGAGAAGAATCTCCTCGATCTCGCTGGACAGGATGACGAGCCCCATGCCGTCCGCGGCCAGCCCGCGAAAGACATCGTAGAGTACATGCCTTGTCGCCACGTCGACGCCGCGCGTCGGATCGTTGAGAAGCAGGATCGCAGGTTCCAGCGCCAGCGCCCGTGCCAAAAGCACCTTCTGCTGGTTGCCGCCCGACAATGTGGTGATCGGCGCGTCGGGCCGGGGCGCGACGATCGACAGCTTCTCGCGGTAGACATCGTAGCGTGCCTTGCGCGCCGCGGGACTGATCAGGCCGAGGCGCGTGTCGCGCGACAGTGTCGAGACGGCGAAATTGTCGAGCACCGACTGCGTCGGGAAAATACCGTTCGCACGCCGGTCGCGCGGCAGATAGGCAATGCCGCTGGCGACCGCCTTGCGAAAGCCGGTGATCTTGCGGGATGCGCCCATCTCGATCGAGCCGCCAAGTGGCGGCGCCAGGCCGGCGAGCATCTTGAGGAACAGCTCCTGACCGTGCCCGTCGAGGCCGGCAAGGCCGACGATCTCGCCGGGAGCGATGGTTTGCGTTATGGCGCTGGCGCCCGGCGCGATAACGAGGTCGCGGACGGCCAGGCCTGGAGCGGCGCGATCAACCATGCGCCAGCTCCGCCGCCGTGCGTGGCGCCATCGCCTTGAGCAATTCCGCCGGGGTCGAGGCACCACGTTCCTCGGTGCGCACCACGCTGCCGCCGCGCAGGATCGAGATGCGATCCGAAAGCGACATCACTTCGTCCATGCGGTGCGTTATGAACAGGATGAGGCAGCCTTCGCCCGCAAGCGCGCGCATCAGCGAAAAGACGGATTCGCGATCGGCGAAGTCGAGCGCCGCGGTGACTTCGTCGAGGATCAGGATTTTTGGATTGCGCACGATCGCGCGGGCGAGAACGACCAGTTGCTGGGCGGCGAGCGGCAACAGCCCGGCGGGCCTGTCGAGGGGCACGTCGGTGATGGCGAAGCGCTTGAGCGCGGCGGCCGCCCTGGCGCGGCGTTCGTTGCGAGGCACGGCGCGCCGCAGCAGGCCGTCGAGGCCGAGCAGGATGTTGTCGGCCACGCTGCGATCGGGCGCGATCAGCACCTCCTGGAACACCGTGGCGAGGCCTTGCGCCTGGAAGGCCGAGGGATTGGCACCATAGAACGGTTTGCCCTGCAGCACGATGGCACCACTGTCCGGCTGGACGATGCCGGACAGGAGCTTGACCATCGTGCTCTTGCCCGAACCATTCTCGCCCAGGATGGTATGGATGGTGCCCGCCCGAAACGCGATCGAAGCTTCGGCGAGCGCGATCGTCTCGCCATAGCGTTTGGATATGTTGGTGATCTCAAGCATGCGGTGTTTCGAAGCTGGCAAGCCGGATCCCCGAAAGGAGCCGGCTCGCTGAGAGTTGTCTGTCGCAGGCGTCACTTCGCGCAGGCATCACTTCGCGCAGGCATCTGGCACCTTCGAATAATCCCAGCCCTTGGTCGGCGCCGGGTTCGAGAAATAGGCGTCGAGCCATTCCTCCGGCATCGGGTCCTTCGGCGGTATCGGGAAGATCGAGACGGCATCGGTCGTCATGCAGTCCTTGTACCATTGGCCGAGGTCGGCGTTATGGACCGGCGGGATCGGGATCAGCAGCGTGTTCAGCTTCGGCTTCTGGCCGTCGAGCATGCGCTCGCCGACGCGAAACAACGTCTCGGCGGTCCAATGCGGCAGCACCGCATGGCCTTCGAAGCGGTATTTGTCAGGGTTGGCCTTCCAGTAGCCCAGCGCGTCACCTGTGATCGAGCCGGTGATCAATGGCGCCGGGCGGCCGGCTTCGGCGAAGGCCTCGGCAACGACGCGGCTTTCGCTGCCGGTCGTCCACACCGCATCGATCGGCGCCGGATTGGTGGCGATCGCCTGCAGCACCACGGTCTTGGTCACGTTGGCCGTCCAGTTGCCGTTGACGGTGCGCGAAATCTTCAGCTTCGGATTTTCCGCCAGCGCCTTGTCCGCGCCTTGGCGTTCCTGGACCACGATCGGGTGACCGGCAATGCCTTCGACGAGCAGGATGCTGGCGCCGTCCGGCTGCGCCTTGCCGATCGCCGTCATCATGTCGTAGCCCCAGCGCGCATAGTTGGAATCGACATTGATCGCGTTCGGACTGGTCACCGAACCGGCGGCGGTGATGAACGGAATGCCGGCCTTGGCGGCTGCGTCGATGGCATCGTCGAGCGCCGTCGCCGAGCCCGGGATCGAGGTGATGATCGAGCATTTCTTGTCGATGAAGGCGCGGATCTGGTTGATCTGCTGGCTGGCGTCGTTGTTGGAATCGGAAACCTCGAAGCTCGACACCGTGCCGTCGGCGATCAGCCCGTCGACGAGCCGCTTCAACTCCTTGGTGACAGTGACCCGCCAGGGATTGCCCTGGTAGGATTCCGAGTGGCACCACTTCCACGGCTTCGACGGCGGGGTGAAATTGTCCCAGGCCGAAGGCAGCACCTTTTGCGGCGCGCCGTCATACTGCGCCTTGAGTTCGGTCGGCAGCCCGCCGATGACGCCTTGCACATCCTGCGCGTAGGCAGTGGTTGCAAGCGAGGCGAGGGCGGTAGCGGCCAGCAAGCCGCGGATCATGTTTTTCATTGTTCTCCTCCGTTCGGTTTCGTTTCAGGCTCCTCCACCGGCAGCGCCGGACACCTGCGCCAGGGAACTCTCCCGGAACAGGCGATTGAGATCGGCAACGACCTGGGCGGCTTTGTGCCCTGAACTCATGCCGGAAAGGATGCGTTCGGACGCCGCCTGCTGGAACGCCATGTAGCCGTCATGGCGCGGCCGCACCCATGAGCCTTCCAGCGTCGCGCGCGTATCGCGATAGAAATTGCCGGCCGCCGCGTTGACCGTCCGGTCCTCCCAGGCGGTGGCGTGGCCGGGCTGTCCGCCGGCGGCGGCGTAGGGACCGCGCTGGACATCGCCGAGGGCGACCCAATAGGCGAAGTCGATCGCGGCATCCCTGGCTTTGGAAAAGGCCGAGACCGCTATGCCCGTGCCGCCGAGCGCCGAACCGATCGGACCGCTGGAGCCGATAGCCGGAATGTCGGCGAAAGCCAGCCGGTGCGCGCGAAAGCCCGCGACCGCATAAGAGACGTAGCCGTAGATCAGCGGTGCGCAGACGATGCGGGAACCGGCTTCAGCCATCCGTTCCGAAACGGCAATCGGGTCCATGTCGAAGCAAGCCGGCTCGACCAGTGCCGCGATCTCGTGCATCGCTTCGAAGACTTCGCTGCCGGTCTCGATGCCGATGAGATCGCGGGATGGATCGGTCGCGCAGGAATGTCCAAGATTGCCGGCCAGCGTGTAGAACGCCATCAGCACATGGGGTGGGCGCAGCGGCAGCAGCACGCGGCCTTGCCGGGCGAGATCGAGCACATCGCTCCAGCGCGCCGGTGCCGCATCAAGTGCGTCCGGCCGCCATGCCTGCACCTGGCTGGCGGCATCGATCGGGAATGCCCATTGCCGTCCTTGCCAGTTGTAGCTTGGATAGGATTGGCCGACGCTGCCCGAGGCAAGCGCGGCGCGCTCGGCCTCACGGCCGGCGACATCCAGCGGCGCGAGACAACGCTCCGCCGTGATCTGGCCGACATGCGGGTGGTCGATGACGATCAAATCATAGGCGCGCGCCAGTTCCTCGACCGGGAAGGACTCGAAATCCTGGAGCGAGCGCTTGTCCCATTCGATGACGACGCCGGTCTTCTGCTGCCAGAGAGCAGAGCAGGCGACCATCGGGTCGTAGCCGCGCGGATGGCTCCAGGTCATGCCCCTGAGGGTGGGCACTAGAGTGAGCGTGGTCACAGGCCGAACTCCCGGCGGATTGCGGCACTGTGCTCGCCGATGCGCGGTGCCGCCCGATCGACCTTGGCCCTGATGCCGTCGACCCTGAGCGGCGAACTGGTGGTGAGGATCGAGACATCGTCTTCGCGCGTCACCGTCTGCAGCATGTCGAGCGACTGGAACCCTTCGCTGGCCAGCATTTCCGGCCAGGTCAGCACCTTGGCGCACCAGATGTCGGCGGGCTCGAGGATATCAAGCCATTCGTCGATGCTCTTGGTGGCGATCCGCTGCGCGATGATCGCCTTGATGTCGTCACGCGCGGTGAACCACGATGCCGGTTTGTCGCGATAGGGTGCCAGCTCATCGAGCGACAAGAGATCAGCGAGTTTCGGGATCGGCGTCATGGCGATGGCGAGGTAGCCGTCCTTGGCTGGATAGACGCCATAAGGCGCCGACAGATAGGCATGCGCGCTGCGGAAGCTGGAGCGGCGCGGCAGGCGGCGGCCGTCATTGAGATGCGTGGTCAGCACCTCGAACTGGAAATCGACCAGCGCTTCCAAAAGGCTGGTTTCGATATGGCTGCCTTGGCCAGTAATGCCGCGCCGCACCAGTGCTGCCAGGATGCCTTGCGCGCAGGCCGCGCCCGCCAGCATGTCGCCGATGGCAAGGCCGAACGGCACGGGTCCCTGGTCTTCGTCGCCGTTCAGCCACATCACCCCGGAGCGCGACTGCGCCAGCAAGTCCTGGCCGGGCCGCTTGACCCATGGTCCTTCTTCGCCATAGCCGCTGATCGAGGCGTAGACGAGCCGGGGATTGATCTTGCGGACGGCTTCGTAGTCGAAGCCGAGCCGCTCGATGACGCCCGGCCGAAAATTCTGGATCAGCACGTCGGCCTGGGCCAGCAGGCCGCGCAGTGCCTTCAGGTCGGCCTCGTTCTTGAGGTCGATGGCGAGGCTTTCCTTGGCCCGGTTGATGGCATGGAAGATAGTGGAATCGCCGCCGATCTCGGTATCGCTGAGATAAAGCCGGCGCGACAGGTCGCCGCCATCCGGGCGCTCGATCTTGATGACGCGGGCGCCGAGATCGAGCAGCCTGAGCGAGCAATAGGGTCCGGACAGGAACTGGCTCATGTCGACGACGACGAGACCGGCGAGCGGCAATTCGGCCAAAGCCGGCATTGTTATTTCTCCGTCTTGCCGGCGAAATCGGCAGGGTTGCGGTACTTCACCGTCTGCAGGTGCTCGCAATACAAAACGAGCTCGCCTTCGCCCTTGAACACTTCATAGCTGGCGCGGATCAGCCCCATTTCATTGTAGCGGGGTTTCTTGTCGAGATTGGAGCGGATCGAATAGATCGTGTCGCCAATGAAGACAGGCTTTATGAAGCGGAGCTTGTCGTAGCCATAGGAAAAGGCGTTGACGCAGTTGGTGGCGACCAGCCCGAGGCCAGCCGAAAAGACGAAGGCGCCGGCGATCAGCCGCTTGCCGAAAATGCCTTCGTCCTCGGCAAACATCTGGTCCTGTACATAGGGGTGGATGTCGAGCACCAGCGTGTTGAAAAGGTGACTGTCGCCTTCCGCCATCGTGCGCCGCAACGAGCGGATCTTCTGGCCGACCGGCCAATCCTCGTAGAACCAGTTCTCGGCGTTCCACACCGGCAGCGCGGCGTGATCGGCTGGCATGTTCTTGGGGTGCGTCGAGGCGACGCCAACGGTAGGCGCGAAGTCGTTCATGGCTGGCTCCGGCGATCTCGCAGGAGCCCTCGCGCAACCGTTCGAACACGCATCGAGGCGCAGAGATGCACGACGTCTCCTCCCGTCAATCTTCTTTTGTAAATAGTATTTTCACATATGGGGTTGCGTTGCAAGCGTGAACAGGCGAAATTTTGGCCGGTCCCGCGGCGCTCGAGCGCTGGCGGTCAGGGGAGGAAATCATGAGCAACACCCATCTGGTCTTTGTCGGCAGCCTGAACCGAGAAGCCCCCTATTTTCAGGGCGCGCGCGGCGTCGGCCTCAGCATCTACAGCTTCGATGAGGAAACGCTGGAAACCAGAAAACTGGCCGAGACCGATGACGTCGACAATCCGACTTTCCTGTCGGTGACGCCGGACGGCACACGGATCTACGCCAATTCGGAAGTCTTCACCTGGCGCGAGGGAACCGTCTCCGCCTACGGCTTCGATCGTGGCTCGGGCACGCTCACCTACCTGAACAAGCAGCCATCGCTGGGCAGCATCACCGCCCACAACACCATCACCCGCGACGGCACGAAACTGCTGGTCGCCAATTACGGCATGGGCGAGGGCGGCCCGGATCGCGCTGTTGCCGTGTATGGTTTTGACAAGGACGGCGCGTTGACGCCGCCGCTGGCCAGTGTCTCGCATAACGGAACCGGCCCGAATGCGGCACGGCAGGAACGCTCGCACGCCCACAGCGTCACCGAGACCATTGCTGGCGGAACGGCCATCGTCGCCGACCTCGGCATCGACCGGCTGGTTTCCTACCGGATCGAACGGGATGGAAGCCTGAGCAAGCTTGCCGAATCCGCGTTGCCGCCGGGCGCTGGTCCACGCCATCTCGCGCTCCATCCGAACGGTCGTTTCGTCTTCGTCATGAACGAGCTGGATTCGACCGTCGTGTCGATGGCGCTGGACGGAGCTGACGGGAAACTCTCCACCATCGACGCCAGACCGGCGGTGCCGGCCGAGGCACGCGACAGCAACCACTGCGCCGATATCCAGATCTCGCCGGACGGCCGCTTTCTCTACGGCTCCAACCGCGGTCACGACAGCGTCGTCATCATGGCGGTCGACCAGCAGACCGGGGCACTGAGCCTCGTCGGCTATGTCCCCTGCGGCGGTGCCACGCCGCGCAACCTGGCGCTGACGCCGTCAGGCGGTCATCTGTTCTCGGCCAACCAGAATGGCGACCGCATCTCGATCTTTGCTCGCGACGCCGACAGCGGCATGCTGGCCGACACCGGACGTGCCATCGGGCTCGGCACGCCGATGTGCGTCAAGATCGTGCGCTGAACCGCTCGTAACGACGCCCCGAAGCCTGGGACAAGACTGACCGGGGCTCAGGCCTGTTGGATGGCCGAGAGCTTCCAGTTCGAGTCGTTCTCGCGCATGAATGTCCACAATTCGGTCGTCTCCGTCGGGTGGTCATCGTCGCCCTCGACGACCTTGCCGCTGGCTCGTTCGCGCATCACGTCACGAGACTCGTAGCGCAATGCGGCCGTGGCGTAGTCGCGGTCGTCCTCACGCCAGCTTTCCGCGATGTCGGCCTGCAGCAAGGTGATCTCCGATACCTCGTTCCTGAGACCTTTCTGGGCATTGTCGGCCAGCTCTTCGGAGAGATAGGACACCATCTCGGGAGTCGTCGCCCGGCGCAGGGCGGCATGGTCTTCGCGTCCGAATGCTTCCTGGACATCGGTCAACAGCTGCTGGAATGCGTCGAGGTCGCTCTGCGCCAGCGTGATCTCATCGGAGCCGCCGGCCGGAGAACCTCCAACCGAACCGCCGCCAAAGTCGGGGATTGTGAAAGAGCCTGCCGATTGCCGCGGTGACGTAGCGCGGTTCTCAAACCGCGAAGCCTGGGCATTGCCGGCACCGGCGAGCGCAGGACCACGCGCGGATTGCGACCGGAAGAACCTGATAGCCAGCATGATCGCGCCGCCGATGAGCACGGCCTGCAGCAGGAAACCGAACATGCCGGCAAGGCCGCCGAAGCCTTGGCCCAGGAGCAGCCCGATCAGGCCGCCGATCAGCAGGCCGCGCATCATCGTTCCACCGAAGCCGCTCATGAAGCCGGGCCTCTGCAGGCCGGCCTGCGGCTGCCGAGCGGGGTTATTCACACCGGTGTTGGGTGTCATCGAACGCTCGACCGGAGCGGTCGGCGCCGGTGCGGTCCTGGTCGCGGGCGCCGATTGGAACGTGCGCGTGCCACGGCTGCCGAAACTGCCGCCGCGACGGGCCTCGGCATGATCGATCGCGACCATGGAGAACGCCAGGAACAGTCCTGCAAAGAGGGCGGCAAATCGGCTTGTGCGCGAAATCATCGGGATGGACCTTATCGATGTGGTTTTTGAGATTTTCAGCAAATGACGGCCCGGTACCGGGCGGCGCCATGCCTCAATCGAACAATTCTTCGAAGAACGATTTCTTCCGCTTCGGATAGCGGTGGCCCTGCGAGCGGGAGTAATCGTCGTCACGGCCATGTTGTGGCTGGGAGAATGGCGCCGGCTGCGGCGCGGGCGACGCCTCCCTGCCCGAACGCTCGATGATCTTGTCGAGTTCGCCTCGATCAAGCCAGACGCCGCGGCACTGCGGACAGTAATCGATCTCGATACCCCGGCGTTCGCTCATTGTGAGCGCGACGCGGCAGGAGGGGCAGACCAAACCAAGAAGGGAAGATGTCATATGGGGCTCCAAACCAGAAGGATGAGCCCGCTTGACCGAAAAGGATGGAAACGGGCCCGTTAAAGCGGTCCGACATCACAATCACCAGAAGCGATCGTCAGAGGGGCCCGGCCCGCACCGAACAGTTAGGAATGCGGGACCGCGCCTTCAAGGGCGGTATTGCAGCGAGAATGATTTGTTCGCCGTTGCGGTTCTTCAGAGCGTCACCACGATCTTGCCGAACTGCTCGTTCGACTCGAGATAGCGATGGGCCTCGACAATCTGGTCGAAGGCAAAGGTCCTATCGATAATCGGCCTCAGCGTGCCGGTCTCCAGGCCTCCAAGGATGAACGCCTTGGCTGCTTCCAGCTTGGCCGGGTTGCCGGTGATCTCGTGGACCAGATAGCCACGCAGCGTCAACGTCTTGCCCAGGACCGCAGCCAACGGGAACGGTGTCGGCTCGCGGCTGAGGCCGCCATATTCGATGAGAATGCCGCCCTTCGACATCGCGGCCGTCAGCGGCTCGAAGATCGGGCCGCCGACCGCATCCAACACAACGCGCACGCCTGGCGGTCCGGCGATTTCCTTTAGCCGGGCCTCCAGGTCTGCCTCGGCCAGGACCACGACGGCAGCCGCCCCGGCTTCGAGCAAGGCTTGCTTCTTCGCCGATGTGCGCGTCAGCGCGATCGCCGTCGCGCCGACACTGTTGGCGATCTGGATCGCGGCAAGTCCGACACTGCTCGACGCCGCCGTGATGACGACGACATCTCCACCGCGTAGCCTGGCAATGTCGATCAACGCGCCGTAGGCGGTAAGATACTGCATCCAGACGGATGCTGCCGTTCGCCAGTCGAGCGATGGCGGGTGTTTGACGACGAGCGCGGCGGGATATGTGACCAGTTCGCCATAGGCCGGCCAGCGAACCATCGATTGCGGCGGGATGATGCTGACGGCATCGCCCGTTGCGAAATCCGCGACGCCTTCGCCCACCGCCTCGACGACGCCGGCCGCTTCCAGGCCAAGTTCGGAGGGCAGGGCCGGTGTCTCGATATAGGTTCCCGCACGCAGCAATGCCTCGGCGCGGTTAAGGCCCAGCGCCTTGACGCGGATCTGCACCTCGCCCGGACCCGGAGCGGGAAGGTCGACATCCTCGATGCGCAGTACCTCGGGACCGCCATGCTGGTGGAAGCGGACAACACGTGCCATTCGGGATACTCCAAATCATTTGAACCGAATGAGCTATGCAGGGAACGCTCTCGCGGATAAATGGCGGTGCAGATAAAGCAGTAGAAACCAGGAGTTCCGAATATGGATCGGCTCGAAAGCATGGCTGTCTTCGTTAGGGCCATCGACCTCGGCTCGTTCGCTGCTGCTGCCGTCGCGCTCGATCTGTCCGGACCGATGGTCGGCAAGCACGTCCGCTTTCTCGAGGAGCGCCTCGGCGTGCGCCTCATCAACCGCACCACGCGCCGCCAGAGCCTGACCGATTTCGGCCGCGCCTACTATGAGCGCTGCCGGGTAGTGCTGGCGGAGGCCGAAGCCGCCGATGCGCTCGCAGCCGACCAGCTTTCGGAGCCACGCGGAAAACTGCGCGTCACCATGCCGGCGCATTTCGGTCGTCACTGCGTGACGCCCGTGCTGCTGCAACTGGCGCGGCAATATCCGATGCTGGAACTCGATCTGTCCTTAAGCGACCGCTTCGCCGACCTTGCCGAGGATGGCTACGACCTGGCCATCAGGACCGGCGAATTGGACGACAAGGCCGGCGTGATCGCGCGCCGCGTCGCACGCCAAGGCATGGTTGTCTGCGCAGCGCCCTCCTATCTCGGAATTCATGACGAACCACGAGGGATCGAGGATCTCGCTGAACATCAATCGATTGTCTATCGCCGGCTCGGCCAGGTCGTTCAGCCGTGGCTGTTTGCGCGTGAAGGGCAGCCCGTTCAGGAGATCATGCCAACCGGCCGATTGCGGCTCGACGACCTAGATGCCATCGCCGACGCCGCGGTCGACGGCATGGGGATTGCCTGGCTGCCTTGGTGGCTGGTTCGCGAGCGCATCCGGGCCGGCGCGCTGTCGGTGCTGTTGCCGGACCAGCCGCGCTATCTCTATGACTGCCATGCCCTTTGGCTGCAGACGCCGCATCTGCCGCTCAAGGTGCGGCTGGCCGTCGACGCGCTGGCGGCCGCCTTGCCGAAATTGATGGCGTGATCGCCCGTCGCGGTTGGCTTTTCCTGGAGCCAATACGCACTTCCGGCCTTTGCGGCGCCGCTTTCCCTGCCATATGAAGATGGCTGGCGGAATCTACGCATCGTGGGAGAGACAGTTGACCAAAGGTTCGGATCTGTTCGTGGCGGCCCTCGAGAATGAAGGGGTCGACCGGATATTCGGCATTCCGGGCGAGGAAAATCTCGACATCGTCGAATCGATCCGCCGCTCGTCGATCCAGCTGATCCTGACCCGCCACGAGCAGGCGGCCGCCTTCATGGCCGCCACCTATGGCAGACTTACCGGCAAGGCAGGCGTGTGCATCACCACGCTTGGTCCCGGCGCGCTCAACCTGACGACCGGCTCGGCCTATGCGCTGCTCGGCGCGATGCCGATGATCATGATCACCGGCCAGAAGGGCATCCTGTCATCGCGGCAGGCGCGCTTCCAGATCGTCGATATCGTCGCGGCGATGAAGCCGCTGACCAAGCTGTCGCGCCAGATCGTCTCGCCGAAGATGATCCCTTCGCTGGTGCGCGAAGCCTTCCGTGTCGCACAGGAGGAGCGTCCCGGCCCCGTGCATCTGGAACTGCCGGAAGACATTGCCGCTGCGCAATGCGAGCCGGTAGCACTCGTGCCGACGCACCCGGTCGAGTTGCCTCTGGCCAGCGCCACCGCGCTCGATCGAGCCGCCCGCATGATCATGGAGGCCAAGCGTCCGCTGCTGATGTTCGGCGCGGCGGCGTCGCGGCCGCGCGTGACGCCTGACGTCGCCCAGTTCGTGCTGCGCACCCAAATTCCCTATTTCACCACCCAGATGGGCAAAGGCACCGTGCCCGGCGGCACCGAACTCTACATCGGAACGGCAGCCCTTTCGGAACGAGACTATGTGCATGAGGCCATAGAGCAGGCCGATCTGATCATCACCATCGGCCACGACACGGTCGAGAAGCCGCCCTTTATCATGGGCGCCAGAGGGCCGAAGGTCATTCATGTCGGCTATCAAACCGCCGACGTCGAACAGGTCTATTTCCCGCAAGCCGAGATCGTCGGCGACCTCGGCCCTTCGCTGGCACTGCTTGCCGATCGCATCGAGGGCAAGATCCCCAATGCGCAGGCCCTGTTGCCGTTGCGCGAAGGCATTTTGAGCCGGATCGCCGCGCGCGCCACCGAAGATCGCTTCACGCCGCAACGCATCGTGCACGACGTCCGCGCCGTCATGCCGGCGGACGGGATACTCGCCCTCGACAACGGCATGTACAAGATCTGGTTCGCGCGCAACTACCGCACCCGCATGGCAAACACGCTGCTGCTCGACAATGCGCTGGCCACCATGGGTGCAGGCCTGCCGTCGGCGATGATGGCGGCACTGCTCTATCCCAGGCGCCGTGTCATGGCGATCTGCGGCGACGGCGGCTTCATGATGAACAGCCAGGAACTGGAGACCGCCGTCAGGCTCAAGCTGAACCTCGTCGTTCTGCTGCTTGAAGACCACGCCTATGGCATGATCCGCTGGAAGCAGGCGGTCGACGAATTTCCGGATTTCGGCATGACCTTCGGCAATCCCGACTTCGTCAAATACGCCGAGGCCTATGGCGCCAGGGGGACCAGGGTTGGCGAGATCGCCGACTTGCAGCCGGCGCTGGAACGGGCCTTCACCGGCGGCGGCGTGCATCTCGTCGTCGTGCCCATCGACTATTCCGAAAACACCAGGGTGCTCGTCGACGAATTGCGCGAGCGGCTGCCGGCGCCGCAAGCGAGCTGACGGCGGCAACGCCGCCGTCAGAATGCTTGGAGCCGTTGCCGAAGCTCCTACAGCTTGCAGTAAGGCGTGACCGGCGCGATCGTCCCGAAATCCTTGACGATTTCGTAGCTGATGCCGTCTGCGGCGGCCTTGCCGACATAGGAATGGCAGAGCGTGTGGTTGTTGCTGGCATCGACGCGGATCTTGCCTTGCGGCGCGTCGAACTCGATCGCCGGCAGCGCCTTGAGCACATCGTCGTCCTTCAGCGACCCGGCCTTCTCGGCGGCCAGTGCATAGAGATGCAGGCCGTTGTAGCCGGCTTCGCCGATGCCGTTGACCATCTTCTCCTGGCCGAACTTTTCGCGGAAGCTCGCGATGAACTTCGTGTTGACCGGATTGTCGAGCGCCATCCAGTAAGGCTGTGGTGCATAGGTGCCGGCGGCGACGCCGGGCGGCAGCGCGTCCTTGTTGAAGACCTCGTCGAGTGGCGCGATCAGCGGCTGCTTGATGTCGAAAGAGCGATACTGCTTGAGCTGGGTGACGGCGTCGTTGCCGACCACCATCGACCACACGAGATCGGGCTTCAGCGACTTGATCTTCTGGAATGCCGGGCCGAAATCCGTTGTGCCGAACGGATAATAGTCGGCGCCGATGATCTTGCCGCCGGCCTTCTCATAGGCCGCCGTGATCGCCTCGGTCATCTTCTGCGGCCAGGCATAGTCGGAGGCCATGACGTAGATGGTCTTGCCGAGATTCTCGGCCACCCACGGCATCATCGGGTCGACCTGCTGCATCGGGATCGGGCCGGTGGCGACGAAGTAGCGGTTGCATTCGCCACCTTCGAAATTGGTCGGATAGAAGAACAGCTTCTTGGCCTTCGAGGTCACCGAAAGCGTAGCACTTCGCTCCGGCGAAATGATCGTGCCCATGATCACATCGACCTTGTCTTCGTTGAGGAGCTTGCGCGCCTTGTCGATGGCCCCCTTGGTCGTGGTCTGGTTGTCCTCGATGAACAGCTCGACCTGGCGGCCGCCAATGCCGTTGGCGGCGTTGAGCTCGGCCGCGGCGAGCTTGTAGCAATTGAGCAGCGTCTCGCCGAGGATCGCCTGCAGGCCGGTGATCGGGATCGACAGGCCGACCTTGACGGTGTCGGCGGCGCGCAGGATCGACGGCGCGCCGACCATGGCCAGCGCGGCGGCAGCCCCGCCGGATTTCAGGATCGTTCTTCTGCTTATCATTGTTATGTTCCCTTCCAGTCCAGGCGCGCCCCATGCACGCTTTACAAAGCCAACAAAATCTTGGGCGCGCATCAGGCGCGCCTTTACAGAGCCAACAAATCCTTCAGCAGGGTCTCGTCGGCGAACGCTTGCGGCGTGCCCTCATGCACGATCCTGCCCTTTTCCATCACCAGGCAGCGGTCCGCCGCCTTCAGAACGAGATCGAGATTCTGCTCGACCAGCACGATCGCGATGCCGCGTTCGCGCGCGATGCGCGGCACCAGCTCGGCGATGGCTTGTACGATGTTCGGCTGGATGCCTTCCGAAGGTTCGTCGAGCAGCAGCACCGAGGGCAGGCCGCATAGCGCCCGGCCGATCGCCAGCATCTGCTGCTGACCGCCCGACAGCGTGCCGGCGATTTGCGCCTCGCGTTCGCGTAGGATCGGAAAATAGCCGAAGATATCGGCCGGAATGCTGCCGTTGCCACGATCCCTGGCGGCACGCGTGCCGACTTCCAGGTTTTGCCGTACGGTCAGCTGGTTGAAAATGCCACGCCCCTGCGGCACGTGGGCGATGCCTGCCCGTGCCCTGCGAAAGGCCGGCGCGTTGGTGAGATCCTGGTCGCCGAGCACCACGGCGCCGCCGCTCGCCTTCAGGCCGCCGGCGATGACGCGCAGCAGCGTCGTCTTGCCGGCGCCGTTACGGCCGAGCAGGCCGACAACTTCGCCAGGCGAGACGCTGATATCGATGCCGTTCAGCACCGGAAGCAGGCCATAGCCGGCCGAGACGGCAAGTGTCCGCAGCATGGTCAGCGCCTCCCCAGATAGACGTCGCGGACCATTTCGTCGGTCTCGATGTCGTGGAAAGGACCGCTGCGCAGCCGACGCCCTTGATGCAGCACCAGCGTCTCGCAGTTCAGCGCCCGCACGAAGCGAATGTCGTGTTCGACGGCGACGATCGAGAATTCGCCCTTCAGCCGCAGCAGCATCTCGGCGGTTGCCAAGGTTTCCTGCGGTGTCATGCCCGCGGTCGGCTCGTCGAGCAGCAGCAATCTTGGCTCGATCGCCAGGGCCATGCCGATCTCCAGCCATTGCTTCTGGCCATGCGCCAGTTCGCCCGCCAGCCTCGCGGCGCTATCGCCGAGCGCCACCAGTTCCAGCAACTCACTGACCGGGCGAACCGGCGAGGGTACCCCCCACCGTGCCACCTTCAGATTGTCTTCGACCGAGAGGCTCGGAAAGACCGACGGGATCTGAAACTTGCGGGCGATGCCGAGCCTGGCGATGCGGTGCAGCGGCAGACCGGCAATGTCGTGACCGAGGAATCGCACGCTGCCGCTGGTCGGGCGAAGCGTGCCGGTCAGCACATTGAGGAAGGTGCTCTTCCCGGCGCCGTTCGGCCCGATGATGCAGCGGAGCTCCTTGTCGCGCACCGTCAGGTTCAATCCTTCCAGTGCCTGCAAGCCGCCGAAGCGGATGCCGACATTTTCGGCCTGGAGCAGGACATCGCTCATTGCACGCGCCTCCGGCCCTCGAACAGGCTCTTCAACCGCGAGTAAACAGACAGGATACCGTCCGGCAGGACGAAGACGATGATGACGAAGACGCAGCCGAGCAGCAGCGGCCATAGGCTCGGGTTGAAGCTGGAGATCGTCTGCTGCGCACGCTGGATGAAGATCGCGCCCAGCACGGGACCGAGCAACGTGCCGCGCCCGCCGACCGCCACCCAGACGATGACTTCGGTCGACAGCAGCAGTCCGGAAAGATCGGGCGCCACCAGCCCGGCCATGCGGACATAGAGCGCACCGGCAAGCCCGGCGATTGCGGCGGACAGGACGAAGGTGACGAGCAGCCGCAGCGGTGCGTTGTGGCCGAGCGCTGCTGCCCGGACTTCATTGTCCTGGATGGCGGTCAGCACCGTGCCCCAGCGGCCACGTCCGATCGACCACAGCGCCAGCACCACCACAGCGACGATGGCCGAGACGAAGACATAGGAGGGCAGGTCCTGGCTGAGATCGAGATGCATCCCGCCAACATCGAATTCAATCGGCGGGATGCCGATCAAGCCGCTGTCGCCGCCGGTGACGGAACTCCAGGAGACGGCGGCTTGCTGGCAGATGACACCCATCGCCAGCGTGACGATGGTGAAGTAGCTGCCGCGTATGCCGCCGAAGAACAGGAAGTAACCGATGATGGCCGCGACGAAGGCTGCCCCTGCCACCGCGCCCATGATGCCGAGCAGGCTGCCGAAGGCGATGGCGTCGTTGAGCGTGATCAGCGCCATGATGTAGCCGCCGATGCCGAAGAAGGCGGCGTGGCCAAAGCACAAGATGCCGGTGCGGCCCCAGAAGAAGTCGAGGCTCGCCGCGAACAGACCGAAGATCAGCGCGTCGCGGATCACCGTCAGCTGATAGCCGTCGGCGAAGAGCGGATAGAGAACCGCGAGCACCACACAGACGGCGAAGATCAGCAGCCAGTTGCGATCGCGGGCGATCATCGCGAAGCTCCGTTGAACAGGCCGTTGGGCCGCAGCCGCACGGCGACGATGGCCGCCAGCAGCACGATCGCCTGCGCCAGGGATGGCGAGATCTGGTAGTTGAGGATGCTGGTCAGCCCGCCGACGAAGACGCTGCCGGCGACGAGGCCGCCGATCGAGCCGACGCCGCCGACGATGACCACAAAGAACGCGTTGGCGAGATAGTTCACCCCCATCTGCGGCAGCACGATCGCCAGCGGTGCGACCAATCCGCCGGCGAGCCCGGCGATGGCCGCGCCGAAGGTAAAGGCGATGGCGTAGGTGCGCCGCGTGTTGATGCCGACGCCCTCAGCCATCTCCCGGTTCTGGATGACGGTGCGGATGTCGAGCCCGAACGATGTTCGGCCAATCAGCAGCACGACGCCGAGCAGGGTCAGCATGGCGATGGCAATGAGGACCAGCCGGTAGGCCGGATAGACGGTGAAGAAAAGGTCGAACGTGCCCTCGATCGGGGGCGTCACCGGCTTGGCGCCGAGACCGAAGGTCAGTTCCATGCCTTGTTGCAGGATCAGGCTGACGCCCCACGTGGCAAGCACGGTCGACACCGGTCGCGAGTAGAGATGGCGAATGATGGCGAATTCCAGGATGCAGCCGACCACCGCGCCGGCAACGGGCGCGGCGGCGAGCCCCAGCCAGAAGGAACCGCCGATGCTCTGAACGAAATAGACCGCGAAGGCTCCGACGGTGACGAACTCGCCATGCGCCAGATTGGTCACGTTCATCAGGCCGAAGCTGATCGCCAGCCCGAGCCCGACCAGCATCAGGATACTGATCAGCGTCAGCGCGTTGAGGAGGGTGGTGATCAGGAAATCCATCGCGTCAGGCAGCACTTGCGAGGCGTTGACGCAGGCCGGAAAGCAGGCTCTCGGCGGCGTCGATCACCGCAGCCTGGTGCGGCTGCAATTCCTGCCCGGCCCATTCGTCGATATGGTCCGACAGCGGATCGACCACTTCGGTCCGGTGATTGGCCAACGTCTCGATGACGGCGTGACCGCAGAACGGCACATAGCCCTCGGAGTAACCGCCTTCATGGGTCATCATCAGGCGTCCGTCCGACGTCTCGGCGGCCAGGGCCACCATGCGCGCGGCAAGGCGCCGGAAGCATTCGCTGTTGAGCATCATGCGGCCGAGCGGATCGAATCCCGACGCATCGAAGCCGGAGGCGACGATCACGAGGTCAGGCTTGAAGGCGCGTAGCGCCGGCGCCACGACGCGATCGAAGCTCGCCTCATAGGCGCCCGTGCCGCTGCCGGCGGGCAGGGGGATGTTGATGTTATAGCCTTCGCCGGCGCCCTTGCCATTGTCGGCCAGCGCGCCGCGCCCGGTCGGGTAGAGATTGTCCTGGTGCAGGGAAATGGTGAGCACCGACGGATCGGAATAGAACACCGTCTCGGTGCCGTTGCCGTGATGAACGTCCCAGTCGACTATCGCCGCGCGACCAAGCAAGCCCTCATGCTGCAGCCGGCGCACCGACACGCCGATGTTGGAAAACAGGCAGTTGCCCATCGCTTGGTCGGGCTCGGCATGGTGCCCTGGCGGCCGCGCCAGCGCATAGGCGTTGTCGACGCGGCCGGTCAGCACCGCGCGCATCGCCGCATAGGTGGTGCCGGCGGACAGGAGCGCGATGTCGAAACTGTTGAGGCCGATCGGCGCCTGCGGGCCGGCGAAACCGGAACCGCGCTCGCTGAGCATCCTGATGTCGTCGACATGGCGCTGCGTGTGCACGCGCAGCAGATCCTCGATTGTCACCGGCTCGGCGAGGATCGGCACCAGATGGCGTGCCAAGCCGCTGACCTGGATCAGGTTGTTCAGCCGGCGCTTCGATCCAGGCGATTCAAGGTGCCGGCCGGGCTCCACGAAACGGCCGGGTGGCATCATGTCGGCGCTGGAGCCGGTGTCATGCCACATCAGCTGTTCGTGAAAAACATAACCTGTCGCCATAGGCAATCGTCCTCTAGGAGCAGGACGACGCTAGCAGGCTAACGATCCCATGGCCCGACCCCAAAGAGGGGGCTGCACCAGATGTTCATGCCCCTCCTTTCGGAGGGGGACGGAGGTCCGCGGCCGCCTGCGCCGCGCGCACCGCCTGCACGCGGTTCGACACCGACAGCTTGCCGAAAATGTTCTTCAAATGCCATTTCACCGTCGTCTCGCTCACCGATAGCGCACCCGCGATATCGCGGTTGGACATGCCTTCAGACAGGCAGCGCAGCAGTTCGGCCTCGCGCTGGGTGAGCTGTTCTTTTTCGGCCGTCGGTGCTGCCGGCTTGCGTGTCGCCACGGGCATCGTCTGTGCCGCGTCGATGATGCGCGTTGCATAGGCCGACAGGGCAGGGTCGGTCTTTGCCTGCGCGGCGCGCAGCCGCATCAACCCTTCCACAACGGGCCTGCCCTCGTCGACGAAGGAGCGGATGAAGCCGGAGGGCTGTGCAAGGCGCAGCGCTTCGAGGAGGTGACGGTCGGTCTCGCGCTGGTCATGGACGGCGGTCTTGGCGCGCAGGATCAGCGCCAGGATGTGGCGGCGCATGCGTCCGCTGTTTTTCGTTCGCTCCAGCAACGCGTCGAAAATCGCCGCCGCCGCTGCGTGGGATTTCTCCGCGGTAAGCAGCCGGCCCTCGGCGAAGAACTCAAATTCGTTGGCGAGAGTCGGCGCGGTTTCGGCGCTTTCGCGGCGATGCTCACTCAGCAGCGCGCGGGCCTCGACGACGCGGTTCTGGTCGAGCAGCAGCCGGATACGGTCATGCACCAATACCGACGCGAGGCGGCGATAGACGGAGCCGCGCACACGCTGGTAGACGCGCTCCAGCATGTCGAGCGCTGCGTCTGCGCGACCGGTCAACTGCAGCACGCGGGCATAGGTCGGCACGCTGGCGAGGGGATAGACGATGACCGCGGCGCCCTCGATCAGCGGTCCGAGATTCTCGACCAGCGTCAGTGCCTCGCCGGAGGCGTTGGTCTCGTAGGCGAGTTCGGCAAGCAGCGTTCCGGCAAGGGCCTCGGCATAGGAGTTGGCGCCGATCCGAGTCCTGGCCTCGATGATCGTGTTGCGCAGCAGCCGTTCGGCGGCGGGCAGGCGGCCGGCCGAGCGTTCGATCACCGCCATGTAGCAATTGGCGATGGTGACGCCGAGCAGGCTGCCGCTTCGCTCATGCGCCTTGCGCGCGGCGTCCGCTGCCGCACGCGCGCCCTCGAGGTCGCCCAGTGCGTAGAGATTGTAGCCGATGACATTGGCCGTCGCGCCTTCCATGAACCAGGCATCGGGCGCGATGACGCGCAGGGCGGCCAAGGCGGTGTCGCGTGCGTCCTCGAACCGTTCCAGCGTGCTGTGCACGGCGGCATCCAGGACTGCGATTTCGGCCTCGATCGTGGTGCCGGTCAGCGTGCCCGGATCCTTGCCGTCCGTCGGGCCGGTCTCGATCAGCTTGCGCGCATTGGCGAGCGTCTGCTGGGCAATCTCGGGCTGGCTTGAGTGCACCGCCAGCCACAACGCGACGAGTTGCAGCCGGATGCGCTGGTCGACCAGTTTTCTCGGCAGCAGCGCCAGCAACTGGCGCACATAAAGCAGCTGGCACTGGGCGATGAGCTCGAGCGCATTGTTCTCGATGAACACCGCCGCGCGGGCCTGGTCGCCGGCGGCAAGCGCATGCCCGATCGCCTCGGTCAGCATCTTGCGTTCGCCGAACCATTCGGCGGCGGCCAGGTGCAGCGGTGCGATCATCTCGGGCGCGCGCCGTTCCATTTCACGACTGAGAAAGTCGCGGAACAGGTGATGGTAGCGGAACCAGCGTTGCTCCTCGTCGAGCGGCACGAGAAAGAGATTGCGGGTCTCGATCTCGGCGATATCGGCCTCCGCGTCCGCCACGCGCAAGACTGCCCGGCAGCCTTCGGCGCTGAAGCGCTCGAAGATCGAACTGTGGAGCAGAAACTTCGCCAGGGCCGGCGGCAGCCCGAGGAAGACTTCGCCCATCAGGAAGTCGGCGACGTTACGGTTGGCGCCGGTGAAATTGCCGATGACGGTTTCGGGCGCATGCGCGGCACTGAGCGACAGCGAGGCGAGTTGCAGGCCGGCGGCCCAACCTTCGGTCCGCGAGCACAAGGCCTCGACGGTATCGCTGCTGACGCTCAGGCCCAGCTTGTCGTTGAAGAAGGCTTCGGCTTCGGACGAGGCGAAGCGCAAATCGTCCGGGCCGATTTCGAAAACGTCGCCAAGCACCCTGAGTTTGCCGAGCTGCAGGTCGGGCAGGTTGCGCGAACCGATGACGAAGGCGACGTTGGCGGGCGCCTGCCGCGTCAGGCGCTCCATGAAACGCTTCACCGCCTCCGTTTCGATGACGTGGTAGTCGTCGAAAAACAGCGTGATCTCCGCGTCGCGCGCCGCAAAACCCGCGACAAGTGCAGAGAGCACCACCTCGAGCTGCGGGATCGGGCTCGACTGGAAGGCGAGGTCGAGCTCGGCCGGGTTCTGGACGAGGTGGCGCAGCGCCCCCACCAGATGCGACAGGAAGGCGCCTTCGTCATTGTCCGTCGCCTCGCAGGACAGCCATGCGGTCAACCGGCCGTGGCGCGCGAGTTCCGCGGCCCATTGCGCCATCGTTGTCGACTTGCCGAAGCCGGCGGGCGCGGCGAACAGCACGATGCGCATGCCGACATGCCGCTCCAGCCTTGACAGGATGCTCTCGCGCCGCACCCACCGGCGATGATGCGGCGATGCCTGGCTGGCGGGTTGCGGAGGCTGTCTCATCTGGCGCCGGGCACCCATTCCGTTTCGATCAACGGGATTTGCGGGGCCGCTTCGCGCGGCAGGGTTCCCTTGATCCGGGGATCGTCGGTGATTTCGAAACCGGCCGCATAGGGCTCGAACCCGCAAGCGCGGTAGAAACCGATGACGCTGTGGTGATCGAAACTGCTGGTGTGCAGCCAGACGCGGCCGGGGGCGAGGCGCCATGCCTGATCGAGTGCGCCGGCCATCAGTCGCTTGCCGAAGCCTCGGCCGGTCAAGGAGGGGAACAGGCCGAAATAGGTGATCTCGATCTCGTCATCGTCGGCCACGCGGAATTCGACCATGCCGACATGGCCGCCGTCTTCATCATGGCCGTAATAGAGATGGTGGCGTGGGTCGGCGAATTGCGCGGCGATTTCGGGATCCGACATTTCGGCGGCGCGATCCCAGAGCCAGGGAGCCCCGATCTCCAGGAAGATCGCGCGGTAGGAGGCGCAGTCGGGCTCGGTGATCCGGGTCATGGCCAGCGGTTGGGCAAGTCCCGGCACCGGCGCGCGCGCCTCCATCCACGTCACCGCATTGATGATCCTGCCGGCCGGCACGCGCCGGTAACCGGCCGAGAGGTCGGTGACTTCATCCGGCAATGTGCCTTCGGTAACCAGCATCTGCCCTCGATCTTTCGCCGCGCGGCTTTGCCGGCATGCGCTAAGCTGATGCCAATTCCGCGCTCACCTGCCAAGTGTTTCGGCCTGTGGGTCATAAGTTTGCCCCACCAGTCTCTTGCATTTGCGAGAGACGGTATATGAGATATGATACACCATTCAGATGAAAGCGGAATATAATGCCTGAGCGAATTTCGGACGAGGCCATTCTGGGCGCGGTCGACGAGGGCTTCGCCCGGCAGACCGCGTTTCTGCAGGATCTCGTGCGCTTTCCTTCGCAGCGCGGCGAGGAACATGCCGCCCAATCGTTCATGGCGGCCGCCTATGAGGCCGATGGCTACGAGGTCGACATGTGGCGTGTCGATGTCGATGCTATTCGCGACCTGCCGGGTTTTTCACCGGTTGCGGTTTCGTATGACGACGCCTTCAATGTCGTCGCCACCCACACGCCACGAAACGCGACCGGTCGCTCTCTGATCCTCAACGGACATATCGACGTGGTGCCGACGGGACCGCTCGACCGCTGGCTGCGCGATCCCTACGATCCGGCGATTGAGGATGGCTGGATGCATGGTCGGGGCGCCGGCGACATGAAGGCTGGCCTGTCGGCCTGTCTCTACGCGCTGGCCGCCTTGCGCAGCCTCGGCTACCAGCCGGCCGCGAAATTATTCCTGCAGTCGGTGGTCGAGGAGGAATGTACCGGCAATGGCGCGCTCGCCTGCCTGCAGCGCGGCTACCGCGCCGACGCCGCTTTCATACCCGAACCGCTGGAGCCCAGGCTGATGCGGGCGCAGGTCGGACCGATCTGGTTCAGGGTCGAGGTCGACGGCGATCCGCAGCATGCGTCGGGGGCCTTTTCCGCTGGCGCCAATGCCATCGAAAAGGCATTCCTTATCATTCAGGCGCTGAAGCAGCTCGAAATCGTCTGGAACGCGCGCAAGGTCGATGATCCGCATTTCCGCGGTCATCCACATCCGATCCGCTTCAATCTCGGCAAGATCGAAGGCGGCGAGTGGACATCGAGCGTCCCGGCGCGCTGCGTCTTCGAGATGCGGGTCGCCACCTATCCCGGCCAGAAGCTTGAAGAAGCCAGGGCCGAGCTCGAAGCCTGCATCGCCGATGCGGCCCGTGCCGATCCGTTCCTCGCCAACCGCCCGCCCAGGATGACCTACAACGGCTTCATGGCCGAAGGCTATGTGCTGGAAGGCGCCGACGAGATGGAAGCCGTGCTGCGCCGCAGCCATAGCGCCGTGTGGGGCGAGCCGCTGACCGAGCACGTCACCTCGGCGACAACGGATGCACGCTTCTTCGGCCTCTATGCCGACACGCCGGCGATCGTCTATGGTCCGATCTGCCGCATGCCGCATGGCTATGACGAGGCCGTCGATCTGGACTCGGTGCGCAAAGTTACCCAGACGATTGCCTTGTTCATCGCCGACTGGTGCGGTCTTGAGCCGATCGATCCGAAGGTGAGATCATGAACGCGGCCGCACCCGATGCATTCGGCGAAACGCTCGCCGAGGATGCGCCGGATGTTTCCACCGCAGACGCGCTTGCCATCTTGCGCCGGCACTACGGCATCACCGGCAGCGCGCGTCCGTTGCCCGGCGAACGCGATCACAATTTCCACATCCAGACCGACGGCGAGGGCGAGTTCGTCCTCAAGTTTTCCCATCCGGCGGAGGAGGCCGGCTTCACCGATTTCCAGAACAAGGCACTCGACCACATTCTTGCGGTCGACCCGACCTTGCCGGTCCCCTCGGTGCGCAAAAGCCTCGAGGGCGAAGCGCAATTTGCGATCAGCGTCGGCGGATCCGCGCCGCGCATCGTCCGGCTGGTCACCTATCTGCCCGGTCAACTGCTTTCGCGCTCACCGACCTCAGCGGCGCAGGATCGCAATCTCGGCATCTTTCTGGCGCGGCTTGGCCGCGCACTGCGCGGTTTCTTCCATCCGGCGGCCGGCAGCGACTTGCTCTGGGATATCCGCAAGGTCGCCAAGACCCGGCCGATGCTGGCGCATATCCCCGATGCGCGCCACCGGGCCATGGTCGAGCGCGTCATCGACGCCTTCGAGGAGCATGCGGCGCCGGTCATTCCAAGCCTGCCTGCGCAGATCGTCCACAACGACATGAATTCCTACAATGTGGTGATGGACGCTTCGCGGCCGGAGGTCGTCAGAGGCATTCTCGATTTCGGCGACATGATCCATTCGCCGCTGATCTGCGATCTCGCCATCGGCGCCGTCTACCGCTGGCCGGCGGAAGGTCACCCGCTGGCACCCGCGGCGCGCTTCGTCGCCGGTTATCAATCAGTGCAGCGGCTGGAAACTGAAGAGATCGGCATTCTTTTCGATCTGATCCGTGCGCGCCTTGCGCTGATTGCCAACATCGCCAGCTGGCAGGCGGAACGATTCCCGGCCAAGCGCGACTATGTGCTGCGCCTCATCACCGAGGTCTGGGCGTCGCTCGAACGGCTGGACGGGCTGTCGTCCACTGAGGCCCGCCGCTATTTCACCGACCATTCCAATCCGGAGTAGACGCTCGTGTCCCAGTCCTCGCCCGCCGATGCCTCCGCCGATGCCGGCGCTTCGGCGCAAGAGCGCGCGTTGCTCGAACGTCGCGCCAGATTGCTTGGCCCGACCTACCGCGCCTTCTACCGCAACCCGATCCATCTCGTGCGCGGCAGCGGCGTCTGGCTCTATGATGCGCAGGGCCGCAAATTCCTCGATGCCTACAACAATGTCGCTTCGATCGGACACTGCCATCCACGTGTCGTCGAGGCGCTGTCGGGGCAGGCTGCCACGCTCAACACCCACACGCGCTATCTCAGCGAGATCATCCTCGACTACGCTGAAAAACTGCTCGGCATGCTTCCGGCCCATCTCGGGCACGCCTTGTTCACCTGCACCGGCAGCGAGGCCAACGATCTCGCCATCCGTATTGCCCAACATTCCAGCGGTGGCACCGGCGTCATCATCACCGACTTCGCCTATCACGGCGCCACGATCGCCACCGCGCAGCTATCGCCGGCGGCGGTCGGGGCAAAGGGCGTGCCCGCGCAGCATCGGACCGTGGCAGCGCCGGACACGTTTCGCGACCATGGCCGCGCCGCGCGCGATTTCGCCAAAAATGTCGCCGCCGCCATCGAGAATATGCGTGCGCAAAACATCCGTCCGGCGGCACTGCTTCTCGACTCGGCCTTCTCCAGCGACGGCATTTTCTTCCCCGATGCGGCTGTCATGCGCGAGGCGGCGGATCACGTCAGGAAGGCCGGCGGCATCGTCATTGCCGATGAAGTCCAGTCGGGCTTCGGCCGGCTCGGCCAGGGCATGTGGGGCTTCGCCAATTACGGCATCGAGCCCGATATCGTCACCATGGGCAAGCCGATCGGCGACGGGCATCCGATGGGCGCGGTGATCGTGCGGCCGCAGCTTGTCGCATCCTTCGGCTCGAACACCGGTTACTTCAACACGTTCGGCGGCAATCCGGTGGCGGCCGCCGTCGGTATCGCCGTGCTCGACGTGATCGAAGGCGAGGGGCTGATCGAGAACGCGCGCAATGTCGGCGCCTACACCGGGGAGCTGCTGCGCGCGCTGCAGAGTCGGCACGGCATGGTCGCCGACGTCAGGCACAACGGCCTCTATTTCGGCGTCGAACTGACGGCGGAGGGGAACGAGGCGCTGGCCGCCACCAAGACAGCGGCGGTCGTCGAAGCCATGCGCGAGGACGGCGTGCTGATCTCGTCCTGCGGCCCGCGCGGCAATGTGCTGAAGATCAGGCCGCCTTTGCCGTTTGCCAGGGACAATGCCGAGCAACTTGCCGAGACGCTCGATCGCGCCTTGTCGCAATGGTGAGCGGCCGCGCATGCTGAAGCTCGAACATCAAACCCTGAACGATCGCGCCTATGGCGCTCTCAAGCAGGAGTTGATTTCAGGCGGTTTCAGCCCGGGCCAGACACTGGTCATCCGCAAACTTGCCGAGACCTTCGGCATATCGACGACGCCGATCCGCGAGGCGCTGCAAAGGCTCGTCGCCGAGCGCCTGCTCGAAATGCAGAACAACCGCTCGGTCATCGTGCCCTTACTGTCGGCACCCGCTTTCGAGGAACTGACGCGCATCCGCATCGCCGTCGAAGGGCTGGCGGGTGAGATGGCCGCGTCGCGGATGAGCGAAAGCGGCCTGATCGACGTACAGGCCATGCTCGCCGGCATGCAGCGCGCCATCGATGCGGGAGATGCCAGGGCGTATCTCTCGTTGAACGAGGCCTTTCATTTCGCCATCTACCAGCATGCCGGCGCGCCGATCCTGTTGAACATGATCCGGGACCTCTGGGGTCGGGTCGGGCCCTATCTGAAGCTGCTGATGCAGGCCGACCGTTACATCCCGCAGTCGAACGAGGCGCATCGCAGGATTGTTGGCGCGTTGGAGCAGCGCAATGGCCCGGCCGCTCGGGCCTCCCTTGAGCAAGACATCGCGGCGGCTGCCGCGGTTCTCTCCGAAAGTCTGCGCACGGCCGACTGATCCGCGCGTCCAGGCACGGTCGACGACCTATCCCCTCTCGTCCATCCGGTCGCGCAGCATGCTCCAGCCGAGAAGCATGTTGGGCGCGTGCCGCAGCACGGCATGGAACGGGATCGGTGCCGGCAGCGCGAACGGCAGCGGTAGGTCACGCGCATCGGCGCCGACGGCCCAGTCGGCCAGCACCTTGCCCATAGCCGTCGTCATGGCAATGCCGCGCCCGTTGCAGGCGCGGCCGGCGATCAGGCCCGGTCCAAGGTCCAGGAGATGCGGCAGGAAATCCGGTTCGACCGCGGCCATTCCCGACCAGCTATAGGCAAGCGGCGGCAGGTGCGGCAGGTCGAGATGCCTGGCGAGCCGCCGCCAGATTGTCTGCGGCACGCGCGTGTCGGCGCCGGCGCTCAAGATGTGCATGCCGCCGCTGATCAGCCGGTTGTCGGCGTCGAAGCGAAAGGTGAAGAGATTGCGCCTGGTGTCGCCGACGCCCTGTCCTCCCGGCAGCAGAAATGTGCGGATTTCGCGCGGCAGGGGTCCAGTCGCGATCTGGAAAACCTTCAGCGGAAAATAGGTTCGCTGCAGCAGCGGATTGAGCGACGCACCATAGGCATTGGTCGCGATCAGCACCTTGCCGGCGCGCACCGATCCCGACGGCGTTTTCAGCGTCCAGCCATCGGCCACGCGATCGATCGAGGTGACCGGTGTTCGTTCGAAAATCCTCGCCCCGGACTTCTCCGCCGCATCGGCCAGGCCGCGCGCATAGGCGACAGGGTTGAGCACGCCACCCGAACGATCCATCCAGCCACCGAGATAGCCGCGCACACCGGTCAGCGCCTCGACATCTTGCCGGTCCAAGGTAACCGCGGGCCTGCCGCGCCGCGCCCATTGTTCGGCGCGGGACTTGACCTTTTCCAGCGCCGCGGGCGAATGCGCCGGCTGGATCCAGCCGCTCTGCACGGCCTCGCAATCGATGCCATGTTGCCTGATCAGGCCAAACACCAGATCGGCGCTGCCGGCGGCAAAATTGATCAGTCTCTTGCCTCGCTCGGGGCCAAGATGAGCAAGGATGGTTTCCGGATCCATCTTGGCGAAGTTCGGCACGACGAAGCCGGCATTCCTGCCGGTCGCGCCCCAGGCGATGAATTCGGCTTCGAGAATGGCGACCGAGAGCCCTTTCCCGGTCGCGTGCAGCGCGGTTGAAAGACCCGAGAAACCGCCGCCGACAATGGCGAGGTCGACAACGAGCTCGCCTTGCAGCGCCGGCCGCTGGCGATGGTTTCGGCTGACGGCCTGCCAGAGCGAAACGCCTTGCGCCTCCTGCCGGGCCATCGCGTTCATGACCCTGAACTGCTCTTGGCCGCGGCCGCTTTCGCTCGCTTGCCGAAGCGCGGCCGCCGTGGCCTGTCGCCAAGCAATCCGTTCGGCCGGTTCAGCAAGATCACGCAGAGCATGACGCCGATGGCGGCGATCTGCAGCGAGGCCGCGCGCGCCTGCTGCTCTGGCGGGAACAGCACGCTGGTGAGCGTGCCGGATCCAGCCCAAATCCCCCACACCAGGATGCTGCCGATCACCGCGCCGAGATTGCTGCCGGAGCCGCCGACGATCAGCATCACCCAGACCTGGAAGGTCAGGATCGGCAGGTAATTGTCCGGTGCGATGAACCCGGTGAAATGCGCCTGAAGCGCGCCGGCCAGCGCCATGATGGCGCCGCCGACGGCAAAGGCCTGGACACGATAGAAGCGCGCGCTCTTGCCGAGCGAAATCGCCGCTCGCTCGTCCTCGCGCAGCGCCTTCAGCACGCGTCCCCACGGACTGCGCGACAGGTGCTCCAGGGCGAGATAGGCAATCAGCGTCACTGCCGCGACCACGGCAAGGTTCGACAGGTTGAACAGCAGCGGTGTTTCGGCAAGGCTGCCGAAAGGGCGCGGGATGAAGCCGATGCCGAACGGACCGCCGGTCAGCTTCTGTGCATTGAGCGCGACCAGTTGCACGACCACGGCGACGCCGAATGTGGTGATGGCGAGATAATCCGATCGAAGGCGCAGTGTGGCCATGCCGGTCAGCGCCGCGGCAATGCCGCCGACGACCATGGCACCCGCCCAGCCAACCAGGATCGGCAGGCCGAAGCCACCCAGCCGCGCGGCATCGTCCGGCGTGGTCAGCAGTGCCGATGTGTAGGCGCCGATGGCGACGAAGCCGGCGAGACCGACATTGAACAGGCCGGTCAGCCCCCACTGCAGGTTGAGCCCCAGCGTGACCAGCGAAAAGATCAGCGCGGTGGTCAGGAAGAAAGCGCCGTAGCCGACGAGGTCCATCAGCGTTCCCTCACACCGAAAAGGCCGATCGGTCGTACGAACAGCACCGCCATCAGGATGACGAAGGAGACCGCGGCGCGCCATTCCGCGCCGACCAGCTGCACCGCGCCGGCTTCGGCGAGCCCGATGATCAGCCCGCCGAGCACCGCGCCCGGGATGCTGCCGATGCCGCCGAGAATTGCGGCTGCAAACATCGGCAGCAGCATGTCGAAGCCCATGAAGGGGCGGATCTGCACGAGAATGCCGATCATCACGCCGGCGACGCAGGCCAGTGCCCCGCCGATGATCCAGGTGACGCGCACCACGCTGGCAACGTCGATGCCGACAATGCGGGCCAGTGCTGCGTTCTGGCTCAGCGCCTGCATGACGCGGCCGGTCTGCGTGCGCGTCATCAACAGATGCACGCCGAGCACGAGCACTGCCGTCAGCAACAGCAGCGCGATCTGGTCGGGCGTGATGCGAATGCCGAAGCCGACCGGCATGGCGATCTGGATCGCCCGGCTGAAATAGGTCGGCCGCGAGGTGAAAGTGAATTCGAGCAAGCTTCTAAGCGCCATCGAGGCGCCGAAGCTTGCCATCACCACGATGATCGCCTGGCCTTGCGAGCGCAGCCGCGCGAACAGCACCTTGTCGAGCAGCAGCGCCAACAGCGCGGTGAATGCCATGCCGACAATCAGCGCGACGATCAGCGGCCAGCCGAACGACAGCGGCGCGATCGGCGCCACCTTGCCGAACATCGCGCCGATGGCGCTGACCACGGCCAGCGTCGCATAGGTGCCCCAGGCCATGAAGTCGCCATGGGCGAAGTTCGAGAAGCGCAGGATCGAATAGGTCAGCGTCACGCCGATGGCGCCCAGGCCGATCATCGAACCGGTCAGCAATCCGTCGACGACAAATTGCAGACTCATGCCGCGCCTCCTCCGGATTTGAGCGGACGCTGGCCGAGATAGAGTTCGGCCACCACCGGATCGTTCCACAGATCGGAGGCGACACCCTCGTGCCGGTCCTTGCCTTCGACCAGCACATAGGCACGGTCGCCGATGGCCAGCGCTGCCTTGGCATTCTGTTCGACCAAGAGGATGGTGACACCGGATTTGCGGATGCCGGCCAGCATCTCGAACACCATGGAGACGAATTTCGGCGACAGGCCGGCCGACGGCTCGTCGAGCACCAGCACCTTGGGGTGGACGATTAGCGCCCGTGCCACGGCAAGCATCTGCCGCTGCCCGCCCGACAGATTGCCGGCTGCCGTGCGGCGCTGGCGGACGAGGTCGGGAAAGGCTGCATACATTTCCTCGATGCGGGCAGGGATTTCGCGCCTTTCGAGAATGCCGCAGGCGACCTTGAGATTGTCCTCGACCGACATTAGCGGAAAGATGTTTTCCGTCTGCGGCACGAAGGCTAGGCCAAGCCGCACCATTGTGTGGGCGGGTGCCGCGGTGATGTCCTTGCCGTCCAGGAAAACCGAGCCGCCGGTGATCGGCACGAGGCCGGCGATCGCCTTGATGAAGCTCGATTTGCCGGCGCCGTTGGGGCCGAGCACGACAACGATCTCGCCCTTGCCGACGGTGATCGAGGCGCCGCGCACGATCGGCACGCCTGGTTCATAACCGGCTTCGAGATTACGGACATCGAGGACCGCTTCGCTCATGCCGTGCCCCCGAGATAGGCCTCGATGACGCGCGGGTCGCGAGCGACCTCTTCCGCCGTGCCTTCGCTGAGCAACTGGCCGCTCGCCATGACCAGGACGCGGTGGCAGAGCCGCGTCACCATGTCGATGTTGTGTTCGATCAAGAGGAAGGTGATGCCGCGCTTGTTGATGTCGCGGATGCGGTCGATGATGACTTCGAGCAGCGTAGCATTGACGCCGGCCGCCGGCTCGTCGAGCAGGATGATCGCCGGGTCGGCCATCATGACGCGGGCAAGTTCGAGCAGCTTGCGCTGGCCGCCGGAAAGCACGCGCGCCGGCTCCCGCGCGAGGTGGGTGAGGGTGACGAGTTCCAGAAGTTCGAGCGCCTTGGTCCTGGCCGCTCGTTCCTGCGCCGCTACCCGCCAGGGAGTGACGAAATTGGCGAGCAGCTTCTCGCCGGCCTGGCCCTGGGCCGCCAGCATGATGTTTTCGATCAGCGTCAGATTGGGCAGTGGGCGCGGGATCTGGAAGGTGCGGCCAAGGCCTCGTCCGATGCGCAGATGCGCCGCTTCGCCCGAGACGCGGGCGCCGTTGAGAAGGATGTCGCCGCTGGTCGGCAATAGGCTGCCGGCGAGCAGATCGAACATCGTCGTCTTGCCGGCGCCGTTCGGGCCGATCAGGCCGAGGATTTCGCCCGCTTTGACATCGAACGAGACATCGTTGACGGCGACGAGGCCGCCGAACCGTCTGACGACATTCTTTGCCATCAGAACCGGTGCACGGTACTCTTGCCGTTCCGCTGCCTCGCTCATCGAACCCTCTGGCCGAAGACGATCTTTGCCGTCTCCTGATTGTTGATTTGTGATCACACTTGCGTTGATCACGCTATTCGGCTTTAATTTCGTCCGCAAGCCGAAAACCGGCCAAGATCGGAATTCCATGCAAAAGGCTGCCATCGAAAAGAACAACGAGGCGATCGCTGCCCAGCTTGCGCCGGTCGGTCGCGAAACCGTGCAGGATCGCGTCTATTCGGAGCTGCGTCGCGCCCTGATCGGCGGCCTGTTCGAGCCGAGCCAGGTGCTGACCATACGCGGACTGGCCGATGCGCTGGTCACCTCGACCATGCCGGTGCGCGAGGCGCTCGGGAGGCTGATCACGGAAAAGGCGCTGGAGGCATTGCCCAACCGTTCGGTGCGCGTGCCGCCAATCACGCTGGAGCGCATCGATGATCTGTTGCGCGCCCGCATCCTGATCGAGGGCGAGGCAATCGCGCTCGCGGCCGCCCGCATGGGTCCGCGCCAGATCGCCGCCATCGAGACCATTCTGGCCGAATGGGACGAGATGCGGGCACTGAAACACAAGAAGGATGTCGATCGCGAGGTGACGCTCAACCAGAGCTTCCATTTCGAGATCTATCGCTGCTGCGGCTCGGCGGTGCTGATCCCGATGATCGAGAGCCTGTGGCTGCAGTCGGGGCCATGCATCCGTGTCGCCATCTATGCCTTCTCGGAAGCCGGCGAGGTCGACACCGCCCAGTATCACCGCCGCATCGTCACGGCCCTGGCCACGCAGGATGCACAGGCAGCGCGCGAATCGCTGGTCGCTGACATCAGCAGGCCCTTCACCTTCCTGCGCAGCAAATTGCAAACCGCCGGGAAAGACCAGACATGACTTCCATCAGGATCACCGAGCCACGCTCGAAGCTTGCCGTGACGGCGCTGCTGCTGCCTGAAAAGGCGCCGGAAAACGCTGCTTTTCTCATGGCGTATCTCGCCGCACCACGCGTCGTCCCCGGCATCCATGCCATGTGGACGGGGCCTGAGATTTCTTGTCCGGTTCCATCAGCCGATCTCGATGGCCAGTCCTATGCCAGACCCTTGCCGCCCGAGAACGCGACGCTGACGCCACAGCCGGGCGACATCGTGCTGTCCTACGTGCCGCCACGCATGTGGGGCGGCAATCCCAATGCGATCTTCGACATCGGTCTCTACTACGGTCCGGGGGCGCGCCTGCTGTTCCCGATCGGCTGGCTCGCCGGCAGTGTGGTGGCGCAGGTGCGAGTCGAGGAGCGGGAACACTTCGCCGCCGCCTGTGGCGTCATCCGGCGCAATGGCGCCTGCGACGTCACCTTCAGCCTGGTGGAGGCCTGACATGGCAGACGACAGTTTCGAGCTTTTCGATCTGCGCGTCGAAGCGGTCGTCCCCAAGGGCAAGCCGATCTATTGCGGCGCCAAGGCCGGCGATTATTTCGAGCTCAAGGGCGAGATGTTGTCGATGCCCGCGGGGCAGGGTTTTTCGATCTATTCACTCGCCGCCGTGCTGCCTCTGCTGGCGGCAAAGCAGCGCCCGACCCATGCCAACGACTGGATGACATCGGATGCCGAGATCGCCTGTCCCGATCCCAATTGCGCCAGCCGGCTGCGGATCGTCAGGCTGGCCAAGCGGCGGTTCAGTCATGCCGCAACCACGGCCGTGCCGCTGCCGAAGGAGAATGACCCGACATGACTGCCAAGACCTTCGAACTCGGACCCGGCTACACCATTTCGCGCGTCATCCGCGGCGGCTGGCAGTTGGCCGGCGGGCACGGCGCCATCGACCGCAGCCAAGCAATTGCCGACCTGATCGCCACCTTTGATGCCGGCATCTGGACCTATGATTGCGCCGACATCTACACCGGTGTCGAGGAACTGATCGGCGCCGCGCGCCTGCGGCTGGCCAGCGAGCGCGGACTGGACGTTGCGGCGCGAATGAAGGTGCACACCAAGCTGGTGCCCGACCTCGAGCGGCTGGCCGGCATCAGCCGCGACTACATCAGGGGCATAGTCGACCAGTCGCTGCGGCGGCTGAAGACCGAACGGCTCGATCTCGTTCAGTTCCACTGGTGGGACTATGCGCAGCCTCGCTATGTCGAGGCGATGGGCTGGCTCGACGAGCTCCGGCGCGAAGGCAAGGTGCGCAATCTCGGCATCACCAATTTCGATACGCCGCGGCTGGCCGAAATCCTCGCCGCCGGCATCCCGCTGGTCAGCCAGCAACTGCAATATTCGGTTCTCGACCAGCGGCCTGCGAACAGCCTCGCTGGCCTCGCCGCGAAGAACGGCGTCAGCTTCCTCTGCTATGGTTCGGTGGCCGGCGGCTTCCTCAGCGACAAATGGCTTGGTGCCGCCGAGCCAGCCACGCCGCTCGAAAACCGATCCCTGGTCAAATACAAGCTGATCATCGACGACTTTGGCGGCTGGGACCTGTTTCAGCAGTTGCTTGCGGCGCTGAAAGCCGTCGGCGATCGTCACGGCGTCGACATCGCCACCATCGCCAGCGCCTGGGTGCTGCAGCAGCCGCAAGTGGCGGCCGTGATTGTCGGAGCCCGCAACCAGGCGCATGCGCTGGCCAATGCCAAAATCATGGATGTCGCGCTTGACGCCGAGGATCGGGCGCGGATCGCTGCCATCATCGCGCAAAGCCCTGGCATCGAGGGCGATGTCTACACGCTGGAGCGCGACCGCCACGGTCGCCACGGCTCGATCATGCACTACAATCTCAATGCAGGCCGGGCATGAGCACAATCAACCAGACGCTGTTTTCCAGGGCCAGCGCCGAGGTGATCGATTTGCATCGCTTTTTCGTCGACTGGTTCGTCGCCGCCCGCGCCGACACGGTCGACTTCGCCCGCTTCGAACGCGTCATGGGCGACGGCCTCAGCATGGTCACGCCGGATGGCAAGGTGCTCGATCGCGCCGCGGTCGTCGATCATGTCCGCTCCAGCCGCGCCATTTGCGACGACGGCTTTGCCATCTCGATCGAGGACATCCGGCCCGGCTGGCAGGACGCGGACACGATCGTCGTCTTCTATGTCGAGGCGCAGCTGCGCGCGGGCAAGCACAGCCGTCGCCAGTCCAGTGCCCTCTTCACCATCAGTTCATCGGCGCCCAACGGCGTCGAATGGCGACATCTGCATGAAACCTGGCTGCAGGTGCCGGAAAGCTGAACAGGCTCCAGAGATCAAAGACAGCCAAGTAACTTAACAAGTAACTCAAGGGGAACAACAATGAGAAACACGACACTCCAACTCACCACGGCACTTGCCCTCGTAACAATGGCGGGCGCGGCACAGGCCGCGGACTGCAAGATCACCGTCGGCCTCGTCATGGAGCTGACCGGCCCGGCCGGCGAATACGGCCAGGCCGGCGCCAAGTCGGTCGAGATGGCCTTCCGTGACATCAATGCCGCCGGCGGCGTGAGCGGCTGCGATCTGGCGACCGACACGCGCGACAGCCAGAGCCAGGGCAACATCGCCGTCGATGCCGCCACACAGCTGGTTCAGGTCAAGAAGGTGCCGGTCATCATCGGCGGCATCATCTCCTCGGTGTCGATCCCGATACTGACCTCGGTCACCGCGCCGGCCAAGATCGTCCAGGTCTCGCCGGCTTCGTCCTCGCCGACGCTGACGGCGCTCGGCCGCGACGGCAAGACCAACGGCATCTTTTTCCGCACCATCACCTCGGATGCGCTGCAAGGCGTCGCCGCAGCCAAATACGCCATCGACAAGGGCTTCAAGAAGCTGTCGATCATCCACGTCAACAACGATTTCGGTGTCAACATGGTGGCCGAATTCTCCCGCGCCTACAAAGCGCTCGGCGGCACCATCGTCACCGACACGCCCTACAACGAGAAGCAGTCGAGCTATGCCTCGGAAGTCACGGCTGCGATGGCCGGCGAGCCTGACGGCCTCTATCTTGTCAGCACGCCGGTCGATGGCGCGACGGTTGCCCGCACCTGGATTTCGCAGGGCGGCGTCCAGAAATTCCTGCTCAATGACGGCATGAACAGCCCGGACTTCATAGAATCCGTTGGCGCCGATTATCTGAAAGAAGCCTACGGCACTTCGTCGGGCACCAGCCCGACCGCCTCGACCGACTACTTCATGAAGAACTACAAGGAGTTCTCCGGCATCGAACCGTCGAACCCGGCGGCCGACCGTTCCTATGACGCCGGCGCCATCGTCGGGTTGGCCATCGCCATTGCCGGTTCCGAGGATCCGGCCAAGATCAAGGACGCGATGTACAAGGCTGTCGACCCTGCCGGCGCGCCGATCTTCGCCGGCAAAGACGAGTTCGCCAAGGCGCTCGGCCTGATCAAGGACGGCAAGTCGATCCGCTATGAAGGCGTCATCGGTCCGGTCGCCTTCGACAAATATGGCGACATCACCGGCCCGTTCCGGCTGTGGAAAATCGTCGACGGCAAGGTGACCACCGATGGCGAGATGACCACTGACGACGTCAACGCCCTGCAGGCCAAGCTTCAGTAAGCTGATACAGTGCTCCGGCATCGATCGCGTCTTGTCGTGATCGATGCCAGCATCGCCTGGGGCGGGCCCGATACCACTTGCACGGCACACGATCGCGAATAGGATCGGCGGGCCGCAATTGAAGGATGGCGAGCGTGCTGGACAAGGATACTCATCGGGCCATCCGGTTGGTTCATGCGGACGACGCGCTTCGCCACGCAGGCAGCTAGGCCCGATGGCGCCCGAAACGGAACGACTTCTGTCCGCTCTTGGCGCTCGGCTGGGCGCGGGCGGCATCCTCGCCGGCTCCGATGTCGACCAGCGTTATCGCGACGATCCCGACGGCAAGCTCGGCGCGCTGCCCGAGCTGGTGCTGCGTCCGCGCGGCACCGAAGCTGTCGCGGCAGCTCTTGCCGTGTGCAATGAGCTCTCCCAGCCGGTTGTGATCCAGGGTGGACGCACCGGGCTGGCCGGCGGCACACGCGTGCAGCCGGGCGAGGTCGTGCTGTCGCTGGAGCGAATGACCAGCCTTGCCGATCCGGACCGGCAGGCCGCCAGCATCGTTGCCGAAGCGGGCGCGACGCTGCAGGCGGGGCAAGAGGCGGCAGACGGCGCGGGGCTGATGTTCGGCGTCGATATCGGCGCACGCGGTTCGGCCACGGTCGGCGGCAACATCGCCACCAATGCCGGCGGCATCCGCGTGCTGCGTTATGGCATGTACCGGGCGCAGGTGCTGGGGCTGGAGGCCGTGCTTGCCGACGGTAGCGTGCTCACCTCGCTGAAAGGCCTGCCCAAGGACAATTCCGGCTACGACCTCGGCCAGCTCTTCATCGGCTCGGAAGGGACGCTCGGCGTCATCACCCGCGCCGCGCTCAGGTTGCATCCGAAGCCGGCGTCCGAGGTGAACGGCTTCTGCGCGCTCTCCTCGCTTGATGCAGCGATCGCCTTGCTTGGTCTGCTGCGGCGAAAGCTCGGCCCGCTGCTGTCCGCCTATGAGGTCAACTTCGCGCCGCTCTATGATGTCATGGTCGCCAGCATGGCGATGCCGGCGCCGCTGCCGGCGGGCTCTCCGGTCTATGTGCTGGCCGAGATCCAGGGCAGCGAGCCCGAGCGCGACGGCGAGCGCTTCGCCGCGGTTCTGATGCAGGCGGTCGAGGATGGCGTGATCGACGATGCGGTGGTGTCGCAGTCGCCGCGCGAATTCCGGGCGCTGTGGGATGTGCGGGAGGACGTCAACCGCGTCCTGTTCTCGATGAAGGGCCTGATCGGCGTCGATATCAGCATTCCGCTGGCGCGCATGAGCGCGTTCCTACAGGAAGCGGACGCCGCCATCCATGCCGTCGACCCCGGCGCCGAGGTCTATGTCTTCGGCCATCTCGGCGACGGCAATCTGCACTATCAGGTCATGACCGCGGATCCGGCGGCCGCGTACGGCATTGTCTATCGCGGCGTGGCGGCGGCAGGCGGCGGCGTTTCGGCCGAGCACGGCATTGGCCTCGACAAGAAACAGTGGCTGCATCTGGTGCGCAGCGACGCCGAAATCGCCACGATGCGGCGGCTGAAGGCAGCGCTCGACCCGATGAACATCCTCAACCGAGGACGTATCTTCGATCTCGATCCGGCAGGCTTGCCCTGAGCGCGACGCCGGCCTCGACGGGCCTCCGCCCGATCAGAACCCCAGCCGGCTGGCGGGCTTGTTTGAACGGTCCAGCACCTCAGTTGCCTTGCCTTGCCGCTTCGCGAATGGTCTGCAGCAGGATGATGAAGGCGGGCGAGGGGGCAGTATCTGTGCGCATCGTCAGCCCGACGGGCCCCCTGGTCTCCTCGGTGTTTACCGGCAAGGCGACGAAGGCGCCGCTGGCGATCTCATTGGCCACCACGCCGGCCGAAATGATCCACACCGCATTGCTCTGGCGCATGAAGGAGCGGCCGAAGGAATCCGAGACGGTTTCGATCTCGGTGGCCGGTGCGGTCATGCCGTTGGTGATGAACAGGCGATCGACGAAGGGACGGATGACGGATTCCCGCGTCGGCATCAGCACCGGGAATTCGTCGAGGCGGGCGAAGATGTCCGCCCCAGGCTCCAGCAGCGGATGTCCGGCCCGCACCACGAACAGCACTGGCTCGGAGTAGAGGTGCTCGAAGAAGAAGCCGGTCATGTTCTCGGGTGCGGCCAGCCGTCCGACGACGAGGTCGAGCGCGCCGGTGCGCAGTTGCTCCAGCAGCACGGCGTTCTCGCCGGTGACGATCTTGATCGCGGCGCCGGTTTTTTCCCTCAGGAACAGGCTCATCGCTTGCGGCATGACCTTCGCCGACACCGTCGGCAGCGCGCCGATACGGATCGGATGGCGATTGATGGCACCGTCCTGGCGAACGGAATCTACACCGCGCTTCAGCGCGGTGATCGCCGAGCCGGCATGGCCGAGGAAGATCTCGCCAAGCCTCGTGACCCGGATGCCGCGCCCGTCACGCTCGACAACGGCGACACCGAGCGCGTCTTCCAATTCGCGCAGGGTCTTGGTCACCGCCGGCGCGCTGACATGCAGGAAGTCGGCGGCACGAGCCACGCTTCCCTGTCGCGCGACCTCCAGAAACGCCTGCAGATGACGAAACCGGATGCGGCTTTCGGACATGGTCTGATAACCCCTGAGTTAATGAAACGGCACAAAATATCATTTTACCGAACCAAATGCCTTGTGCAATGTAGGGATGGAGGATCGAAATCGTGCCATTCGTCACCATCGGCGGCATCACGCTGCAGCACCGATATGTCGAGGCAAGCGGCAAGGCGCCTCCGATTGTGTTCATCAATTCGCTCGGCACCGACTTCCGCATCTGGGACGATGTCGTCGCGGCGCTTGATGGGGAAATGCCCTTGCTGGTCTATGACAAGCGCGGCCACGGACTGTCCGACATCGGCGATATCAGCTCGATCGACGATCATGTCGATGACCTCTCGGCGCTCATCGACCATTTCGGGCTGGAGAAGGTCGTGCTGTGCGGCCTGTCGGTCGGCGGCATGGTCGCGCAAGGGCTCTATGCCAGGCGCCCCGAGATCGTCGAGGCCATGATCCTGTGCGACACGGCGCACAAGATCGGCACGGCGGAGAGCTGGAACACACGCATCGCGACGGTCGAAAGCAAGGGCATCCAGGCCATTGCCGATGGCGTGCTGAAAGTCTGGTTCACTCCCACTTTCCACACGAAGCGGGGGGCCGAGCTGGATGGCTATTGGAACATGATGACCCGGCAGACTCTGGCCGGTTACATAGGGACCTGCAAGGCGGTTCGAGACGCGGATTTCACCGACGCGGCGGCCCGCATCGAGGTCCCCACCCTTTGCATCGCCGGCGACCAGGATGGCTCGACGCCCCCCGATCTTGTCCGCTCGCTGGCCGCTCTGATCCCCGGCGCGCGCTTCGAGATCATCCGCGATGCCGGACATATTCCTTGCGTCGAGCAACCAGAGGCGCTGGTCGCGCTGATCCGCGGTTTTATCGCATCGCTTGCCCCTGGAGCAGAGACCCATGGATGAAGTCCCCGGCAACGCCGCCCGGTATCGCACCGGTCTTGCGGTGCGCCGCTCCGTGCTCGGCGACCGGCATGTCGACCGCGCGGAGATCGCCGCCACCGATTTCGACCAACCCTTCCAGGAGCTGATCACCGAAGCGGCCTGGGGAACGGTGTGGGCGCGGCCGGGCTTCAGCAAGCGCGAACGCTCGATCGTCACGCTGGCGCTGCTGGCGGCACTCGGCCATGATGAGGAGGTCGCCATGCATGTGCGCGCCACCGCCAACACCGGTGCCACGCGCGAGGATATCTGCGAAGCATTCCTGCATGTCGCCATCTATGCCGGCGTGCCGGCCGCCAACCGTGCCTTCAAGATCGCCAAGGACGTGTTTTCGGAAATGGACGGAGCCGACAATGCCCGTTGAATCCCGATCGAGCCGGAGGCCCGAGACCGGCGCCTTTTTCCAGCGCGACCGGACATGGCATCCGCCGCCGCTGACGCCGAACTACAAGACTTCTGTGTTGCGCTCGCCGCAGAAGGCGCTGCTTGCTTTTGACAACACGCTGTCGGAACTATCGGGCCCTGTATTCGGTCAAGCCATGCTGGGCGAACTCGACGCCGACCTGATCCACAATTTCGCCAGGCCCGGCGAGAGCGCGATCGGCGAGCGCATCATCGTCTATGGGCGGGTGCTGGACGAGCGCGGCGTCGGCGTGCCGGGCGCACTGCTCGAATTCTGGCAGGCCAATGCCGGCGGCCGCTATCGCCACAAGAAAGACGGCTATCTGGCCCCGCTCGACCCGAATTTCGGCGGTTGCGGCCGCACCATATCGGGCGATGATGGCGGCTACGCCTTTCGCACCGTCAAGCCTGGCCCCTATCCCTGGCCGAACGGCCCGAACGACTGGCGGCCCTCGCACATCCATTTCTCGATCTTCGGCCACGGTTTCGCGCAGCGGCTGATCACGCAGATGTATTTCGAGGGCGATCCGCTGATCTGGCACTGCCCGATCGCGCGCGGCATTCCCGACAAGGCCGCCATCGAAACGCTGATCGCCGCGCTCGACATGCAGGCGACGGTCCCCTTCGACGCGCGCGCCTACAAGTTCGACATCGTGCTGCGTGGGCGGCGTTCCTCGCTGTTCGAAAACCGGCTGGAGGGCAATTGATGGCCCAGTCGCTCGACCGGCTCAGGGAAAGCCCTTCGCAGACCGCGGGACCTTACGTCCACATCGGACTGACGCCCAATTTCTGCGGTATCGGCGGTGTCTATCCGACCGACCTCGGTGCGACCATGGTCAACGACAAGACCAGGGGCGAGCGCATCGGTCTCAAGATCCGGGTGCTCGACGGCACCGGCACGCCGCTCAAGGACGCGCTGATCGAGATCTGGCAGGCGGATGCCGACGGGCTCTACAATTCGCCGGCCGAGATACGCGGTGCCGCGGATCCGAATTCCCAGGGCTGGGGCCGTTGTCCGACCGACATGGACACCGGCCTGTGCGCCTTCGAGACGGTCAAGCCGGGACGCGTGCCGTTCGGCGATGGCCGCCTGATGGCGCCACACATCACGCTCTGGATCGTCGCGCGCGGCATCAATCTCGGCCTGCACACGCGGCTCTATTTTTCCGATGAGGAAAAGGCCAATGCTGAGGATCCGATCCTGGCGCGCATCGAGCACCGCATTCGCGTGCCGACGCTGATCGCCGAGCGCCAGGGCGACACCTACGTATTCGACGTCCATCTCCAGGGGGAGAAGGAAACGGTCTTCTTCGACAGCTGATGGTCAGGAGCAGCAGGACATGACCGTATCGCCCTTCGATCATCCCTTGCTTTCCGCCCTTCTCGGCGACGAGGAGGCGAGCCGGCACTTTTCCGTCGACGCGGAAATCGACGCAATGCTTGAATTTGAGCGAGCCTTGGCCGAAGCGGAGGCGGAAAACGGGATCATCACCAGCGATGCGTCGGCAGCAATCGTGGCTGCGCTCGGCTCGTTTCGGCCGGATACCGCCTTGCTGCGGGCCAGCGTCGCCAAGGACGGCGTCATCGTGCCGGAACTTGTGCGCCAGATCAGGGCCGCGGTCGGCGAACCGCATGGCGACAAAGTGCATTTCGGCGCCACCAGCCAGGATGTGATCGATACCGGCCTGATGCTTCGGCTGAAATCCGTCGTCGAGCACCTCGGCCTGCTTCTGACCGAGACCGTCATACGCTTCACATCGCTCGAGGAGCGCTTCGAGGGCAGGTCGCTGACCGGCATGACGCGCATGCAGCCGGCGATCCCCATTCAGGTGCAGCATCGCGTGACGGCGTGGCGGGCGCCGCTGCAGCGGCATCAGGAGCGATTGTCGGAACAGTCCAGGCGCTTGCTGGTGGTGCAGTTCGGCGGCGCCGCCGGCACGCTGGAAAAGCTTGGTGACAAAGGGGCGGCGGTACGCGCGGCACTGGCCGCGAAACTCGGTCTTGCGGACGCGCCGCAATGGCACAGCCAGCGCGACGCGCTCGCCGACTTTGCCGGCTGGCTGTCGCTGGTGACCGGCAGCCTCGGCAAGTTCGGCCAGGATATTGCGCTGATGGCGCAAGGGGGGACCGATATCGCGCTTTCCGGCGGTGGTGGCTCGTCGGCCATGCCCCACAAGCAGAACCCGGTGAAGGCCGAAGCGCTGGTGGCGCTCGCCCGCTTCAACGCCACGCAGCTTTCCGGCATGCATCAGGCCCTGGTGCACGAGCAGGAGCGCTCAGGCGCTGCCTGGACGCTGGAGTGGCTGCTGCTGCCGCAGATGGCTGTCGCAACCGCGGCGTCGCTGCGCCTTGCCGCCGAACTGGCCGCACAGGTCGAAAGCCTCGGGCACTAATGCGCACCCAGGTCATGATCGTCGGCTCGGGACCCTCCGGCCTGCTGCTCGGGCAGCTTCTGGCCGGCATCGGCGTCGAGACGATCATCCTTGAGCGATCCAGCCGTGAGCATGTCCTCGGCCGCGTGCGGGCAGGGGTTCTCGAACAAGGCACGGTCGAATTGCTCGAAGAAGCGGGCGCAGCCACGCGCTTGCATGCCGAAGGCCTGTCGCACTCAGGCATTTCGCTGGCTTTCGACGGGCGCCTGCACCGCATTGACCTTTCGGGGCTAACCGGCGGCAAGAATGTCACGGTCTATGGTCAGACCGAAGTGACGCATGATCTGATGGACAAACGCGAGGCGGCCGGGCTCGTCACTGTCTATGAGGCCGCTGACGTCGCGCCGCACGATTTCGATGGCGCCGCACCTTTCGTCACTTATGTGAGGGACGGCGTCAGCCATCGCATCGATTGCGACTTCATCGCCGGCTGCGACGGTTATCATGGCATCAGCCGCAAATCGGTGCCCGAAAGCGCGCTCAAAACCTTCGAGCGGCACTATCCGTTCGGCTGGCTCGGCGTGCTGGCCGAAGTGCCGCCGGCCGATCATGAACTGGTCTACGCCAATCACGAGAGAGGGTTTGCGCTGTGCTCAATGCGCTCGACGCACCGCAGCCGCTACTATGTGCAGTGCCCCGAGGGCGATCGTGTCGAGGCGTGGTCGGATGACCGTTTCTGGGACGAATTGCGCCGCCGTTTGCCGGAACGGACGGCGGCGAGCGTCGTCACCGGGCCATCCTTCGAGAAGTCGATCGCGCCGCTGCGTTCCTTCGTTGCGGAGCCAATGCGTTTCGGCCGGCTGTTCCTGGTCGGCGATGCCGCCCACATCGTGCCGCCGACCGGCGCCAAGGGCCTCAACCTCGCCGCCAGCGACGTGCGCTATCTCTTTGCCGGCCTGCGCGATTTCTACGCCGAGAAATCAACCGCAGGAATTGACGCCTATTCGCAAAAGGCGCTGGCGCGGGTCTGGAAGGCGGTGCGCTTTTCCTGGTGGATGACGACCATGCTGCATCGTTTTCCCGACACCGGCGACTTCGGCCAGCGCATCCAGGAGGCCGAGCTCGACTATCTCGTCCATTCGCGGGCGGCGTCGACGGCGCTGGCCGAGAACTATGTCGGCCTTCCCTATTGAAGGCTATTTCTTCGACGCAATTCCCAAGGGAAAACGCTATGCGGCTTTACCGGGAAAGCCGCGCAGCTATCTGCGCCTCCCGATTTCCGGTTGCTACCGTCCGAGCAGATTGCGCTCGACGGTTCGCAGATGCGCCAGCATGGCCTGGCTGGCGCTCTCGGGATCGCGGCGCAGCAGCGCATCGAGAACGGTCTGGTGCTCGCTGCAATAGATGCCGCGGCGTTCCTCCGAAAAGGAACGCTTCTTCATTTCGAACCATGGCGCCTGATTGCGCAGGATGCGCATCAGATTGTGGATCTCCTTGAGGAAGTCGTTGCGCGAGCACGCGAACATGCGGTGGTGAAACTCCGCGTCCCAGTGCTCGAAGGTCGGCATGTCCTGCGATTCCGAAGCGATCTTGTGCGCCTCGCGCACCGCGTTGAGTTCCATGGCGCTGGCATTGGTGGCGGCGAACGCCGCCGCTGCCGGTTCCAGCAATTGCCGGATCTCCATCATGTCGGCGGGACTGGTGCCTTCCATCCGGCCGACAACTGCCGCCATCGACGCCGGATTGGTGGTGGTCAGGAACGTTCCGCGCCCGACATGCCGCACCACCGTGCCGTCATCCTCGAGGAAGGAGACCGCGCGCCGCACCGTGTTGCGCGCGACGCCGAATTCGCTCGCCAGATCGCGCTCCGGCGGCATGCGGCCATTCTCGATCCATTCGCCGGAAGAGATCCGTTTCTTCAGCGCCGTGGCGATATCGTTGGCGACGAGCTTTGGCATGCCTGGCAACTTTTATCTGATCCAATATTGAACCATCGTTAGCAGTTTCCGGTGCTGTCGTCCACCGTGCCGCGTCATCGGCATCCCAGCGGAGCCGGCCGCAACAGCCGCATTCCTTTTGGCATGACCAGCTTAGATTCCGCTTGCGGCCTAAACCAATCGGCGATAGCGTGTAACAAAAGAGCGAAGAATTGGCTCAGTATTGGTTCAGGGAGGATGGGAATGCGGGTCGCGACTTTTTCGATCGCCGGCGAACGTCGCGTGGGTCTTGTCGATCTTGATGCTGAGACAATCGCGCCTTTCGATATTTCCGTCGATCAGGCCAGATCCGGCATCCTGGCCCTGATCGAGCGCAATGGCGCCGGCATGCCGCGCACCCTGTCGCCGATCCCGTTGGCGCAGGTCGAGATCGAGGCGCCGATCCCGCAGCCGCGCCGCAACATCTTCTGCGTCGGCAAGAACTATCACGAGCATGCGCATGAGTTCGCCCGCAGCGGCTTCGATTCTAGCGCCGGCGCCGGTGCCATCCCGAAGCATCCGATCATCTTTTCCAAAGTGCCTGAATCGGTCGTTGCCAACCATGCCAGCGTGCTGATCGATCCGTCGGTCTCGACGGCCATCGACTACGAGGCGGAGCTGGCCGTCATCATCGGCAAGGGCGGGCGCGGCATCTCAAGGGAAAACGCGCTCGACCACGTCTGGGGCTACACCATCGTCAACGACGTCACCGCGCGCGACCTGCAGGGCAAGTACAGCCAGTGGCTGATCGGCAAATCGCAGGACACATTCTGCCCGATGGGGCCATGGGCGGTGACCAGGGACGAGCTCGACCTGGCGACCGCCGGCATCCGTTGTTTCGTCAACGAAGACCTGCGCCAGGATTCTCGCATATCGCTGCTGATCTTCGACATCCCGACCATCATCGCCACGCTGTCGCAAGGCATCACGCTGAGGCCCGGCGACATCATCGCCACCGGCACGCCGGTCGGTGTCGGCATTGGCTTCGATCCGCCGAGATACCTCAAGGCCGGCGACGTCGTGCGCATCGAGATCGACGGCATCGGCACGCTGGAAAACCGCTTTGCGGAGCATGTGCAATGACGACGGTGACGGTTGGCCAGGTCGTTGCGGAAGTCGTGGGCGAAGGCACTGCCGTGGTGATGATCCATGGTCTCGGCGGCACGTCCAACATGTTCCAGCCGCAGATGGCGGCACTTTCCGGCTATCGCGTCATCCGGCTCGACCTGCCGGGTTCCGGCCGTTCGCCGCGCCCGATCGAACCGCTGACCATTGAAGGCATGAGCGAGGCCGTCATTCGCGCGATGGCCGGCATGGGGGTCACATCAGCGCATTTCGTCGGCCATTCGATGGGCACCATCGTTTGCCAGCAGATTGCAGCAGCGCAGCCTTCACTCGTCGCCTCCCTGGCACTGTTCGGCGCCCTGGCGGAACCGACCGAGGCGACCAGGCAAGGGCTCGGCAATCGGGCCCGGTTGGCGCGCTCGGGCGGCATAGCCGACATTGCCGACCAGATCGTCGCCAATGCGATTTCGGCGCACACCAGGGAAACCTCGCCGGCCGCCGTCGCCTTCGTGCGGGAATCCATCACCCGTCAGGATCCCGAATCCTATGCCCGCACCTGCGAGGCGCTGGCCAAGGCAACCGCTGTCGATGCGAGAAGGATTTCGGCGCCGACGCTGCTTGTCACCGGCGACGCCGACACCGTCAATCCACCCGGGGTCGGGCAGGCGCTTGCCGACAAGATCAAGGGGGCCATATTCTCCTCGCTTGATCGGTGCGGGCACTGGGCCACGGTGGAAAGCCCGCGCGAAAGCAGCTCGAAGCTCGCCGATTTTTTGAGACGGGTTGATAGGTGAGGATTTCTGATCGGGCGTAGAACTACGCGCTCGGCAAGTTGGGAGGCTTGTTATGGCAGACGACAGCTGGAACGCAAACGGCTCGGGCAGCACGCTCTTCACCAATGTGCGCGTGCTCGACGCCACAGGTGAATATCCCTACACCGGCGAGGTACTGGTGCAGGGTAACCGCATCAAGCAGATCACCAAGGGCTCATCGCGCTTCGGCGCGCCTTCGTCTTCATCCTATGGTGGTGGGGCTACGGTGATCGACGGCATGGGCGCGACCCTGATGCCGGGTATGATCGACGCGCATCTGCATCTGTCCTGGAACAACGCGCCCGGCATCGATCCCATCCAGATGATGGAGGTCGAGGAGCACATGCTGGTCACTATGGAGATGGCCAAGCTGGTGCTCGACGCCGGCTTTACCGCCGGCCGGGGTGCCGCCGCCGCCAAGCCGCGCCTCGATGTCGTCGCCAAGAAATTCATCAATCAGGGTCGTTTCCCCGGACCGCGCTATCTCGCGGCAGGGCCGGAGATCACCACGGTCGGCGGCCTTGGCGATTCCGCGCCGTCGCACATTCCGCATGAGGGGCTGAATCTCGGCCTCGTCGTCTCCGGTCCGGAGGAAATCCGCCGCACCGTGCGCCAGCTAATCAAATACGGCGTCGATTCCATCAAGCTCAATCTGTCGGGCGAGAGCATCACCGGCATGGGCGCCGAGGAGACGCCGATGTCGGAGGAGGAGGTCGCGATGGCCGCTTCCGAGGCGCGCTGCCGCAACAAGGTGCTGTCGGCGCATGCGCGTTCCTCCGGCTCCGTCAAGCAGTGCGTCCGCCACGGCATCCAGAACATCTACCACGCCTCCTTCGCCGACGAGGAAGCGCTCGACATGCTCGAGGCGGTCAAGGACAAGCACTTCGTCGCGCCCGGCATCGCCTGGCTGATCAACACCGCGCGCCATGCCGAGCAATGGGGCATCAAGCCAGGCTCGCCGCTGTCGCTCGAATATGAGCGCGAGCTCGAAATGTGCGTCGAGACGATGAAGAAGATGCACCGGCGCGGCATCCGCGTCTGCATCGGCGGCGACTACGGCTTTGCCTGGACGCCGCAGGGCACCAATGCCAAGGACATCCAGACCTTCGTCGAAATGCTCGGCTTCTCGCCGATGGAAGCGATCCAGGCTGGCACCAAATATGGCGGTCAGATCATGAACATGGGCGACGAGCTCGGCCTGATCAAGGAAGGCTATCTCGCCGACATCCTGCTGGTCGATGGCGACCCGATCTCGGATGTGCGCATCCTGCAGGACAAGAACCGCATCCTCGCCATCATGAAGGATGGCAAGTTCCACAAGGCGCCGCGCATGAACGAGCAGCGCCGGCGGCTAACTGCATGAGCCTGCTCGACCAGCCAACTTCGTCGTCGCTCTCAAGCGGCAGCGGCGGCATGACGCGCAAGCGGGCCTGGGGCCTCGTCGGTCTGCTTGCTGCCGCCGTCATCGCGTGGCTGGTCTTTGCCGTCTGGCCGGATTGGCTGAACGCGATCCTGATCTCAAAGAAGGCTTTCGTCAGCGCCATCCTCAACGGCATCACGCTGGCCGGCCTCTATTTCCTCGTTGCCAGCGGCTTCACGCTGATCTTCGGCCTGATGCGCAACGTCAATCTCGCGCATGGCTCGCTCTATCTGCTCGGCGCCTATATCGGCTATGAGGTCACCAACCGCACTGGCTATTGGCTGCTCGGCGTGGCAGCCGGTTTCGCCGTGCTGGCAATTGTCGGCGTCGTCATGCAGGTCTTCGTCTTCCGTCGCCTCGAAGGCGACGATCTGCGCCAAACCCTGGTCTCGATCGGCATTTCGATCGTCGCCGCCGATTTGATGCTCGCTGTGTGGGCCGGCGGCACTTACCAGATCACCACGCCGGAATGGCTTGACGGTGCCTTGACCTTGCCCGTCATCACCGCGGTGCGCTCCAACGGCGCCTCGGTCTTCCTCACCTACCCGCTCTACCGCGTCGTCGTGCTGGCCGCGGCGATCGTCATCGGCGTCGGCCTCTGGCTGATGCTGCACAAGACCCGCGTCGGCATGATGATCCGCGCCGGCGTCGACGACCGCGCCATGCTGCAGGCATCCGGGGTCAACGTGCACGCGGTGTTCGCCATCGTCTTTGCCGTCGGCGCGGGCCTGGGGGGGGGGGGGGGGGGGGGGGGGCGCGGGGGGGGGGGGGGGGGGGGGG